>DATKHR010000104.1:0-29300 GCA_035510155.1 Vicinamibacterales bacterium
CCGCATAACTGAAGTCGTAGGGGCCCCGCGTCGCACGAAGCGACACCGCGATGGCCGGCACTCCGAGAAGGGCGCCCTCGAGCGCTCCCGACACCGTCCCCGAGTACGTGACATCGTCGCCCAGATTCCAGCCTTTGTTGATGCCGGAAACGACAAGGTCTGGCAGCCCCTTAAACACCTGAGTGATAGCGATGTTGACGCAGTCGGTTGGCGTGCCGTCGACGGCGAAGACGTGTTCGCCGATCGTTTCGAGTCGAAGCGGGTGCCGTAGCGTCAGCGCGTGACCGATCGCGCTGGCCTCTTCGGTCGGCGCCACGATAGTCACCTCGCCGATCGGCCTGAACGCTTCCGAAAGGACGCGCAACCCGTCGGAACGGTAGCCGTCGTCGTTGGTTATGAGGATCCGCACAATGCCCGGTCCGCAAATTATACGGCGTTCACCGCGCGCCCCGCGCCCCGTTCGCTCGTTTCTCGTAGCCCTCGCAGGCTTCGGCCTTCGTGCCTCGGTGGGGTCCCGCGGGCTTTGTGTGTTCGTGCCGCCCGCGGTCGCGCGGGCGTCGCGTCCTCGTGCCGCCCCGCCGTCGCGCGGACGTCGTGTCCTCGTGTCCCGTGGAAGGACTACAATCGATCTGATTCCATGGCCACCATGGCCGAGGTCCTCGCTCGCGAGACGCGTGCAGGCGACCTCTACGAAACGCTGTCCGATGGGCGACTCCGCTGCGTCGCGTGCGGCCATTGCTGCCCGCTACCTGCGGGCGCTGTCGGCGTGTGCAAGGTGCGCTTCAACGACGCCGGGACGCTGCGGGTCCCTTGGGGCTATGTGGGCGGCGTGCAGTGCGATCCGATTGAGAAGAAGCCGTTCTTTCACGCGTACCCCGGCGCGCTCGCGTACAGCTTCGGCATGCTCGGCTGCGATCTGCACTGCGCGTACTGCCAGAATTGGGTGACCTCGCAGGCGCTGCGCGACCCGGCCGCCATCGCTCCGCCCCGGCGCACGTCACCTGAGGCTCTTGTTGTCGAGGCCCTGAACCAACATGCGAAGGTCGTCGTCAGCACGTACAACGAGCCGCTCATCACCACCGAATGGGCGGTGGCTGTCTTCCGGGAGGCCAAGGCTGCGGGGCTCGGAACCGCGTTCGTATCGAACGGCAACGGCACGCCGCGCGTGCTCGACTACCTCCGGCCATGGATTGACCTCTACAAGGTTGATCTCAAGAGCTTCGACGATCGGCACTATCGCGAGCTCGGCGGACGCCTGCATCCGATTCTCGACACGATTCAGCGACTCCATCGGATGGACGTCTGGCTCGAAATCGTGACGTTGTTGATTCCCGATTTCAACGATTCGCACGACGAGCTCGACCGCTTGTCTTCATTCATTGCGAGCGTGTCGCCGGACATCCCCTGGCACGTGACCGCGTTTCACACCGACTACAAAATGCAGGATCGCGCTGAGACGACGGCCGAGATGCTCGTGACCGCCGCGAACATTGGCCGCCGGAATGGACTTCGCTACGTTTACGCAGGCAACCTTCCGGGCCAGGTCGAAGGCTTCGAGCACACCCGATGCGCGGGCTGCGGAGAGCGGTTGGTGTCTCGTCTTGGCTACTACATTCAGGACTATCACCTGACGCCCGACGGCCGCTGCCCGGCCTGTCTGGCAAACGTGCCGGGACGGTGGAGCGCGCGCTTCGACGGACAAATCGCATCGCGACCCTTCATTCCAGGGGGGTCGCGGCTTAGAATCATTGGGCTCAGATGAACGACACGCTCGGGAGACCGCTCAGAAATCTGCGGCTCTCCGTGACCGACCGATGCAATCTGCGCTGCGAGTACTGCATGCCCGAGGACGACTACGCGTGGCTGCCGCGCGAGGACGTCCTGCACTTCGAGGAGATCAGCGCGCTCGTCGATGTGTTCCTTTCTCTCGGCGTGGACAGGGTGCGCTTGACCGGCGGCGAGCCGCTGCTTCGGCGCGATATCTCCACGCTTCTCCATATGCTGTCCGCGAAGAAGGGTATTCGGGACCTTGCGTTGACGACGAACGGCGTCCTCCTGTCCGATCAGGTCGATCAGTTGAAAGCGGCGGGTCTTGGCCGGATCACCGTAAGCCTGGACACATTACGGCCGGATCGGTTTCGTTTGCTGACGCGCTTCGATCAGCTCGACGCCGTCCATGCGGGCATTGCTGCGGCCACCCGCATGTTCGGAACGTTGAAGATCGATTCCGTCGTGATGCGCGGCGTCAACGAAGACGAGCTGGCGGCGCTCATCGAGTACGGGAAGTCGGCAAGGGCCGAGGTCCGGTTCATCGAGTACATGGACGTTGGCGGCGCCACGCGCTGGTCGCCGGATCGCGTCGTCTCTCGCCGGGAGATTCTCGACACACTGTCGCGGCGCTACGGGCGTATTGAACCGATCATCGAACGATCGTCTGCGCCCGCGGATCGGTTCACGCTCGGCGACGGCACGACCTTCGGCATCATCTCCTCGACGACCGAGCCTTTTTGCCGGTCCTGCGATCGGAGCCGCCTGACGGCCGATGGCATGTGGTATCTGTGCCTTTACGCGACGCAGGGCCTCGATCTACGCGGCCCTTTGAGGCGTGGCGCATCGTCGGACGACCTCCGCACGCTCATCGCGAATCGCTGGCGCAGCCGCGACGATCGCGGCGCCGAGCAGCGCCTCGCGCTCGGCGGACAGCGCGCTTTCGTCCCAGTGCAGGACCTCCTCAAGCGCGATCCGCACTTGGAAATGCACACGCGCGGCGGCTAGAAAAGCCCATCCATGCGCCACTCGTGGGACCCGACTGTCCGTTTTCGAACGATCGGGACAGGTTTCGTGACAATTCAAGACACCACTAAATGACAGTGCTATAATCACTTAACGGCTTCGGCTCGGCTGGCTTGCCCTTTGAAGTTCACGTTCGCGATTGGCATTGCGATCGTTTTCGCCATGAATTCCGTCTAAACAGGCTGAAAAATACCAATGGATATTGCGCGCCCGTCAAACGTCAGAAAGAAGCGGATCCGCCGCGCGCTTTATGCCGGCGCGGGTCTGCTCGCCGTCGTGCTCGTAAGCGTTGGACTTTCTCGCTTGAAGCCCGCCGCGCCCACGGTCGAGCGTGCCGTCGTCTGGCCAGATACGGTGAAACGCGGGCCGATGGTGCGACAGGTTCGTGGTCTGGGGATCCTGACGCCTGAAGATATCCGGTGGATTCCAGCGACCACTCAGGGGCGGGTAGAAAACATCATCCTCCGACCGGGCACGCCCGTGAAGGCCAACAGCATCATCCTCGAGCTCAGCAACCCGACTCTCGAGCAGCAGTTGCAGGACGCCGAGCTGAAGCTGGCGGCGGCCGAAGCGGGCCTCGCAAACTTGAAGGTGCAGTTGCAGAACGATCTCCTCCAGGCACGGGCGACGGCCGCGAACATGGACGGCGACTACAAGAAGGCGGAGATGAACGCGGAGATGAAAGAAGCGCTTGCCAAGGACAAGCTGGTCTCCGACCTCGAGCTGCGTCAGGCGAAGGTGGACGCCGAACAACTTGGCGTGCGCAGCCGCATCGCCCAGGAACAACTGGACAGTAAGGCGGACTCCATGCGCGCGCAACTCGCCGTACAACAGTCGCTCGTCGACCAGGCGCGCGCCGTGCTCGTGCTCACACGGCAGCAGCGGGACGAATTGAAGGTTCGGGCGGGGCTCGACGGGATGCTGCAGCTCGTGCCGGTCGAAGTCGGTCAGCAGGTGGCGCCCGGTACGAACCTCGCGCGCGTCGCGAACCCGAGCCGCTTGAAGGCCGAAATCAAGATCGCCGAGACGCAAGCCAAAGACATCCAGATCGGCCAAAAGGCCGAAGTGGACACGCGCAACGGCGTCGTCGAAGGGCGCGTGGCACGGATCGATCCGTCGGTCATCAACGGGACGCGCACGGTCGACGTCACCATGACTGGTGAGCTGCCTAAGGGCGCGGTCCCCGACCTCAGCGTCGACGGGACGATTGAGCTCGAACGGCTGAACGACGTGCTCTATACGGGCCGGCCGGCATTTGGCCAGGATCAGAGCGTCGTCGGCCTGTTCAAGGTCGCGCCCGATGGGGTGAACGCGGAGCGTGTCCAGGTCAAGCTCGGAAAGAGCTCGGTCAACACCATCGAGATTCTGTCGGGACTGAAGGTCGGTGATCAGGTGATTCTGTCCGACATGTCGGCGTACGACGCGTACGACCGCATCAGACTGAAATAGAGCGCGCGCGACAACGCCGCAAGGAGCGAACCATGGCAGAGAACGGCCAGCCGATCATCAAGCTTGACGGTGTCACAAAGGTGTTCTTCACCGACGAGGTCGAAACCCACGCACTGTCTGGCGTCCACATGGAGATCGGCAAGGGTGAGTACGTGGCGATTGCGGGGCCGTCGGGCTGCGGCAAGTCGACGCTGCTTTCGATTCTCGGCCTGCTCGACTCGCCAACAGAAGGCCAGTACCACCTGAACGGGCGGCCCGTCGCGGAGCTGGCCGCGTCCGAGCGTGCGCGCGTCCGGAATCGCGAGATCGGGTTCATCTTCCAGAGCTTCAACCTGATTGGCGACCTCACCGTGTTCGAGAACGTGGAGCTGCCGCTGACCTACCGGGGCATGAAGGCGGCCGAACGTCGACAACGTGCCGAAGCCGCGCTCGAGCGCGTCGGCATGGCGCACCGTGCCAAGCATCTCCCGAGCCAGCTGTCCGGTGGTCAGCAACAGCGCGTCGCGGTGGCCCGCGCGGTCGCGGGAGAGCCGCTGATGTTGCTCGCGGACGAGCCCACGGGCAACCTCGACTCGCGCAGTGGCGAAGCGGTCATGGACCTGCTCCGCGAGCTGCACAAGGGCGGTGCCACCATCTGCATGGTCACGCACGACCCGCGCTACGCGCGACACGCGGACCGCAGCATCCATCTCTTTGACGGTCGCGTCGTCGAGGAGCGCATGGAAATGGCTGTTACCGAGTAGAGATCCGTCATGGCTCGTGGCTGAAGGCTTTGATGGCTGAGCGGAAGTCCTCCAAAGTTACCACCCTCGTCGCGGTCGCGCCCGCCGTCGGGATCCGCGCCGGTATCGTCTGACCTCATGCTCATCTCGCTGCGGAATGTCGAGAAGTCGTACCCCGTCGGCGTCGGCCGCACATATGTGCTGCGACGGATCAATCTGGACATCAAGGACGGTGAGTTCGTCTCAATCATGGGACCGTCCGGTGCCGGGAAATCGACGGTGCTGCACATCCTCGGCATGCATGACAGCGCCTGGTCCGGCGAGTACTACTTCACAGATCAGCCGGTCCATCGTCTCAATCCGAAACAGCGTTCGGAATTGCACAAGAAGCACATCGGCTTCGTTTTTCAGAGCTATCACCTCCTCGACAACCTGACGGTGTATGAGAACCTCGAGATTCCCCTCTCGTACAGAAATGTCAGCCGCAAGGACCGCCAGAGCATGGTCGCCGACATTCTCGACCGGTTCCAGATCGTGGGGAAGAAGGACTTGTATCCGAACCAGCTGTCGGGCGGCCAACAACAGCTGGTCGGCGTCGCGCGCGCCGTGATCGCGAATCCACAGGTGATCCTTGCAGATGAGCCGACGGGCAACCTGCACTCGGCGCAGGGTAAAGAGATCATGGAGCTTTTCAGGACGCTGAACGAGGGCGGAACGACAATCGTCCAAGTAACGCATTCGGAGGTCAACGCGTCTTATGGAACACGCATCATCCAGTTGCGCGATGGCTGGGTGGTCGACGACTGACGTTTGGCTCGCGCCAGTGGAGATTCGCGCCGGTGGGGGGTACCGACCAAAAGTCTCCTTTTGACGTCTAAAGGGCGTCCAATTCCAGGAGCAGAACCGTGGCAGTTGCGCACCGATGGCCGGCAGACACTCTTGGCGACACAACGAGTCTTTCAGATTCGACACCGATGCGCACCGAGGCCACGCTGCCGCGCGTGCTCATCGCAGACGATCAAGCCGACGTGCTCGAAGCGCTCCGACTGCTGCTCAAAGGCGAGGGGTTCAAAATCGAATCGGCCAGCTCGCCCGGCGGCATCCTCGACGCGGTCGATAGCGACGATTTCGACGCCGTGCTGATGGATCTGAATTACGCGCGCGACACGACATCGGGGCAGGAAGGCCTCGATCTCCTCTCGCAACTGCGTTCACACGATCCTACCCTTCCGGTCGTGGTCATGACCGCGTGGGGCAGCGTAGAGGTTGCCGTCGAAGCGATGCGTCGCGGCGCTCGCGACTTCGTCCAGAAGCCGTGGGAAAACGCGCGGCTTCTGACCATCCTCCGCACGCAGGTCGAGCTCGCCCGCGCGCTGCGCCGCCAGCAGCGGCTCGAAGCGGAGAATCGATCGCTCAAACCTGACGCCCGTCCCCTCCTCATCGCCGAGGCGCCGTCGATGCGGCCGGTGCTGGAGCTGATTCAGCGCGTCGGGCCGTCGGAAGCGAACGTGCTCGTCACCGGCGAGAACGGAACGGGCAAAGGGACGGTGGCGCAGGCCATTCATGCTGTCTCAGGCCGTGCCGGCAAGGGACTGGTGACCGTCAACGCCGGTGGGCTGTCGGATGGTGTCTTCGAGAGCGAGCTCTTCGGCCACGTCAAGGGGGCGTTCACCGACGCGAAGAGCGACCGCGTCGGACGGTTCGAGCTCGCCGACAGTGGGACACTGTTCCTCGACGAGATCGCGAACGTGCCGCTCAATCTTCAGCCGAAGCTCCTGCGCGTGCTCGAGACCGGAGATTTCGAGCGCGTCGGATCGTCGCGCACGCGTCACGTGGACGTGCGCATCCTGTCCGCGAGCAACGCGAACCTCGTCGACGAAGTCGGCGGCGGTCGATTCCGGCAGGATCTGCTGTTTCGGTTGAATACGATCGAGATCCATCTGCCTCCGCTGCGCGATCGCCGCGACGACATCGCGGCGCTGGCCGGGCACTTTCTGCGCCAGCATGCGCAGCGGTATCGGAAGACCATCAACGGGTTCGAGCCGGTCGCGCTGCAGGCGCTGCTCGACCATCCCTGGCCGGGCAACATCCGCGAACTCGATCACGCGGTCGAGCGCGGCGTGCTGATGGCGCAAGGCGCCACGATTCGCCTCGGCGAGCTGGGGTTGCGCATCGACCGCGACGCGACGTCGCGAATCGAGGACATGAGCCTCGAGGAAGTCGAGGGATTCCTCATCAAGAAGGCCATGGCGCGCTTCGACGGTAACGTCAGCCAGGCGGCCAAAGCGCTCGGCCTGAGCCGCAGCGCGCTGTACCGCCGGCTGCAGCGATACGGACTCTAGGCGAATCGCGGAAATCGAGCGGCCCGGGCTCCGGTAAGGCACCGCAGTCACGAATCGAGGCGCCAGTCACGGGCCACGAGCTATCTGGCGCGCCGGCCGCCCGACGGTAGTGGATAATCGGCTCTGATGCCTCGAGTTGAAGCCGCGGCGCCGCTGGCCGAAGCAACGCTCGCGGCGGCTCCTGATCCCGTCGAGAATCGCCCCGACTCGCGACTGCGATTCGACCAGCGTATTCTCTTGCTCGCGCTCGCCGCGGGCTTCCCGGCCGCCCTCGTGGCGCTCATCCTCCTGTGGACGGGTGATTACACGCCAAAAGTTCAGTGGACGCTCACGGTGTTGATCGTGGGCGTCTGGACCGGCTGCTCGTTCAGCGTGCGCCACCGCGTGGTGTTGCCCCTCCAGACGCTCTCGAATCTTCTCGCCGCTTTGCGCGAGAGCGACTTTTCCATCCGCGCTCGGGGCGCGAGTGGGAACGATCCCCTCGGCGCCGTGATGCTCGAGGTCAACGTACTCGCGTCTACGCTGCACAATCAGCGGCTCGTCGCCGTCGAGGCGGGCGCCCTGCTTCGGACCATGATGGTCGAGATCGACGTCGCGGTTCTCACCTTCGACGGGGCCCACGCATTGCGGCTCATCAATCGCGCCGGCGAGAAACTCCTCGGCCACGCGGCGGAGCATCTGCTGGGCCGGACCGCCGAGGACCTCGGGCTGGCCCGTTGTCTCGATGGTCCGACGCCGCGCATCGAGAACATTGCCTTTCCAGGAGGCACCGGACGCTGGGAGCTGCGACGAACGACATTCCGCCAGGAGGGTCGGCCGCATCAGCTCGTCGTGCTGGCTGACGTCAGCCGCCCGCTGCGCGACGAAGAACGAAAGGCGTTCCAACGGTTGATTCGAGTGATCGGCCACGAGATCAACAATTCCCTCGCGCCGATCAAGTCGATTGCCGGGAGCCTGGAATCGCTGTTGGCGCGCAACGAGATGCCGGCCGACTGGAACGAGGACATGCGCAAAGGGCTGGCGGTCATCGCGGCCCGGTCGGACTCCCTCAGCCGGTTCACCACCGCCTACGCACGCCTCGCCAAGTTGCCCGCGCCGCGTCACGATTCGGTGAGCGTGCCGGCGCTCGTTCGGCGAATCGTGAACGTGGAGACGCGCCTTGGGGTTCGGATTGAGCCGAGCCCGGACGTGACGGTTCGCGCCGATCCAGACCAGCTGGAGCAGCTCCTGATCAATCTCTTTCACAACGCGGTCGATGCATCGCTCGAAACACAAGGCGCCGTCTCGGTCGGCTGGACGGCTGGACCGCGTCATCTCGAACTGTGGATCGACGATCAGGGCGCAGGCCTTCGGAACGCGTCGAACCTGTTTGTCCCGTTCTTCACGACCAAACCCGGCGGGTCGGGGATCGGCCTGGTGCTGTGCCGCCAAATCGCCGAGGCGCACGGCGGCGCCTTGACCCTCGAGAACCGCGTGGACCAGACAGGTTGTCGCGCGTTCCTCAGACTGCCGCTCTGAGACCGTTCAGAAACCCGACGCGGTTCCGGCCTCGCCTCTCACCGGCTCCCAGGCGAGCGTTTGCTGTTGTCAATCGTTAAACGTCGTTTAGGAGCGTCTCCGGCACTGTAGTCTCTTCATGCTGATCTGTCGTGAATCGCTGCGAAACACGACGTAACGTCGATGAGTCGACGCAAATTGAGGCCCAAACGCGGAGATGCACGAATTCGAGCCGGCGGCATATGCGTTGCTCCCGGCACCAGCATTCTCTGAGGGCGCCTCCGAACGATGGAACCCAGATCTGGCAGATCTGTCAGTGTGAATGAGGGATTCGATCGCCTCCAGCGGCTGCTGTTGGCGATGCACGTGGGGGACGAGCTCCGGCCGGGCGATGCGGCAGACGAAACCGGGCTGAGCCCCGAGCTGTGTCGCGCGGTCCTGCTCGGCCTCGAGCGCGCCGGCCTGATGTCCCGATCTGAGACAGAGAGAGGCGACCGGTTCGTCCGATGCTCCCTGGACCTGATGGCGTAATCAGAACCCCGACGCCTTCGGCTCGTCCCCGACCCGTCTCCCATTCAGCCACGTATTGGGGCAGAGTGGGTGCGTGAAGATCGACGCCCCCTCCGCACTCGAATACGTGATGTCGTCCACCAACGGACCTCGCTCGGGATCGAGCTGCGCGAGGTGTCGCACCCGTTTCGCAATCTCGTGATCCGCGCAGGCCGTGTCGCCGGCCACGCCAAGGCCTCCGATGCGTTTCCCTGCTCTGTACAGCGGGACGCCGCCACCCAGCCCGACCGTACCCCCACAGACCTTGCCGTCAGTTCCGCGCGCGTCTGCCGGCGCCTCGAGACATTCGGGCTTGAACGGATTCTGCCCGACCGCGCCCCACAGGGAGTGACCAGGCAACGTCAACGTGTAGAGCCTTGCCGTCGAGAGCGGCTGCGCGTCGGTGCTGAACGCGTTTGCCGTGTAGGCCTTGGCCTTGGCGATCGCCTGCGCCGCGGGCCAGACGGCGGCCGCGTCCTCAGTGGCAGCCGCGGCTCCGCAGATCTCGCCATTTCTGTTGACGACGGCGACCCATTCCAACTTCCCGCCGAACAACCCGCCAGCATCGCCGCCCTCGGCCGGCGCGCGTCGCAGATATTCCTGCAGGTCATTTGTGGACGGGAGATCGCCGCATTTTGCGCGCTGTGCGGCGGCCCGGGCAGCGCTGACGGCATCGTCAAGGGCACCAGCCTGGCCATCGGCCCGGCCTCCCGCCCCCGCGCCACCTCGAGTCGGATTGCACGCGCCAAGCATCGAGCAACATGACGCGATAGCGATCATTTGTCGGAGGGGCGATCCCGTCGCCAGCGTCGCAGGCAGCCGGCGCATCGCTTATGCGCGGGCGGTGCTCTTCATCGCCGCAAACAGCTCGATGTGGCCGTCGACCACTCGCTGGCGCTCCGCGTCGTCCGGCTCCATCGCCCAGACGTCGCGCTGCGATGTGCCGCCGAGGATGATGCCGTCGCTCCGAGGCATCATGTGCAGCCCGAGGCTCCCAGGCGGCGTGGGGCGGGTGCCGCCGGCCGTGTGATAGGTGACTTCGGGTTGCGGGACCAGCACCGTGAGCTGGCCCTTGAGCGGCAAAAGCTCCCGATCACCGAACAGATCGCGCGCGCCAAGACCGGTGCAATTGATGACGATCGACTCCCGCAAAGCCGCAAGATCCCGCGGGCTGTCGAACTTGCGAATCACGAGGTGACCGCCCCATAGCAGGAAGTCACGGACGAGCGCATCGAGATAGATCGATGGCTCGATTCGAATCGTAGGACCCCAACGGGCGTACTTCGTCGGAAACGGGTGCTCTCCCGGACCAAGCAGCTCCTCGGGCGGCTGCAGCCCTTCCATGAGGCTCGGGCGCTCCGGTTCAAGCGGCGCAGGCGGGCGACTCTCGTCGATCAGAGTGAAGTTGTCAATCCACGACACACCATAGAGGGGCCCGACCATCAGCTGCAACTGACGATACGCGATGTCGGCCGCACGGCGATATTGCACGTCCCACTCCGGCGTCCGCCGATCAGGCTCCACGAGCCCTGAGGTCGGCGTGAACCCCGCGAGCGACATGTTCGAGGTTACGTTGGGTGGCACGGCCGCCGCGTAGATCGTGACGTCGAAGCCGCGCCGTTGAAGTTGCCTGGCGCTCGTGAGCCCTACGGCTCCGCAGCCGATAACCGCCGCCCGCCGCTCCTGGTGCGCAGTGGCCAGCTCAGCCGCCATCAGACCGGTGCCCCAGGACAACGACATTCCTGCACCGCCGTGACCGTAGTTGTGGACGAGCAGCTTGTCGTCAAGCTTGTCTGGTCTCAGCACGAACCCCGCGTCGCGGTGCGGCCGCAACCCAACGGTCGTTCGAATGACACGATCCCAGGATGCCTGGACGGGCGCGAGCCGAAATTGCGGCCGCGCGGCGACGCTGCGCCCCGGCGTGGCGTTCGGCCGCGCATTCGACGCGCAGCCGCTCAGGCCATAGCCCACAGCCGCCAGACCGGTCGTGGTCAGGAACGTCCGACGATTCACGTGCGGAATTATACGGGGATTCCTGGCGTCGGGTCCGCCCCACCTCGGCGTGGGCGTCCGCGGCGGCCCGGCGTCCTCAACGCTTCTTCATGTGCGTCAGCGCGAAAGCCCACTCGTCCGCCAGCTCCGCGATGCGCTTGTCGGTCGGCCTGTAGCCATGCGACGCCTGAGTCTCGACGCGAATCAACACCGGCCTGTCGCACCCCTGGGCCGCCTGCATGGCGGCCGTGAACTTGAAGGAGTGGCTCGGCACCACCCGATCGTCGTGATCGGCCGTTGTCACGAGCGTCGCCGGGTAGCATGTTCCAGGCCGCACGTTGTGCAGCGGCGAGTACTTCGACAGATACTGGAACGCCGTCGGTTCGTCCGACGATCCGTATTCGGTTGCCCAGGCCGATCCCCCCGTGAACTTGTGATAGCGGAGCATGTCCATGACGCCGACCGCCGGCAACGCGACCGCGAAGAGATCCGGCCGCTGTTCCATCGCGACGCCGACCAGCAGCCCACCATTCGACCCACCCATGATCCCAAGCGTTTGCGGCGACGCGTAACGTTCGCGGACGAGATATTCCGCCGCTGCGATGAAATCGTCGAACACGTTCTGCTTCCGTTCGAGCATGCCAGCCTCGTGCCACGCCTCGCCGTACTCCCCACCGCCTCGCATGTTCGCGGTCGCGTAAACCCCGCCGTGCTCGAGAAATGCAATCACGTCCGGGCGGAAGCGCGGCACTTCGGAAATATCGAATCCGCCGTATCCGTACAGCATCGTCGGGTTCGCTCCGTCTTTCTTCAAATCGCGGCGGTGCGTGATGAACACGGGCACGCGCGTGCCGTCTTTTGACGCGGCGAACACGCGCTCCGTGGTGAAGGGGGCGGGATCGAACGTCAGTCCGGGCGCCTCGAACGGACTGCTCTTCCCGGTCGCGAGATCGTAGCGGAACACCGTGGCCGGATAGAGCGGCGATTCGAAGCGATAGAAGATCTCCTGCCGGTCGTACCGCCCCACCGGCCCAACCATGGTGCCCAGACCGGGCGGCGTCACATGGCCGGCGATCGTGCCATCCAGGTTGTAAAATGCAATCTCACTCGCCACGTCAACCAGGGTGTTGACCGCGATCTTCCCTGCAAGAAGGCTCGCCGACTCGATCGCGTTGCTGCCGGACGGCACGATCGTCTTCCAGTTGGCGGCATCCGGCGTACCGATTGGCACGGCGACGATGGCCTTGTTGGGTGCGTTCCGATCGGTCTTGAGATATAGAAGGCCGTCAACGACGCCAAGCGGGTCGTATTCGGCCGTGTGATTCGGGTACAGCGCTCGAACGGGCGCCTCGAAGTTCGGCTTCAGTGGATCGCCGAGATCCTTCACGAACAGCTCGTTCTTGTTGCTCGTCCCTTTGTTCGTCACGATCCAGAGATAGCGTCCGGTCTCGTCGAGATCGGCGTTGATGAACAGTTTGCGATCGTCCGTCCGCTCGTAAATCAGCCGATCCGCCGATTGGGGCGTGCCTAGGACGTGATAGTACACCTTCTTGTCCGCGAGCGCGGCCTCGAGTGCCTTGCCTTCCGGCGGCTCCGGGTACCGACCGTAAAAGAACCCTCGACCCGTGTGCACCCAGGCCACGGCCGAGAACTTGACCCATCGAACGACGTCGTCCAATTGCCTGCCGTTCGACAGGTCGCGCACATAGTACGTCGACCAGTCAGACCCGCCAGGCGATTGGCCGTATGTGAAATGTCGCCCGTCCGGCGACGGCTCAAAATTCGACAATGCGATCGACCCATCGGGCGACCACTGATTGGGATCGATAACCACGGTCTCGGCGCCCGAAAGCGTCTCGCGCGCATGCACCACCCCCTGACGCTGCAATCCGCTGTTGCGTGTGTAGTACCAACGCCGCCCTTCGAAGCGCGGGACGCCGACCTTCGGATAATCCCACAGCTTGCTGATGCGGTTCTTGAGGGCGTCGCGAACAGGAAGGGCGTCGAGATACTTCGAGGTGACGGCGTTCTCTTGGTCGATCCACTTCTTCAATTCAGGGGAGTTGAGGTCCTCCATCCACCGATAGGGATCGGCCACTTTTGTGCCGAAGTAGTTGTCGGCGCCGTCCGCCTCGCGCGGCTGGGGATACTTGACGGCAGGCGCCTGGGCGACGAGCGGGACACCCGCCAGAATGGCGGCAAGCAGGCGAACAGTCTTCATATGGCCTCCGGACTGGCTCAATTCTAGCGAACCGGGCGCCTCAGACCGCCGAGAGGCTCCGCCTCGCTGGGCCAACATTGTCCACCTGCGCGGGCGCGACGACACCTTTGCCAAGCCGCTGACTTATACTCGGCGCGTGCGATCCCTTCTCATCAGGTTGACGTTTTTCCTCTCGTTCTTCATCCCGCTGGCGGCGCCAACCGCCCTTCGCGCGACGACCGGCGTGCCCTCGCCCGATTCGGTCTTCGGATTCCAGCCGGGCGCCGACTTCAAGCTGGCCACCTACGAACAGTCGCTCGACTACTTTCAAAGGGTCGCCGCCGCCAGCAAATACGTCAAGCTCGTGATGGCTGGATCGACCTCGCAAGGGCGCCCCATGTACTTCGCGCTCGTCTCCTCGCCCGACAATCTCTCAAAAATCGATCGCTACCGAGAAATCGCCCGGCGCCTCGCGCATCCTCAGGGCCTCAGTGACGGTGAGGCAAAGCGTCTCGCTCACGAAGGCAAGGCGCTCGTCCACATCGACGGCGGACTCCACGCAACAGAAGTCGCCGGGCCGCAACATACGCCGCTCCTGCTCTACGACCTGGTCGGCCGGGCGGACGATCCCGACGTCAGAGCCATTCTGGAAAATGTTGTCTTGATGCTCTGGCCAACGATCAACCCCGACGGCCAACAGATGGTCGCCTCTTGGTACATGCAGAACGTCGGCACGCCGTACGAGCTCGCCGCGCTCCCACGTCTCTATCAGGAATACGTCGGCCACGACAACAACCGGGACGCGTACATGCTCAACATGATCGAATCACGCGTCGTCGAGCACACGTGGCGGCAGTGGGAGCCGCAGATCATCTATGTTCACCATCAGTCCGGACCCTTTCCGACGCGGATTTGGCTGCCGCCGTTCTCCGAACCGGTGGGGACCGACACACCCTACATCATGTCCCGACAGGTGAACATGATCGGGATGGCGATCGCCATGGCTCTGGAGGCGCGCGGTCAGGTAGGCGCGACGCACATGGGGACCGCCTTCGACGCGTGGTATCCGGGGTACATCGATTACGCGCCGAACTTCAAGAATATCGCCGCGTTCTGGACCGAAACCGCCCTTTATCAGTACGCGACGCCGCACACATACACGATCGACGACTTTCCCGAAAACATGCGCGATCTGCGGCCGCAGAGCTTGTATTCCAGTCCGTGGCCGCCCGGTCTGTGGCGATTGCGCGACGCGGTCGACTACATGACCACGGCGTCGCTCTCAGTTCTTGAGTTCGCGTCCAAATACAAGGACTCTCTGCTGCTCAACCGCTACAAGGCGGGGGTCGAACAGATTGCTCTTGGAAAGACGAAGGCGCCGTTCGCCTACTTCGTCCCCCAACAGCAGCGCGATCCCGTTGCCGCCGTTGAGCTCCTCCGCCGTCTGGCGTTTGGCGGCGTGCGCGTCTGGCAGTTGACCGGCGACGCAGTCATCAACGACGAAACGCTCCCGGCGGGCACATGGGTCATCCCGACCGACCAGGAATTCGCGGCGATGGCTCGCGAGGTGCTCGACGTCCAACGTTATCCGGATCTCCGTCAGTACCCCGGCGGCCCTCCCGAGCGGCCGTACGACGCCGCCGGGTGGACGCTGCCCCTCCAAATGGGCGTGCGCGTCGTCGCCGCGGCGCGTCCGCTCGGAGACGATGTCCGAGCGAAGATGAAATTGCTTGGCTCGACGCCCGAGCCGAAAATCAAGCCGACGCCGTACGACGCCGCGCTCGACAAGGATGCA
This sequence comes from Vicinamibacterales bacterium, assembly GCA_035510155.1. Taxonomy (GTDB): domain Bacteria; phylum Acidobacteriota; class Vicinamibacteria; order Vicinamibacterales; family CAVVIG01; genus DATKHR01. The sequence goes on from DATKHR010000104.1 coordinate 15,340, forward strand.
GCGCCCTTCGATAGCCCTCCGGGCGCGGGCTTCGACAGCGACCGCGGCGCCGCGGCGATTGTTCCGCCACCAGGTCGCGTGATTGGGACCGGCAGCGTGCTGGTCGTCGATCCTGCCCAGAACAACGCCTTTCGCGCGCTGAATCGTGCGTGGGCCCAAGGCGCGACGACCCAGCGGTCGGAGGGCCGATACGCCATCGCAGGACTCTCCGAAGCAGCACAGGACGACGTCGTGAAGTCGCTCGCCCTCACAGCGGAACGGCACGGAGGGTTGACTCGTGGGGCGGAGTCGATCCTGCCAAAGCCACGTCTTGGACTCTTTCAGCCGTGGACCGGCAGCCTGGACGAAGGGTGGACGCGCTGGCTCCTCGAGCAGTACGGCTTCGAGCTCGCCCTGATTCACCCAGAAGATTTCAAGCTCCCGTTGCGCGACAGGATCGATGTCCTCGTCATGCCCGACGATGCGAGGGTGCCGGTGGCTGGCGCGGCGACTGGCAGCCCAGGCGGAAGGAGCGGGCGAGGCAGCCCGCAACGTCCCGAGTACGCGTATCAGCTGACTGCCGCCGATCTGCAGGGATTCCGACAATTCGTTCGCGGCGGCGGGACGATCGTCTGCCTGAGCAACGCCAGCGCCTTCGCCATCCAACAGCTCGAGCTGCCGGTTCGCAATGTCGTCGCCGGCTTACGGCCGGAAGAGTTCTTCCTGCGTGGCTCGATCGTCGAAGTGGCCGTCGATACGCACCATCCAATCATGGCCGGCATGCCCGACAGAGCGGCAGTCTTCGTTGACGGCAGCCCGGTCTTCGAAACGACAGACGGCTTCAGGGGAAGCACGCTTGCGCGGTACCAAGATGAGGGATCGCCACTTCGGTCCGGTTATGTCATCGGCGAGAAACACCTGAATGGAAAGGCCGCCGCGCTCGACGTCAGAGTCGGCGACGGGCATGTCGTGCTGATCGGTTTCCGCCCGGAGTGGCGCGGCCAGCCTTTCGGAGCGTTCAGAGTGTTGTTCAACGCCGTGCTGTACCATTGACGCGTCGCGGCGGGACACCGAGGGTCGCCGCATTTTGGGCCGAATCGTGATCCCGGTCACTGACAGCATCGCTATCGACGAGCGCGACCTCGAAGAGCGATTCGTCCGCGCATCGGGCCCCGGAGGCCAGAACGTCAACAAGGTCGCGACCGCCGTCGAGCTCCGCTTCAACGTCGGCGCTTCGGCACTCCCGTCCGACGTCAAAGTTCGCCTCGTCGCCCTGGCCGGTCGTCGGATGACCGTGGGGGATGTCCTGCTCATCGACAGCCGGCATCACCGCACACAGGCTCAGAATCGGGAGGCCGCGCTTGCCCGGCTCGTCGTATTGATTCGACGCGCGGCGGTCGGTCCGACCAAGCGGCGGCAGACGAAGCCAACCGTGGCCGCCCGCGAGAAACGGATCGCGTCGAAGAGACAGCGAGGTCACGTCAAGGCGCAGCGCCGCCTCCGGCTGGACGATGAGTGATCGTCACCTCCGCGCGGGCGCTTCCGGCCGATCGCGTTGGCTTCGCTTTGTGTTTGCCCGTACAATCGCCGCCATGGATCGCACGTTTTTGCTGGCCGGCGCGGTTGCGGGCTTTCTCGGCGTCGGCTTCGGCGCCTTCGGCGCGCATGCGCTGCGGGCGCGCATTTCGCCGGAGATGCTCGCCGTCTTCGAGACCGGCGTGCGGTACCAGATGTACCATGCGCTCGCGCTCGTCCTCACGTCGCTCGTCACTTCCCTGGGCGTGGCGCGGATGAGCGCGTGGCTCATGACCATCGCCGGCTGGTCCTTCATCGTTGGAATCGTGCTGTTTTCCGGGAGTCTGTATGCGCTGGCCGTGACCGGAGTCACCGTTCTCGGCGCCATCACGCCGCTTGGCGGACTGGCGTTTCTCGCGGGCTGGGCCTGCCTCGCGTTGGCCGCTGCCGGGGCCTGACTCGGGGCCTGAGCGGCGTCAGGATCTCTTGACGACGGTTTTCAGACGGGTCGCGAGATCCACATGGACGGCGCGATCCCTGCCTTCGTGTTTCGCGGCGTACAGAAGGTCATCGGCAACGCCCAACGCGTCTCTCGCCGTGGCATCGCGCGAGGGCACCACCGAAACCGCGCCGATGCTCACCGTGATGGGCCTATCCTCAGCTTCCTCCGTTTCAGGCGCGGAAACCCCACAGAGCAGATTCCTGAGGACGGCGGCCATCATCACCGAGTCGACTCGCGGCAGGATCAGGGCGAACTCCTCGCCACCGAACCGGGCCACGAGGTCGCCCGCTCGCCGGGCGTGCCACGTGAAGGAGGCGGCAATGCGGCGCAGGCGCTCGTCGCCCGCCAAGTGGCCGTGACGATCGTTGAACCGCTTGAAATGGTCGACGTCCGCGATCGCCAGCGACAACCACGTCCCCGCGCGCTGGCTCCGTCGCCATTCCTCGTCGAACGCCTCATCAAACCGCCGGCGATTTGCGACGCCCGTCAAGGGATCGCGCGAGGCCAGGTGTTCCAGCATGTCTCGAGTCCGCTTGAGCTCGACATGCGTGCGGACTCGTGCCCGAACGATGGCGGGACGAACCGGCTTCGTGATGTAGTCGACGCCCCCGGCCTCGAATCCCCGAGCCTCCTCCAGGCTGTCCTCGAGGATCGTCACGAACACCACCGGCAGATTCGCCGTGGCCGGATCGGCCTTGAGGCGGCGGCAGATGTCGAAGCCATCGATGCCAGGCATCAGCACATCGAGCAGCACGAGGTCGATATCATTGGCGGCAACGCGGTCGAGCACCTCCCCGCCCGTCGCCGCTCGGATGACTTCGAACTCGTCTTTGAGCGCGTTGGAGATGATCAGGATGGTTGCCGGATCGTCGTCGGCAACGAGCACGCGAGGCCTGTCAACGTTCAACGTAGACAGACCCATAGAGCTTGCGCAGCGCGTCCACTTTCGGCCGATCGTTGATCACGATGTAGGGGTCGTACGGATGACGCGCCGCATAGTCCTGGTGGTAGGCCTCCGCCGGATAGAATGCCTCCAACGGAGCGATCGCGGTGACGATGCGCCGCCGGAAGACTTTCGCTTCACCGAGCTGCGCCACGTATAACTCGGCGATCCGCTTCTGATCCTCTCCGGCGTAGAAAATCACCGAGCGATATTGCGCGCCTTCGTCGGGCCCTTGGCGGTTCAGCTGCGTGGGATCGTGAGCGACAGCGAAGAAGATCTTGAGAATCTGGCCGAACGAGACCTGCGCCGGATCGTAGAGGACACGAACCGTCTCGGCATGGCCGGTCGTGCCGCTGCTGACGATCTCGTACTTCGCCGTTTTCGCCGAGCCGCCCGAGTAGCCCGAGGTTGCGCTGACGACGCCCTTCACGTGTTGAAAGACCGCCTGAACACCCCAGAAGCAGCCTCCGGCAAGGGCAACGCTCTCCGGCGCGCCGGCAGCCAGCGGGTTGTCGACCGCTGGATCAGGAAACGGGGCGTCCTTGGCCGCGAGCTCGGGGACCGAGAGCACGCCGTCGGGGGCACCGCGTTCAAAGGCGACGATCCCGGCGAGAGCCAACGCAACTGTCGCGACGACGACAAGCGCCCTGGTGTGCACTGGCGACGATGTATATCACGAATGCCTCGGGCGGGCGGGTCGGGATCAGGAGGTCGGGTGGGTCAGATGCGTCGGGGGGCTCGGCGACTGAAGGGCCGCCTTGCCGGTCGAATGCCCATGGTGAAAGCCGGCCTGAACGTTCCGCAGGGAATCGACGAGAGCGGGCTTGAGATCATTACCGCCTATCGTCCGCGTCCCCATCAGCATCGGCGACGCTGTGACGAACGAACGCGCTGCGAACCGAAGGCGGCATTGCCGATGAAGCCCCTCTGACCGCCCGCCAGATGATTTCGTTCAGCTCGACGTCGGATGCGCGATCGGGCTCGCTGAAATCCATTCGAAGTGATGCAACCGCTCCGTACGCGTTCGGCCCGTTTCGTTCGTCGATCGACACGCGCGCATCAAGGCGCGTAAAGGGCATAGGCGCGGGCGTCGCCTGGAACGCCTTGTACAGCGGCGCCGCCGCGGCGTCGAACTGGCTCATCGGCGGGAGCCCGAAGATGAGCTCAATGGTCCGCAACACTCCGGACGTGGTGTAGAGCGTGCTGTCGACCACGCGCCGTTTCGAGAACGGGCTCACCACCAGTGCCGGCGAGCGATGCGCATCGACATGATCGGCTCCATTCTGCGCGTCGTCCTCCACGACGAAGATCGCCGATTCATTCCAGTACTTGCTATGCGAGATGATCTCGAGGAGGCGGCCAAGAGCCTGATCGTTCTCGGCGACCATCGCGCGCGGCGTCGGCGTCCCCGGTCGCGTGCCGCTCGTGTGGTCGTTCCCGAGCCGCACGATGGACAGCGCGGGCAACCGACCGTTGGCTTCGAACTCCCGGAATTCGCGCAGCCACTGATCGACGCGGCGGGAGTCGGGAATCGTCAAGTCCCATGGCGGATAGGTCGGGCTCACCCGGTCGCGCAGGCTCGGAACCGAGGCGATAGCGGGCACCTTCCCCGCCGCGCGTTCCGCCGGAGTGCCCGGTCCCCAATGCGTAAACTCACCGTAGCTCCGCACAGACACATTGGCACGGATGCAGGCGTCCCAGATGTAGCCGTTCGCGGGCGCGGCGACGTTCCCGTAGGGGTTCCGCATCTTGCCGCCGCCCTCGCTCAGGTAGGCGCTTCCGCGGCGGGCGTAGTTGGTCGGCCACATCTTTTCGACGAAGTCCGTTGCATACGCGCCCGTCGAAAACGCATGCCCGTCGTAGCTGACTTCAGCATCGACGAAGAAGTTATCGAGCACGCCGAACTCGCGGGCCAGCGCGTGCGCGTTGGGCGTCACGTCCTCGCCGAAGAGCGTCAGCGCGGGATCGCCGTCACCGGCGCCGAGGTCACCGAAGACCTGATCATAAGTTCGGTTCTCCCGGATCACATAGAACACGTGCTTGATCGGAGAGGGGGCGCCAACGCGGCCGGGAATGGGCGAAGCGGCCGGCGCGCCCGCCGGCACGAGACGATGATCGTCGGAGTAAGGCGTCGCATCGTAGACCAGCTTGGTCAGCACGCGCAGGCGCTCTCGATCCGGCGTCGGCAGAATCGACAGCGTTCCCGTCAGCGTCGCAGCGATATATTGACGCTCCGCACCGGTGCCTGGGCCTGCCCGAAACCGCGGATTCGCGGCCGAGCCAAGCCCTTTGCCGCTCAGGACGAAGAGATTCGCTCCGTCATGGCTGAACATCGCCGCGGTCGGGTACCAGCCAGTCGGAATGAAACCCTCGACCTCGCTCCGGCCGGGCGTCGCCACGTCGACCACAGCAATGGCGTTGTTGTCAGCGTTCGCGACGAGCAGACGCTTGTCATCGGGTGACAGGCTCACGTGATTGGGGGTCGAACCTGGCGGCGCATTGGGGAAGAGCGCCACTGAGATCTTTTCCACGGCCCGGCTCGACGCGACGTCAATCGCCCAGACCGCGTTCGTGTTTGCGCAGGCGACGAACAGCCGACTGCCGTCGCGCGTGATCGCGAGACTGTTCGGGTGCTCGCCGACCGGGATCTCACCAATCAAGTCGAGGCTGTGCGCGTCGTAGACGAGCACTTTCCCGCCGCCCCACAGAGACACGAAGAGCTTGGAGCCGTCGCGTGACAAGAGGCATGTGTAGGGCTCCGCCGGCAGGTCAATCGTGCTCCGCACGTGACCGCTCGCGACATCGACTACGCTCACGCGCTGGCCGAGGACCTGGGCTGCGAAGAGCGTCGTGCCGTCCGGAGCGACCGCCAGGCCGCCGATGAAGAGTTGTGGCGCGGCATCCGGCCGGCTTTCTCTCGGGGGCGCCTCTTCGGGAAGCTCCGACTGCCGGTCCATCGGCCGCCCGAGCACCAGGTCGAGCGTACGCTGCAGCCCGCGGCTGTCGAAGAAGAGCTCGTGCACCGTGCTGTTGCCGGCGCCGGAGACGAACAGACGTTTCCCGTCCGGATGCCAGGCCAGACCGAGCCAGGCATGGTCGAGCGGAATGCTGCCACGTATGGAGGCGTCGCTCAGCCGCACAATCGTCAGGGACGGCGTCGCATAGCCATTGTTCGAGACGAGCAGCGATTCGCCGTCTGGCGTCTCGATCATGGCGAGCGGGAGATCCCCAACCTGGACGTGGCGGCCGGCAGGCGCGATTCTCCAGCCGTTTGGCAGCTGCGTCACGCCGCCTCCCAGAAAGCCTGGGCGAAGCGCCGGGCGCACGTCGCCGAAGGAGCTGAGGCCGGCGACCAGAATAGTCAGCAGAACGACTTGCGCCAGCACGAGCCGCCGCATAGGCGCTTCCTCCATAGTTGGCTGAGGCGTTGAGGGAAGTCGAATGGATAGTGTAGCCGCAGTCTCGAGGATCCGCCGAACAACGGGTTCACGGAGGGTTGACGGAGACGTAAACTCGGCGGACCCGGGGTTCCGACGAGCTGCCGCCCAGACCCGCCATCGAGGCCGCCAGCCGCCCTTGCCAATCCGTAGTGACCAGGCGGAGTCTGCTGCCGCGACATTCTTCGGGGCACAGGCCGAATCGGGCTGCGCGGGCACTACAATCGCGCGGGCCGCATGGACTCGCTGACAGCCTACCTGCTTGCCATCCCGTCGCTTCTTCTCATCAGCATCGTCGCGAGTAAAGGCGCCGGCCGATTCGGCATTCCGGGTCTCTCGATATTCCTGTTGATCGGGATGGCAGTCGGCCGGGAAGGGCCGGCAGGGTTTCCGTTCTCAAACCTGCTGCTGGCAGAGACGCTGGGGGTCACCGCCCTCATCCTGATCCTGCATGCCGGCGGCCTCAGCACACAGATGGAGGACGTTCGCGAGGTCCGCGGCTGTGCGCTGACATTGTCAACGGTCGGCGTGCTGATTGCTAGCGTGCTCGTCGGCGCATTCGCCGTGCGTTTTCTGGCGATGGACTGGCTCCACGGCCTCCTGCTGGGCGCGGCCGTCGCCTCCACCGATGTCGCTGCCGTCTTCACGATCTTGAGGTCCCGCCGTGTGAGCCTGCGCGGCCGAATCCGGCCCCTCCTGGAGCTCGAGTCGGCGTTGAACGATCCGATGACGGTGTTTCTCAGCGTCGGCTTGCTGAGCATGATCGTCGGCACGCGTGATTCGTCGCTCGTCACGCTTGTGCCGCTTTTCTTTCAACAGATGATCGTGGGCGCTCTGGTCGGCATTGCGGCCGGGAGAGTGATGCGTCAGTTGATCAACCGCATCGGCCTCGAATTCGAGGGGCTGTATCCGGTTCTGAGCGTCGCGTGTGTCGTGCTCACGTATGCGGTCACCCAGGCCGTCGGCGGCAGTGGATTCCTCGCTGTATATGTGTCCGGCATCGTCCTCGGCAACCAAAACTATTTGCACAAACGCAGCTTGACGCTCTTCCACGACGGCCTCGCGTGGCTGATGCAGATCGCCATGTTCCTGACAATGGGGCTGCTTGTGCTCCCCAGTGAGCTCTCGCGCGTGGCGGTTTCAGGCATGGCGCTCGCGGCTTTTCTGGTCTTCGTCGCACGGCCCGCGAGCGTGCTGCTGTGCCTCACGCCGTTTCGCGTCCCTCTGCGGGAGCAACTGATGGTGTCGTGGGCTGGGCTGCGAGGCGCGGTGCCGATTGTGGTCGCGATCTATCCCCTGCTGGCTGGCGCGTCGGGGGCCAGGGCTATCTTCGATCTCGTCTTCTTCGTCGTGTTCATCTCGGTGCTGCTCCAGGGCGCCACGGTGGCCCCGGTGTCCCGATGGCTGCGTGTCGCCGAGCCCCTGGTCAAGCGCTTTCGCTATCCGATCGAATACAACCCGACGATCGATCTCAAGAATGAGCTTCAGGAAATACCCGTGCCCGAGGGATCGGCCACGATCGGCCGCTCTCTCATTGAATTGTCTTTTCCCACGGGCGCGCTGGTCGTCCTCATCCGCCGACGCGACGATGTGCTCGTTCCGCGAGGAAGCACACAAATCGAACGCGGAGACACGCTCCTCGTTCTCGCGGAGCGAGCGATGCTCGATCGGATTCGCGCGCTCGTCGCGGCCGTCACAGAGACAGACACAGATGCGCCGGCAACCAGCGGGGATGGGCGCAGCGCCCGATCAACACCGGAATGAGAGCCGATCTGACGTCCTCTCTTTCCAACGACCCGCGTCTCAATCAGTGCTCGAGCGCCTCCGCCATCGGGCCGAGCGGTCGTGGTCGAGAAGCTGATCGCCGTGTTCGCGGCAAGATCGCGCGTCATCGGTGTGGTGAGAAAGCGATCCTCCGGCCCGCCGGGAAGCCAGTGTTGCGCCATCAGCAGCACGAACAGCCCTGCGGTGCTGACAACGCCGAAGGCAACGAAAGCGCATGTAGACCCTCGCGGACATCTCCTGGTCTCTATCCAGGCCGACGATCTGGTAGAGCCGTGATTCGACCGGACAAAGAAAGCGGTCGAGGAAGGTCGGCCCGCGTTCGAACACGCGCGCGAGATACAGGCCGACGGGACGGACCGTGGCGAGGACCACCGCGAGAAGCGCGATGTAATGCAACCAATGCATGATTCAACGGAACAGTGTCGGCTCGTGCGCTCTCAGCCGCGAATCTATGAGGTCAGAGTTCAAGAAGTCATTAGGGCAAGGTTAGGATTTCGTTATCGCGCGTTCATGGGTATCATGGCCGTCGTGCCGCGCGCGAACGCGGTCGTCGGCCGCTTGTCGCAATCCGGAGAACCTCAAAATGATGCAGCGACACTTTCGTTTTCTGATGAAGGTCATGTGTCTCGTCTTTTGCCTCCTCGGGGCGCTGCTCGCGTCAGCGCAGGCGACCCCGGTCGACTTCGACGCGCTGACGATCGCCGACATCAACCGCGCGTTTGAGAACGGCGTGTTGACGTCGGAGAAGCTCGTTCAACTCTGCTTGGCGCGTATTCAGGCCTACGACCGCCAGGGGCCATCACTGCACGCCATCATGGCGCTCAATCCGAAGGCGCTCGAGCAGGCGCGCGCGCTCGACGCGGAACGGAAGACGAAGGGTCCGCGGTCGCCGCTGCACGGGATTCCAGTCGTTCTCAAGGACAACTACAACACGGCCGACCTCCCCACGACCGGCGGTTCGGTACTGCTCGAGGGATCGCTGCCGCCTGCCGACGCGTTCGTCGTGAAGAAGCTCCGTGACGCAGGCGCCATCGTCCTGGCGAAGGTGAATATGTCGGAATTCGCGTCCGCCGGCGCCCACAGCTCGCTCGGGGGCCAGTCGCTCAATCCGCACGATCTCACGCGTACGCCATCCGGATCGTCGGGCGGCACCGGCGTCGCGATCGCTGCGGCGTACGCCCCGCTCGGAATGGGCACCGATACCGGCGGCTCGATCCGCGGGCCGTCGACTTCAAACGGCATCGCCGGCCTGAAGCCGACACACGGGCTGTTGAGCCGCAGCGGCATCATCCCGCTCGCGCTGACCTTCGACACGGGTGGCCCGATGGCTCGGAGCGTGACCGACATTACGATCGCCCTCGGGCTCATGACGGGGATCGACCCGGCCGACGCCGCGACGAGGAAGAGCGAGGGCAGGTTCGAGACCGACTACACGAAGTATCTGAAGGCGGACGCGCTCACAGGCGCACGGATCGGCATCGCGCGCGATTTTCTCGGCGCCGACTCCGACGTCGATTGGGTCGTCGAGTCGTCGCTCGCCGCCATGCGCCAGACGGGCGCGACGGTCGTCGACGTCCACTACCCGAAGTGGCTGCTCGATGCGCGGGGCGGCTTCTACGAGGCGATCCGGTACCCGGAGTTCACGGTCCAGATCGCCGCGTACCTGAAGACGCTCGGACCACAGTATCCGAAAACGATCGAGGAGATGATCAGTCGGGCCGAGCGCTTCAACGGCACGCGCCCCGACGGCGCCGGTCCGAATCCGAGCCGCTGGACGCTGTTCAGGCGGGAGGCCGAGGGCGGCACGCTCGACGACTATCGCTACACCTCGGTCCGGGACTACGCCTTGCCGCTCGTCCGTGCGACCGTCGACGGGATCCTGGCCGCGCAGCGCCTCGACGCCATCGTCTACCCCACTTCGTCGCGGCGTCCCGGGCTCATCGCGGAAACCGGCGCGCCGCCCGCTGGAGGCGGCGTCGGTTCCGCGACCAACCTCGCGAACCTGACCGGCTTTCCGGACCTGATCGTGCCTGCCGGTTTCACGGGCGACAATCTTCCAGTCGGCATCTCCTTCTTCGGCCCAGCCTTCAGCGAGCCGAGACTGCTCGCGCTCGGCTACAGTTTCGAGCAGGCGACGCGCGCGCGCCGGTTGCCGGTGCACGCGCCAGCCCGTCCCGGCGAGAAAATCGATGTGCCGCCGCCGGCCCGCCGCTCAACGCGCTGACGCGGCTTCACAACCCTTGGCCGAGAGCCGATCAATGCCAGATATCCTCGAAACCAGACGGCGGTTCATGGCGTATTTCGCGAGCGCCGGCTTGAGCGCGACGCTCGCGCCGGGAATTGTGTGGGCGCGGATGCAGGACTCCGGCGCCGACACGATCAGCCTCGAGATGGTCACCGACGCGCTGAAGCTCTCGGGACTCGAGTTCACGCTCGACGAGCGAAAGGCGATGGTCGAGGCGGCCAACCAAAACCTCAAGCGCTACGAAGAGCTGCGCGCGATTCACATCCCGAACGACGTCTCGCCGCCGTTTCACTTCAGCCCACTCGTTCCGGGGCTCGCGGTCAACCGCACGAGGCTGGCGTTTACGCTCAGCGACGCTCCGGCCGTCAAGCGGCCGGCGAACCTCGAAGACGCCGCATTCTGGCCGATCCGTCACCTCGGCGAGCTCGTGCGCACTCGCCAGGTCACGTCGCTGGAGTTGACCGAGATGTACCTGACACGGCTGCACCGTTACAACGGCGTCCTGAACAACGTCGTAACGTTCCTCGACGAGTACGGGCGCGCTGAGGCGAAGCGCGCCGACGCCGAGATCCGCGCGGGGCACTACAAGGGCCCGCTGCACGGCATCCCGTGGGGCGCCAAGGACATCATTTCCGTGAAGGGCTTCAAGACGACGTGGGGATCGCCGGCGTTCAAGGATCAGTCGTTCGACTACGACGCCAGCGTCGTCGAGATGCTGCGGGAGGCCGGTGCCGTGCTGATCGCGAAGCTCGCGACCGGCGAACTGGCAGGCGGCGATCAATGGTTCGCCGGGCAGACGAAAAATCCGTGGAACCCCTCTGAGGGATCGAGCGGGTCGTCAGCCGGTCCGGCCTCGGCAACGGCGGCAGGCTGCGTCGCGTTCGGCATCGGCACCGAGACGAGCGGCTCGATTCTGAGTCCGTCCGCGCGCTGCGGCCTCACGGGTCTGCGTCCCACGTTCGGGCGCGTCAGCCGTTTCGGTGTGATGGCCTTGTCGTGGACACAGGACCGTCTCGGTCCGCTGTGCCGGTACGCCGAAGACTGCGCGATCGTCATGCACGCGATCGCGAGGCCCGACGGGCGCGACATGAGCGTGTCCGATATCCCGTTCAACTGGAACGCCCAGCTCGACGTCAAAACCCTGCGCGTCGGCTACATCAAAGAGTCGTTCGACGAATTGAAGGCGCCGGACGCTGTGGAGAACGCGCACAAGGCGCTCGATATGCTGCGATCGATTGGCATCTCGAATCTCCTACCGGTGGCGGTGCCGGACGCGTGGGTCGACTTTGGCGGACTTGGCCCCGAGGCGACGGCGTTCTTTGACGAACACGCGCGAGCAGGACGCATGAAAGAAGCGCGCGGCGGCGGCCGACCGAACGGCCGGGTGATCCCGGCAGTCGAGTATCTGCAGTCGCAACGCGCCCGCATGATGATGATGACGAGACTCGCCGAGGCGACCGCTCACGTCGACGCGTACATCGTCGCCTCGAACAATACCGGTGCGCCTCCTGGGGGCGAAGGACGCGGCCGAGGTGCCGGCGGCGCGGCACCGGCCCGTCCGCGGACGCCGACCGAGCGTCATTCGAGCATGGCGAATCTCGCGTGCTACCCCGCGATCAACGTGCCGAACGGCTTCGCCGCGAGCGGGAGCCCCACCAGCATGACGTTCTTCGCGCAGCCCTTCGGTGAGATGCCGATCATCGCGCTCGCCAAGGCTTACCAGGACGCGGCGGGCTTCCACAGGAAGAGGCCGCAGTTGGATCAGCCATCATGAATCGTTTCAACAGCCGAGCCCGACGGCTCCTCGCCGGAGTGCTGCTTGCCGCCGCCGCAGCCGGCGCGCAGTCATCAGCCCCGGCCCGCGCTCGATTCCACGTCGAAGAAGCGACCATTGCCGACCTGCACCGCGCCATCCAGCAGGGCGAGACCACCTGCAAGGCCGTCGTCGAGTCCTACATCGAGCGCGCTCGTGCGTACAACGGCGCGTGCGTGCAACCGATCACGCGTGACGGCGCGTCGATCCCGGCCGTACGCGGTCCCGTCCGGGCCGGTGCGCCCATGTCGTTTCCGACCTCGACGACCCCGGTCTCGGCGATCCTGCCGCGGTTCGACGAGTACTCGGGTCCGCCGATTGACTTCGGGCGGATGGAAACCACGAAATCCGATCCCACGGTCCATCAGCAGTACGGCATGGTCGCGAGTATTCCAAACGCCGGCCAGATCAACGCGCTCATGACGCTCAACATTCGCGGCGAGCGGTCCGTGACATGCAAAGCCGACTGCGATCTGGCGCCCGCCGCCGGTCCGCTGCCCGCAAGCTGTCCCAGGGCGTGCGACGGGTTTCGCCGCCATCCCGACGCGCTCGAGCGCGCCGCCGAGCTCGACGCGCAGTACCGCCGGCACCCGGATTTGAAAGCGATGCCGATGTACTGCGTCGCGTTTTCCTTCAAGGACGTCTACGACACCAAGGACATGCGCTCAACGGGCGGTGCGGACGTCAACTACGCGATGGACGCCCCGCCGCAGGATGCGACTGTCGTGGCCGAGCTGCGCGCGAAGGGCGCGATCATCTACGCGAAAGCGAATCTCGACGAGTACAACGCCGGGAGCGGCGATCCTGGCGGCGCCGCGCACGCGACTGCCCGTGGCTATGGCGCCGGCGCGCGAAGCACGTGGGGCGGAACGGCCTGCAACCCGTACGACACAGCACGCGAAACCGGCGGCTCGAGCTCCGGATCGGCGGCCGGCGTGGCGGCAAATCTCGTTCAGTGCTCCATCTGCGAGGAAACAGGCGGCTCGTGTCGGCAGCCCGCATGGCGCAACGACGTCGTCGCGCTTGTGACGACCAAGGGGTTGATCCCTTACGGCGGGGCGATGGGGGCCGATCCCTACCTGGATCGAGCCGGCATTCAATGCCGGACCGTCACCGATACGGCCGAAGTGCTCGACGCCCTCAAAGATCCCGAGCGCGGCTATTTCGATCCGCGCGACATCTACACCGCGCTGCCAAAGGGGTTGATTTCGCCGCAGCCGTACGCGTCGTACGCGGCGTCGGCGACCCTCATAAAATCCAAAAAATTTCTGACCGGCATGCGAATCGGCATCGTTCGAGAATACATGGTCAAGCACACCGCGAACGATGCGTCGATGAGCGACATCGTCAACACCGAGATCACGAAGGTGCTCCGCGACGAGCTGGGCGCCGAGCTCGTGGAGTCGGTCGACCCCATGTATCCCGACGATCCGTCGATTCCCAACATGACGTACACGTTTCAGCAGGCGCTTGCCGAAATCCTGCCGTTTCACTTTCCCGAGTATCTGCAGAAATCGTTCAACGTGCCGGACTACGACGTCACGACACGAGACTACATGGTCAAGGCCGCCGAAGGACTGGCGCCGTGGCCTGACAGCGTCAACATGCGGAGCGCGAACGCTCCCGGCAGCTCGGCGAGTTTCGGGTACAACCTTGCGCAGTACCTGCTGCGCCGCGGCGACGATCGCGTCAGAGACTGGACGACGTTGAACGCGAACGCGACGTACTACAGCGCCACCCGC
>DATKHR010000105.1:0-12038 GCA_035510155.1 Vicinamibacterales bacterium
CGATTTGGCAGCCGACGCCGATCGCGCGAGGGGCGATCGTTAAAGTTGAGGTGTGGAAGGTTCGGCTCTATCGCTCAGGAATCGTCGCGACCGTGGGGGTCGAGGGTTGAGCGGCCCCATCGACCCTCGCGGTCATGGTCATCGACGATTTTCCTGCGGCGCCGTCCCGCGAGGCGCAATCGGCTGGCGCAATTCCTTGAGATCGATCGAGTCGGTGTCGGCGATCACCTTGGCGTACGTGCGCGTGACCGCCGCCAGCCCGCCGGCCGAAATCGTGTCGGCGGTCTCCTGATCCGAGTGCCAGACGTAGCCGCTGTTGATGATCTCGACCGAGGGCGCGAATCGGTAGTACCGGCCGATCTCGCCCGGTGGCGACGGCGCCGACTCCGGGAAGCTCGGCACCCCGAACGCATCCATCGCCCGAACGATGATGTCGGCGACTCTCGGGCCCGTGCCGTACCAGTTGAACGCGGCGACGGCGTTCGAGAGGCGGATGTTGCCGGGGCCGCTCTCGATTCCTCCCGTGTGCTCGCAGTTGAGGAGCAGCGCGGTCTTGTCGAACACCTCCGGGTGCGACGCGAGCCACGCGCCGCTCTCGGCCGTCCCGTTGTGGTGACCGGTCGTCCCCAGGAACACGAGCGTCCGGCGGCGCTCGGCTTTCGGAACTCGGGCGAAGTACTCGGCGATGCCCACGAGCGTGGCCACCCCTGCGGCGTTGTCGTTCGCGCCTTCGAACCAGCCGTCGCGGTGAGCCACGACCATCACCTGCTCGTCCGTCGTGCCGGGCAGCGTCCCCCACACCGTGCCGCTCTTCAGTCCCGGCGTGCGGTCAATGTCGAGCCTGACCTTCACGTGCGGTGCGCCGCCGGCCACCGTGGCGTCCGCGATCAGATCCCGTGCGGCGAGACCATCTTTCATGCCGGTTGAGAACGTCGGCACCGGACTGTTGACCGGATAGAACTGCGTTCGCTCGTTCCCCGGAATGCCCTGGATGACGAAGATCGCCGCTGCTCCGCGCTCGCCGATGCGGCGGATGGCGTTCTCCGCGATCGGCGCGTGCCGCGACGACGTATCGGTACTGTAGAAGAACACGGCTTTGCCACGGACGTCGCGCGCGAGCTTCAAATCTGCTGCGCTGGCCATTCCGACATAGACGGCCTCGAGATCCAGCCCGTCAGCCGGCGTGCCCACGGCTTGATAGGTCGGTTGAGCGGTGTCGATCGCGATTGTCTTGCCGCTTCCCGAGACGGTGACGCTCCACGATTTCGGCATCCACTGCGGCGGCAGATCGAAATACTGCTCGTGGACATCGGTCAGGCCGATCTGGCGGAACTTCTGCATCATCCACTCGGCGTTTTCCGTGTCCGCTGTCGTCCCGATGATGCGTCCCCAGAACTGCGGGTGACCGTTGTCGCGATATCTGCGCGCCATGGCGGTCAACTCGCCGACGTACGACTTGAGGCGATTGCCGTCGATCGAGGCGTACTTCTGCTCCGACGGCGCCAAGCGCCAGCCGACCTCGTTCGCCCGATGATGCGGCGGTTCGGCCGGACCGGCGGCGGCTGACCGCACGCGAGTGCCGTCGGGATTCTGCGCCGCGACAGCGCCAACGAGCGCGGCCGCGCACAGACCGAGCGAGAGCCCGACGAGCCGCCTAATCGTCAGCTTCGGGTTGCGCATTGTGACTCCAGTATTGCCGAATCGCTGAACGGGGGTCGTTTTCCACGCGCGTGTTCGCGTCGAAGATCATGGTTGCGCGCGTCGCCGCGTCGTAGACCGGCCAGTGCGGAATCTGACCGTTGTCTGGATTGCCGGTCTTCGCGAACGCAACGAAGGTCGACGCCAGGCGCCCCGCGAGGGCGCGGCCGGCCCGTTCTCCGGTGCCGCAGATCCCGTTGCGATAGAGATTGAACGACGCGTCGACGTCGTGGCCGTGCACGGCACCGAGCTTGCCGTCGAAGGCGGGCGTCGCCCATTCCCAGACATACATATATGCGGGCGCGCCGTTCTGCGCCGCCTTCCGCTCGGCCTGGGCGATCGCGCGCGAGCGCACCTGGGTGTCGGTGAGCACCTGGGCCTGCACGAGATACGGCGTCTTGCCCGCCGTCACCGGGCGATAGAGATCGAGAATCTCCTGAGCCTTCCCGTTGAAGCGTTCGTTCAGCAGCGCGGTGAGCCCGGCGTCGGTCAGATCCCAATTCGTCAGCCGCAGCGCCGCGTCTTCGAGCGTCGTCGAGATCATGATGGGCACATCCCTCGACTCGGGCGGTGCGGCCGGATCGAATGGATGGTGCGGCAGATAGTGGCCGTCCATGACCGGCGTGAACGCCGCGCCAGTGGCCTCGGTTTGCGCCTGCAGGATTTGCTCCCACGGCAGCCGTTGAATGTCGGCAATCCGGTTACGCGGGAGGGCCAGCTTCTTGAGCAGCAAATCAGCGGATTTGGCGGCCGCGTCTTCTTCAATGAGTCGAAGCGTGGAGCCGCTCTGGACGGCCGCGCGGTGGAACAACCCTTTCGCGGCGGGCGTTCCAAGCAGCGTCGAGGTCTTCGAGCCTCCGCCCGACTGGCCGAAGATCATGACGCGTGCCGGATCGCCGCCGAACGCCGCGATGTTGTCGCGCACCCACTCGAGGGACGCGACCATGTCCATCGCGCCGCACACGCCAGCGAACTTGAATTCTTCGGGCGCGCCGAGTGCCGCGAGATGCGTGTATCCGAAGCTCGCGAGACGATGATTCACGGTCACGACAACCACGTCACCGAGCAGCGCGAGCTGCCCGCCGTCGTACATCGGCCCGTTGCCGGATCCGGTCGCCCAGCCGCCGCCGTGAAACGACACGAGCACCGGGCGCTTCGCGTTGTCGTTCACGCCCGGCGTCCACACGTTGAGCGACAGGCAATCCTCGCTCATGCCGCCCGTTCCGATGTGCTTGTCCCATTGGATCAGTTGCGAGTAGTCGGAACGAAAGCCGGACGCGGTCTGCGGAGCAATCGGACCGTAGCCGATGCAGTTGCGCGCGCCGCCCCAGGCAACCGGCTTGCGCGGCGGCATGAAACGATTTCCGCCGCCGGTGTCGGCACCGTAGCGAACGCCGCGGAAGATTTTGATGCCTGTGTTGGCCATGCCGCGCACAACGCCGTGCGACGTCTCGACGTCGAAAAAGAGCGGCCCATTCATCCGCGCGGCCGGCCGAGCCGGCGGGGTCGTCCGAGACGCTGGGGGCGATGCCGGCGCTTGCGACTCGGCCGTTGGCGTTACGCCGGCGACGGCCGCCATCACACCAGCGACTCCAGCTTTGATCATCTGGCGGCGGGACGGAGCCGAGGAGCGATCATCGGCCCGTGGTTCATTGGCCATTACTGCCTCCGTTCGGTGGGATAGTCTACGCCAGAGGAGTGGGAAGAAGGGAGATCGCTTGTCGCGAGGCGACGGGTGAGGCGGAAGGTGAGCTCAGTGGACCGACAGCGTCTTGAGCAACCGCTCGTCGCTCAGCATCTTGCCCGCGCCTAGCACGACCGACGACAGGGGATCCTCGACGAGTTGAACCGGTAAACGCGTCTCCTCTCGAAGGCGCCTGTCCAAGTGGCGCAGGAGCGATCCGCCACCGCATAAAGCAATCCCACGGTCGTAGATGTCCGCCGAGATTTCCGGGGGGATCTGATCCAGCGTCTCGCGGACGGCCCTGAGAATGATCTTGAGTGGTTCTGCAAGCGCTTCACGGATCTCGGCGTCGGTAATCGTGATCCGTCGAGGCACTCCCTTGCTCATATGGCGCCCCTTCACCTCCATCGTCACCGGCGCGTCCAGCTCGGCGGCCGAGCCGATTTCGATCTTTACGGCTTCGGCGGTCCGCTCGCCGACGAGGAGGTCGTGGCGCTTCTTGAGGAACTGGGCGATGGCCTCGTCCATGGCGTCTCCCGCCACTCTGACCGAGCGGCCGATGACGACGCCGAAGAGGGAGATGACCGCGATGTCGGTCGTGCCTCCGCCGATGTCGATGATCATGTTCCCGGCGGCATCGCCAATCGGAAGTCCCGCGCCGAGCGCGGCCGCCATCGGCTCCTCGACCAGATACACCTCGCTCGCCTTCGCGCGGTACGCGCTGTCTTTGACCGCACGGCGCTCCACGGGCGTGATTTCGGTCGGCACTCCGATGACCACGCGCGGACGCGTCCACGCGTGCAGCTGGCGGTAGGTCTTCTTGATGAAATGCGTCAGCATCTTCTCGGTCGCGTCGAAGTCGGCGATGACGCCGTCCCTGATCGGCCGGACCGGGCGCAGATTTCCCGGGCTTCGTCCCAGCATGCCTCGCGCGTCATTGCCCACGGCTTCCACGTGCCCGGACGCCGTGTTGAAGGCGATGAGCGAGGGCTCGTTGAGCACAACGCCATGTCCTGGCGCGAAGACACACGTATTGGCGGTGCCCAGATCAATCGCGAGATCAGTACCAAGTCGGCCCATGGTTTGCACTCGGCGGGGGAGCAAAGACCATTCCACAGCGCGCCCGAGAAGCGATCCGCGCGATCATTGAGACGGATCGGAAAGATCGCGCGGTTCTGGAACGGAGAACGCGATCGAGCGCGCGGCGTCGATTACGCAACGCGACGGGCGCGGTAAATCTTGTCCAAGCTCGGCCGCAGAACTGACCTAAATGTCGTCTGAGGTCGTGCCGAAACACCTGCGGGGGGCAGCTGCATGCGGAGCCGACACGAGACACGGGTTCATGAAGGGAGCACACCGGGCGTGCCAATGAGTCAGGACCATCAACCATTCACACCCTGGCATCAGTCGGTCACCAAGCTTGGACGCACGGTTTGCGTCAAGGGAGACCTGATCGGATCAGAAGATCTGACGATCGACGGCCGCGTCGAAGGTCGAATCGATCTGCCCGATCACACACTGACGGTCCTGCCGAACGCGGCCATCGACGCGGACGTCGCGGCGAAGGTCATCATCGTTTTCGGATCGGTCACCGGCAGCGTGATGGCGCACGACAAACTGGAGATTCGAGGAAGCGGCTCGGTCAGCGGCCAGGTCTCTTGCGTGCGTCTCGTCATTCACGAAGGCGGGCACTTGCAGGGCAAGGTCGACATGACCACGCTCGCCATCAACTCCGAGGCAGCTCAGTCCGCCGACGCCAGCTCTCACCTGGCTCCTGCGGTGTGATCAGGTCCGGCGCTGTGGCCCGGGGCCACCGCCGGTTCTGCCAACTCTGACCCCGCGCGATGGCATCCCGCTCGCATCGCGCCACGAAGGACGGAATACGGCCCAATCCCCGCTATATTTGCCTTTTGTTCGCCGGTGCGCTAGTCTGCTGGTCCCGTGGCGATGGTGGTGTTCTGTCAGTGCGGCTCGGACAAGGTCGACATCGATCGCTGGGACAACGCCCGCGCCCTGTTGAAGTGTTACACGTGCGAGCGAACGGCCTGGGTTGAAGGCTTCACGTTGGGGAAGCTGGATTTCGTCGAGCAACTCTTCGGCGCGATTCTCGACCAGGCCAGGAAGTACCGAAGGCGCAACCCGGCCGAACGACAGAAGCTCCTCAGCGAGCGCTTTCAACGCAAACTGATGGACAGGCGATGAGGGTGTACGTCTGGACGGATCGGCACACCCCCGCCACGGCGCGCGCCGTGATTCAACGTGGTGAGTGCACGCATGGCCATTGCGGCCAATTCTCGATTTCGATCTCCAATGGTCGACTGGGTTTGACTGTTCGCTTCGAGTCGGAATCCGAGTACCGGGCCTTCCTCGAACGAGGCGAGATGCCGCCTTTCCAGTCCCCGGATGGTTCGCGAAGCGACCCTCCGGCTTGACCGATTAACGGTCTTTACTTTACCGCTACAGTCAGTAAGCTATCCGACCCGGCGCAGTACGTGGCCGCCGGAGGCGCAATGTCCCCGTCACTAAGATGTGTACGCCCGGCCGCAACATTGATGGCGGTGCCGCTCGCAAGCCTCACTGTGCTGGCGGGCAGTGCACGGGCGCAGGAGTTCCGCGGCACAATCGTGGGGCGGGTCACGGACGCCTCGGGCGGCAGCATCCCTCACATCACCGTGATCGTCACCCACGAAGAAACGAACGTCCGGTCCGAAGCGTTCACGCAAGCCGATGGCGCGTATGCCGCGCCGTTCCTCAACCCCGGGAAGTACCGCGTCGAGGTGAGCCTGAGTGGATTCAAGACGTTCATTCGATCCGGAGTGACGGTGGAAGTCGGCCAGCACGTGACCGTCGATGCAAGGCTCGAAGTTGGCGACATCTCCGAGTTGGTCGACGTGCGCGCGGAAGCGTCGCTCCTCGACCGGACGACCGGCGGTCTCGGGCAGACCATCGACAACACTGCCGTCGAGGCGATGCCGCTCAACGGTCGGATGATCTTCATGCTGAATCGCCTTGCGGGTGGCGTGAACTGGCAGGTGCCGACGTTCGGGTCAACAGGCACCTCGGGGCTGCGGCCGTTCGACAACCAGGGCGGCTCGGACTGGTCGATCAACGGCGGCCGCGTCCAGACGAACGAGTTCCTGCTCGATGGCGTCGCCAACAGCACCCGCGGCGTCTACGACTTCGGCCCTCCCGTCGACGCGGTCGAGGAATTCAAGATTCAAACGAACACGTACGACGCCCAGTACGGACGCACAGGCGGCGGCGTCGTCAACATGACGCTCAAGAGCGGCGGCAACCATTTCCGAGGCCAGGCGTGGGACTTTCTGAAAAACGACGCCCTCAATGCCAACGACACCTTGAACAACTCGCTCGGTCAGCCGAAGCCGCCCTACAGCGCCAACCAGTACGGCGTCACCGTGACGGGCCCAATCGTTCGGGACAAGACGTTCTTCATGGGGACCTTCGAAGGGCTGCGCGAGCGCGTCCCGTTTCCGACCACGACGAGCGTGCCGACGCTCGCGGAACGCAGCGGCAACTTCAATCAGACGTATACAGACCAGCGGACTCCGCTCGTCATCTACGATCCGTTGACCACGACGTGCGACGCGAAGGGCACCTGCACGAGGCTGGCCTTTCCGAACAACAATATCAACCAGGTGTACAACGCCGCGACCGGCACGTGGTCACCGGCGAACCGCATCAACCCGGTTGCGCAACGGATTCTGAACCTCGTTTTCCCCGCACCGACAATCCCGAATCAGCGGCTCAACAACTACGTCAACCCGGTCAACACGGCGAAGTACGACTACGACTCGGAGCTCGTCAAAATCGATCACGTGTTTTCTGACGCGAGCAGAGTTTTCGTGCGGGCGGATCACAACCATCGCGACGAGTTCCGGAGCACGAACGGTCTGCAAGGCACGTATGCGGCTCAAGGCCAATGGCCGCAAACCCGTGTCAACAGGGGATCAGCCGTGGACTGGGTGAAATCGGTGGGTGCCCGCGGCCTGCTCAACGTGCGCGGGGGGGTCTCGTGGTTCACCGAGGACGCGCGGCAGCTCGAAGCCGAAGCGTTCGATCGAAGCGTGCTCGGATTCCAGAATCTCCCCGGGCAGTATATGCCGGTCGTCAGCATGGAGCAGTTCACGAACGTCGGGGTCGGCGGCAACGGCCGCGGGACCAGCAATCGCACCGCGAGCGTTCAGGCCAACTACACGCGAAGCCTGGACCGGCACACGTTCAAGGCGGGCGTCGAGTACCGCCACATCGAAGCGTTGCCGGCGACGAGCGGCAACGCCAACGGCCAGTTCGCAGCCACCCGGCAGTTTACCCGGCGCGATCCGAATAATGGCGACACGACGAGCGGCGACTCGGTGGCGAGCTTTCTGCTCGGGTATCCGGCGCCAAGCAACAGCTCGGGCGGCACGACGTACAGCAGCGAAGTCGGCGGCGGGAACGAACGCAACGAGTTGTGGCACTACACGGCGTTGTACATGCAGGATGATGTGCGCCTGACTGCCAGGCTGACCCTCAATCTCGGACTCCGCTGGGACGACGAGAGCGGCGTCGTCGATGCGAACGACCGCCTCGTCCGCGGTTTCGCGTTCGATCAGGCGAATCCACTCGGCAGCCAAATCCAGGGCCGGCCGGGCATCAACGAATGTCCCGCGTGCGCCAACCTCAAGGGCGGGCTGCTCTTTGCCGGCGTCAGCGGCGTGCCTCGTGAGCTGTTCAATGCGCAGCCCTACAACTTTCAGCCTCGCGTCGGCCTCGCATACTCCTTGAACGAGAAGACCGTCGTGCGCGGCGGTTATGGGCTCTATTTCTCGTATCGAGGCGCGCTCGGCTCGCAAAGTCCGTTCTTCATCACCACGCCGTACATCGCGAACGATCTCAACGGCCGCGTCGGCCTCCCCGAGCTGGGCGTGAACACCTTCGCCAACCCGTTTCCGAACGGCCAGCTCCAGGCGCCCGGCTCCAGTCTTAGACTGCTCACGCAGGTGGGGCGCGGCATCAGCTTCGACGACCCGGACAACCGAATGCCGCACATCCACGAATACAACGCGACGGTCTCACGGGAGATTACGCGCGACCTGATGGTCGAGGCGAGCTACGTCGGCAGCCAGACTCGTGACCTGTCGGTCACGAACGGCAAAGACATCAACGCCATCAGCGCGGCCGATATGGCCAAGGGGCAGGCGTACCTTCAGCAGACGGTGGCAAACCCGTTCGCGGGACTCCTGCCGGACACGACGCGCAACGGCACGACCATCCAACGCCAGGAGCTGCTCCGCCCGTATCCCGAGTTCGGCAGCATCACGGAGAACTCGCTGTCGGTCGGCCACGGCTGGTACAACAGCCTCCAGTTCATTGTCCGGAAGCGAGTGTCGCGCGGCTTGTCGCTCATCAGCTCGTACACGTTTTCGAAGACGATGGAGCAGAACGAGTTTCTGAATGCGCAAGACGCCCAACCTGTGCGGGAGGTGACGAACTACGACCGTCCGCACATCTGGCAGTTCAGCGGCACCTACGCGCTGCCGTTCGGTCACGGTCAGCCGTTCGGAAGCGACATGAATTCCACGCTCAATCAGCTCGCGGGCGGGTGGCAGGTGAACTGGAATTTCAACTGGCAGTCGGGAAGGCCGCTCGACGAGCCGGCAGCGCTCGAGCCGATTCCAGGGACGTCAGCCGTCCTGGCGAATCCGACGCCAGACCGTTGGTTCAATACCTGTTATGTGGACACGAGCGGCAACCTGCAGCATTGCCAGCCCGGCGAGAGCCCGGTCTGGAGGCAGCGGCCCCCCTTCACACTGCGGACGACGCCCCACCGTTTCAGCGACATCCGCGTTCCATGGCGCCCGACGCTCGATTTGTCGATCTTCAAGCAATTCATCTTGCCGGGGCGCTACCGCTTCGAGCTGCGAGCCGAAGCGTTCAACCTGACGAACGCTTCCATCTTCGACGCCCCGAACACCACTGCGACCAGCGCGAACTTCGGGAGCATTCCGAACCCGAGGAAATCGATCTATTTTCCCAGGAACGTGCAGATCGGCATGAAGCTGTTCTTCTGAGGAGGTCGTCTGCAGGCACTGGGCCGATGACGTGGATTTCGGGTTTTTTCAGCCGAATTTGAGTTAACGTGTGGCGGTGGGGACGATGAACTGGACGCCCTTGCTCGCCGGTCTTGCGGCAGGCTGTGGGATCGGCGTGCTGAGCGCGCAGGCGCCCGGGCCGGCGACCTTGGGAACCCCCGCGACCGAGCCGGTGCTCGCGTCTCCGGCCGGGGAGCTGGCGCAGACCCTCGTGAGAACGACGTGCGCGGGTTGTCACAACGATCGAAGTCGCAGCGGCAACCTTTCCTTCTCGTCCTTTGAGATATCGAGCGCGGCCCTTCACCCGGACGTCACCGAGAAAATGATCCGCAAGCTGCGCGCCGGGCAGATGCCGCCCGCCGGGGTGCGGCGTGACGAAGGCGCCCTCGCCGCCCTTGCCGGCGCGCTCGAAGCGCAGGTGGACGCGCGAGGAGCGGAGCTCCCGCCGGGCCGCCGGACCTTTCAGCGGCTCAATCGGGCGGAGTACCAGCAGTCGGTTCGCGATCTGCTGGCGATTGACGTGAATGCCGGCGACTACCTGCCGCTCGACGCCAAGAGCGCGAACTTCGACAACATCGCCGACGCCCAGCTCCTCTCGCCAACCGTCATGCAGGGCTATCTCAACGCGGCGGCCGAAATCAGCCGTCTTGCCGTCGGCGATCGGTCGGCGACGGCGCGTGAGGTCACCTATCAGGTGTCGCGGTGGACCTCGCAGCGCGAGCACGCCGACGGCGCGCCGTACGGCACGCGCGGGGGGATCGCGGTCACGCACACGTTCCCGGCCGACGGTGACTACCGTTTCCGGGTCTCGTTCTACCACGAGACGACCGGCGCGCTGTACGGCAACGGCCGCGCCGCGCTGCACACCGCGCAGGCGCCGGAACAGATCGAGATCTCGATCGACGGCGCGCGCGCGGCGCTGCTCGACATCGATCGATGGATGAACACGTCGGATCCCGACGGCGTGAACCTGCGCACCAAACCGATCGCCGTGACGGCGGGACCGCACCGCCTGTCGGCGGCGTTCATCCGGCGCTTCGAGGGGCCGGAACAGGACCTGATTTCGCCGCTGGACTGGTCGATTGCCAGTACCAGCATCGCGGATGCGTACGGCTTCACGACGCTGCCTCATCTCCGCGATCTCGCCGTGACCGGCCCGCTCGAGGTCACCGGCGTCTCGGAGACGCCGAGCCGCCAGAGAATCTTCACGTGCAGTCCGAAGACCGCGCCGCAACAGATGGTGTGCGCGCGGGAGATCGTCTTGCGGCTCGCGTCCCAGGCGTTCAGACGTCCGGTGGGCGAGCGCGACATCGACGCGCTGATGGCGCTCTATCGGAAGGGCGAGGCCGAGGGCTTCGAAAGTGGCGTCCGCAGCGCGATTGAAGGCATCCTCGCGAGCCCTCGTTTCATCTTCCGCCTCGAGGAGCGGCCGGCCGGGGTCGGGGAGGGGCAATCCTACGCGTTGAGCGATCTGGATCTTGCCTCGCGGCTGTCGTTCTTCCTCTGGTCGGCCGGGCCGGATGCAGAACTGCTCGGTCTCGCGGAAAAGAATCGACTGTCTGCGCCCGCGACGCTCGAAGCCGAGGTCCGGCGCATGCTCGCCGACCGCCGCTCGGACGTCCTCGCCGCGCGGTTCGCCGCGCAGTGGCTCCGGCTGCAGGACCTCGAGAAAATCAACCCCGATGTTCGCTTCTACCCGGATTTCGACCAGCAGCTGAAGGACGCGATGCTTCGCGAGACCGAGTTGTTCTTCCGGCAGATCGTCCGCGAAGACCGATCGGTCATGGATCTCTTCACGGCGGACTACACGTTTCTCAACGAACGCCTGGCCAGGCACTACGGCATTTCGAACGTCGTCGGCCCCGAATTCCGCAAAGTACCGTACCCGGACGGCCGCCGCCGGGGCTTGCTTGGGCAGGGGAGCATCCTGACGCTGACGTCGCACGCCGATCGCACGTCGCCGGTCCTTCGGGGCAAGTGGGTGCTCGAGGTGCTGCTTGGAACGCCGCCGCCACCGCCGCCGCCCAACGTGCCCGATTTCGACGCGACCCCGGAGGCTGAGGATGGACGGCTCCGCACCGTGCGGGAACGAATGGAGCAGCATCGCGCGAATCCGGCCTGCACGTCGTGCCACAAGATGATCGATCCGATCGGCCTCGCCCTCGAGAATTTTGACGTCGTCGGCGCGTGGCGGATCAAGGACAACGGCGCCCCGGTAGACGCCTCCAGCGTGCTCTATGACGGCACGCCGGTGACGGGTCCGGACGGCCTGCGGCAGGCGCTCCTCAAGCGATCGGGCGTGCTGCTCCAAACCTTCACCGAGAATCTCACGACGTTCGCGCTCGGCCGACGGCTGGAGCCGACCGACATGCCGGCGGTTCGCGGCATCGTGCATGATGCCGCGGCGGCCGACGACCGGATGTCCGCGTTCGTGATCGGAATCGTCAAGATGCCCGCATTTCGCATGAAGAGCGCGGACGAATTCACGGAGAGAGGACGATGACGTTCATTGCCGGAAAACATCTGCCCCGCCGGACCGTGCTGCGCGGACTGGGCGCGACTGT
>DATKHR010000106.1:0-1719 GCA_035510155.1 Vicinamibacterales bacterium
AAGATGGCCTCTACTCGGCGAACCCGAAAACCTCGAAGGACGCCAAACTGATCCCTAAGATCTCGGTCGACGAGATGAAAACGCGGGGACTGCACGACTCGATCCTCGAGTTCCCGATGCTCGACCTGCTCAAGGAGGCGCTCCACATTCGCGAGGTGCAGGTCGTGAACGGCCTCGTCTCCGGCAACCTGACCCGCGCGCTCGCCGGCGAGCATGTCGGCACCCTTATCACCGCCAACTGAAGATTCATTGCCATGCCCGACCCCAGCAACACCACCAAGCACGTCGCCTCGCCACTCGCGCGCCAGACGCTCCTCGACGGCGACCTCACGCGCCCCGTCGCTGGCGGACGCCCGATCCGGCTCCTCCCCTGGGTCCAGGTCGTGAAGATCGGCGGTCGCTCCATCATGGATCGCGGCGCGGACGCGATCCTTCCGATCGCCGACGAACTCCGCAAGCTGCTGCCTGAGCATCGTCTACTCATCTTGACGGGCGCGGGCGTGCGCGCCCGCCACCTCTACAGCGTCGGCCTGGACCTCGGTCTTCCGGTTGGATCTCTCGCCCCTCTCGCCGCGACCGAGGCCGGTCAGAACGGTCACATCCTCGCGGCGCTGCTGGCGCCGGAAGGCGTGTCCTACGTCGAGCACCCCACCATAGCGAACCAGCTCGCGATCCACCTTTCCGCCGCCCGCGCGGTGGTGGGAAGCGCCTTTCCTCCCTATCACCACCACGAGTTCCCGACCTCGCGCATCCCGCCCCACCGAGCTGACACGGGCGCGTTTCTGCTCGCCGATGCACTCGGAGCGGCAGGCCTCACGATCGTGGAGGACGTTGATGGGGTATATGACGCCGACCCTAAGGGCCCCGGCGGGAAGAAGGCGAAGTTGCTTCGCGAGACGAGCGCCGCCGACCTTGCAAAACACCAGGGCACGCTGCCGTTCGACCGTACGCTGCTGGAGGTCATGGCGACCGCGCGCCACATCGAGCGCGTGCAGCTCGTGAACGGACTCGTGCCGGGCCGGCTGACCGCCGCACTGCGCGGCGCGCATGTTGGAACAATCATCCGGACGGGCGCGCGCCCGGCCTGAGTACACGCATGCCTCGGCTGCGTCGTGATCTTGTTAATCCTGATCCAAAAGCGCCTCGCGAGGGTAGGAGCATGACGTCGGCGCACGAGATCCACGCCGAGTTTCGCAGCACGCTGGGGAAATTCACGCTTGAGGCTGTGTTCTCAGTTCCAGCGACCGGGATTACGATGCTCTTTGGCCCGTCGGGTTGCGGCAAGACGACGGTCCTGCGGTGCATCGCCGGGCTGATCCACATTAAAGATGGACTCTGTGATATCGCCGGAGAGGTCTGGCAGGATCGCAACGGCGCCTTCGTTCCCACCCACAAGCGGGCGCTGGGCTATGTCTTTCAGGAGGCGAGCCTGTTTCCCCACATCTCCGTGCGAAAAAATCTACTCTTTGGCGCTCCGAAGGAAAGGCACGATGGACCGATCATCGACTTCGACGAGGTCGTCGATCTGCTAGGAATTCGTGCCTTGCTTGACCGTTCGCCGCGCAATCTATCCGGCGGCGAGCGTCAGCGCGTCGGATTTGGCCGTGCCTTGCTGGCCCAGCCAAAGGTCCTGTTGATGGATGAGCCACTTTCGGCGCTGGATCGGAGGACGAAGGGGGAGATTCTCCCCTTCATCGAAAAGCTGCGCGATCATTTTGC
>DATKHR010000107.1:0-2019 GCA_035510155.1 Vicinamibacterales bacterium
ATCAAGCGGGCCATGGCGGACGTGAGGCCGCTGGTCGACTGGCTCCGTGCGCACGTCGGATGATGGTTGACGTCGCGGCCACGATTTAGTGAACGTTACGAGGGGACGCCATGTTGAACGCGCTCGTCGCTCTAGTGTTCAGCGTCGGGTTTTTGAGCGCGCGGGTTCCCGCGGCGAAAAAAGCTCCGCCGCCAAAAACGATAAGGCTATACGTGTTCGACTGTGGCCTCTTGAACATCTCGCCCGAGGGCGTCGCACGCTATCACGTGACGCCTGCCGAGGTTGGTGAAACGCGGATGCCGGTGCCGTGCTTTCTCGTTGCGCATCCAAGAGGGACGCTGATGTGGGATGTGGGGGTCATCCCGGACGAGGTGGTCGAGACAGCGGCAAGGGGCGGCGCCCATTATGACGTCAACCCGACGGCTGCCGCCGTGGTCAGGTGGACGCTCAAGAGCCAGCTCGCGACAATCGGCTACACCCCAGCGGACATCACGTACGTCGCAATTTCACACGCGCACAAAGACCACTCGGCGAACCTGAACGAGTTCGCGGCCTCGACGTGGCTGGTCCGACCGGCTGAGCGACAGTTCATGTGGCAGCCAGGGAACGAGCGGGTCGAGCCGAGCTTCTACAAGGCGCTCGAGCACAGCAAATCGATAGCACTCGACCAGGACGATTACGATGTCTTCGGCGATGGCAAGGTTGTGATGAAGGCGGCGCCAGGCCATACGCCCGGACACCAGGTGCTCATCCTGCAGCTCGCGTCTGCGGGGCGTGTGATGATCGCGGGCGACCTCTACCACTATCCCGCGGAGCGGACCTTCCATCGTCCGCCACCTGACAACGAGTTCAACGTCCAACAGTCCGCGGCGTCACGGGCCATGATCGAGGAGTACCTGATGAAAACTGGGACAACGATCTGGATCGAGCACGACTTCGGCGCGAACACCAAGTTGAAGAAGTCGCCTGCGTACTACGACTAAAGCCTGTGAAACTGGCCGGCGAGGACCCTTCGGTTGAACACCTGATGCTGGTGGAAAATTTCGCTGAGCGGGAGAACAACATGATCCGACGGTTCGCGTCCGTCTCACGCCGGGAATTCCTGCAAGCGGGCACCGTCGGGATCGTCGGCGCGACGTCGGTCCGGGCAAACGGGGTGGCGGCAGTCGGCCAGCCGGAGCGCGGGCGGCTGGACCAGCCGGTGGCGTCGGTGAAGGCGCTGGTCTTCGACGTCTTCGGCACCGTCGTCGATTGGCGGACGTCAGTGACGAGGGAAGTGCAGGACCTGGCGATGCGGAAGGGTCTTACGGTGGACGCGGCGAAGTTCGCGGACGCCTGGCGCGCCGGGTACGGTCCAACCATGAACCGTGTCCGGAATGGCGAGCTCCCCTGGACCAAGCTGGACGCCCTACACCGGATGATCCTCGAAAAGATCCTGATCGACTTCGGCATCACGGGCCTCTCGGAGGCCGAGACCGACACGCTCAATCGCGTCTGGCACCGGCTACAGCCGTGGCCCGACGCGGTCGGCGGGCTCACACGCCTCAAGAACCGATTCATCATCGCTCCGCTCTCAAACGGCAAC
This sequence comes from Vicinamibacterales bacterium, assembly GCA_035510155.1. Lineage (GTDB taxonomy): Bacteria > Acidobacteriota > Vicinamibacteria > Vicinamibacterales > CAVVIG01 > DATKHR01. The sequence goes on from DATKHR010000107.1 coordinate 1,586, forward strand.
ATCTCTTTGATGACCGATCTCGCGAAACATTCAGGACTGCCCTGGGACTGCATTCTGGGAGCGGAGCTCGTCCGGCACTACAAGCCCGACCGCGAGGTGTACCAATCCGCCGCAGACTTTCTCGATCTCAAGGTCGCCGAGGTAATGATGGTCGCAGCGCACCTGGGCGATCTCCGCGCTGCCAAGGGCGTCGGGTTGAGGACGGCGCTCGTGACCCGACCACTCGAATACGGACCACACGGCACGCCCGACCTCAAGCCCGACTCGTCGGCCGACGTTGCAGCGAAAGACTTCAACGATCTGGCCGACCGACTGGGTGCGTAGGTGTCCGGCCGCTGCGTCTTACTTCTTCACTTTTTCACCGGGACGTGCTTTTCCAGCATCATCCGGCGCACCACGGAACCATATACGTTGCCGTAACGGTCGACGCCCAC
>DATKHR010000108.1:0-2047 GCA_035510155.1 Vicinamibacterales bacterium
CGCGGAACTCGTTCTTGCGCTCGATCTCGGCCCGCGGCTCGAGCACGTTGGTGAAAACGCAGGACGGCCCGCAGAACACGCCGTCCTCCAGCGTCACGCCGGTATAGACGGACACGTTGTTCTGGATCTTTACGCCGTTGCCGACCCTGACATTCGGGCCAATCATGACGTTCTGTCCGACGACCACTTTGCGGCCCAGCCTTGTCGCCGCCAGGATGTGACTGAAGTGCCAAATCTTGGAATCTTCGCCTATCTCGACATCGGCATCCACGATGGCTGTCGGATCGATATGGACGCCGGGAAAGCGTACCCCGTTCAGCCGGACCGGCGCCTCCGGCGCGGGCGGTGTCGACAGCGACGCGCTGCCGCGTCTCAACACCGAGAGGACGCGAAGCCCTTCAGCTGCATCCGTACGCGGACGGACCCCGCTCGCACAGCACTCGAGGAAATGCTGCATCTCCTCCTTGAGCGGCTCACCTGCTGCGAGGGGGACGGAAACGCCTCCGTCGGTCCGCGGCGTCGGAATGCCGCCCGCCCATCCGACCGTATAGGGGAAGCGCTTCACTTTGCCTTCGAGCGGTGCGACATCGTCGAAGACCACGGCACCACAGTCGCCGATGACCGTGAGGCGCTGCTCCTTGAACGGATGCAGCCATGACACGAAGATGTGAGCCTTGACCCCCGACGGAAAGCCCATGTGGACGTGGCACGTGTCGCGGATCGAGGGATGGAGGACTGGCACGCCGGCGGCGATCACCGAGTCCGGGTCCTCGCCCACGAGGTCCAGCACCATGGATATGTCGTGCGGGGCGAAGCTCCACAGCACATCCTCCTCGCGTCTGACCTTTCCGAGAGAAAGGCGGTTCGAGTAGATGTATTGCAGCCGGCCGAGGTCGCCTGAGCGAACGATCTCTCGCACCGCCCGATAGCCGCGGTGATAGTGCAGGAGATGGCCGACCATGAGCACGCGGGACGCGCCCTGCGCCGCCCGGATGAGGGTTTCAGCCTCGCCCACGTCAAGTGCGATCGGCTTTTCCACGAAGACGTGCTTGCCCGCCGTGATCGCCTGCATGGCAAGGCTGAAATGTGCTTTCGCCGGGGCGGCGATGGCGACGGCGGTCACGCTCGGGTCCGCGAGCGCCGCCTCGAAGCTGAGCGGTCGCCCCTTGAACGTGCTCACTAGCTTATCGACCGTCTGTCGATCCGTGTCGACGACTGCTTCCAGCGCTCCCAGCTCGGCTACAGCGCGCACGATGTTCTTGCCCCAGTAGCCGCATCCAACGACGGCGACGCGCACCGCGGAGACGCCAGGTCGGGCGTGTGCTGCGGGGACTGAGCGCCGGCGCCGGGTGCTGCTGTATTCCACCGTCGCGACCGGTTCCTGCGGCAGGTCAAGGTCGGCGGCGCGATCGGCATGAATGTGGGCGTGGGGCGAATGTTCCATGCGAGCGTCCGCAATCCTACTATGCCTTGATCACGCGCTCGTCGGCGACGCCGGCGCGATGCAATGCGTTGCGCGTATCGACAATGAGCTTGGCCGCTAGCGAAAGTCCTGCGTAGTCGATGCCGTCGTGATCGGTGGCGATGACAACCGCGTCGTAGGAGGCGATTAGGGCATGATCCCAGGCTATGGATTTGCGGCCAGCTAGCTCCGGGTGGTCGCGCGTGCGCGGCACGAGCGGAATGATGGGATCGTAAAAGTCCACGCGGCCGCCGCGCTCTTCGATGAGCTCGATGAGCTTGAGGGAGGGGCTTTCCCGCAGGTCGTCGACGTTCTTCTTGTAGGCGATGCCGATGAGCAGGATATTGGCGCCATTGAGCCCGCGGTGGGTCGTGCGGTCGAGCGCCGTGCTCAGGCGCTCGACCACGAAGCGCGGCATCGCAGTGTTGATCTCGCCGGCGAGCTCGATGAAGCGGGTGGGAACCTCGAACTCGCGCGCCTTCCACGTGAGATAGAACGGGTCGATCGGGATGCAGTGGCCGCCGAGACCCGGTCCCGGATAGAAGGCCATGTAGCCGAAAGGCTTTGTCTTCGCTGCCTCGATCA
>DATKHR010000109.1:0-13187 GCA_035510155.1 Vicinamibacterales bacterium
GTTCGCCTCGAACAACTTCTCCGCGCAGCTCGACGTCACGCCGACTGAAGGTTTTCCGTGGCTACCCGCGGGCGCCGGTGTGATGCTCCATTACGAGCGCTACAGAGCCGACAACGGGTTTGAAGCAGTGATACTCTCGACAGGGGTGCGAATCCCCCTGAAGGCACGCTGACATGACTCAATGGCTGATCGCGCTGGCCCTCCTCGCATCGATCGCGGCACCGTCGAGAACCGCGCCGGATGTGACGCTCCGAACAGCCGAAGGCGGAACCGTGCGCCTGACCGACTACAAGGGCAGCGTGGTCATCGTCGACTTCTGGGCGAGCTGGTGTGTGCCGTGCAAGACGGCCTTTCCGGCGCTGGACGCGCTCTTTCGCGAGTACCACGCGCGCGGCGTCGAGGTGCTCGCGGTGAACGTGGACGAGCGGCGGCGCGACGCCGACGCGTTCCTTGCCAAGCTCCCCCACACGATGCCTGTGCTGTTCGATCCGAAGGGAACGTCGGCCGAAGCGTTCGCCGTAAGGGGCATGCCGAGCTCGTTCATCATCGACCGCAACGGCGTCATCCGATTCACTCACATCGGCTACACGAGCGATGTGAGCAGCAGTTACCGGCGGGAAATCGCGCAGCTCTTGTCGGAGGAGAAGCAGCCATGAGCCAATCCGTCCTCGGCAGGCGTGCGGTCCTCTTAACCGTGGCCCTCACCGCATTTGTCTGTGGCGCCTGCGAGACCGTGCAACCGTGGCAACGCGGCAGGCTCGCGGACCGCTGCATGATCTTCGACGCCGACGCCAGCCAGGTCGCCTACATGACCCACTGGCAGGAAGCCCGCGAAGGCGCGGCGGGCGGCTACGGGGTTCAGAGCGGCGGTTGCGGCTGCAAGTGATGTCCGGGAGGCACGCGCCCCTCAGCGTGGCCGTTGCGCTGGCATGCTGCGCCGCGCCCCGCGCCGACTCGAGCGCAGCCGAAACGCGCGCGTTTCGATACCTGATGGGCACCTCGGTGCAGGTGCAGGCTTTCGGGGACGACGAGGCGGCGCGCGAGCACGCGATCGACGAAGCGTTTGCGGCAATCGCCGAGGTCGATCGCCTGATGAGCAACTATCGGGCCGACAGCGAGCTCGCGCGCATGAACGCCTCGGCCGCGCGTGGTGAGGTGGAAGTCACCGACCCCATGCTGCGGGTGCTCGAAGCCGCGCAGCAGGTCAGCGCCGACAGCAACGGCGCGTTCGACGTGACCGTCGGGCCATTGGTCAGGCTGTGGGGCTTCTTCGATAAGCGTCCGCACGTTCCGAGCCAGGCAGAGCTCGCCGCCGTGCGCCCGCTCGTCAACTTCCGCAACGTCCTGCTCGATCCGACCCGGCACACGGTCCGCTTCGCGCGTCCGGGCGTCGAAGTCGATCTCGGCGGCATCGCGAAGGGATTCGCCGTCGAGCTGGCGGCCGACGCGCTGCGCCGGCGCGGCCTGGCGGGATTCGTTGATGCCGGTGGAAATCAGTACATGGTCGGCACGCCGCCCGGCAAACGCCGATGGTCGGTCGGCGTCAAGGACCCGGACGCGCCCGACCATCTGCTCGGCGCCATCGACCTCCAAGAGGGTTCGGTCTCCACCTCCGCCAACGACTCGAACTTCCTCGTCGCCGACGGGCAACGGTTCGGCCATCTCCTGGATCCGCACTCGCTCGAGCCGTCGAGTGCGTCGGAAAGCGTGACGATTGTTTCTCGTGACGGCACGCTCGCAGACGCCATGTCGAAGGCGGCCTTTATGCTCGGACCGAGGCAGGGTATCGCGCTGATCGATTCCTACCCCGCGCTGGCCGGCTTGATCGCCTACCGGCGGTCGGACGGTCACGTCGGTGTGGTCGTGTCACGCCGGCTCGCCGGCTCGTTCCACCCGGCCCCAACCCGGATGCCTCAACGCTGACTTCGCCGGCAACGAGGATTTGCTTACTTCGCGACCGAGATCTCTCCGAACGTCAGTCGCCGGAGGGCGTGCTCAGCGACGGCCCTGGCCGCGCCGAGCTTTCGCTCGGCGTCAGCGCTCCCCTTGACTTGCAGATCGACGCTGACGTGGACGACCGCTGCGACAGTCGATCCGGTCCGGACGTTGAGCTGGCCGGCACCCTCCGCATCCACATAGAACCATGCCTCGTCGCCTAAACCGGCGACGGCGCGCGGCGGCACGGAGGCGGTCTTCGAGACCTGGTCGACGAAGTGCTTAACCGAGGTCCGCTCGCCACCCTCGGCAGGGCGAACCTGAATCAGCACCTGGCGGTTCAGTTTTCCCGTCTGGGAGCGATAGTAGCACTCGTAGTACGGAACATTGGGATAAGGGCGGACGGGACCCTCGACTGCCCACGTTCCCGTCTCGCCATAGGACTTCAAAGCGGCCGTGACCTCCTGCGCCGTAACGGCGGGGCAGGTCTGAGCAGGCGCAGCGGCAATGAGGAGACCAAGGAGCGGGATCATGCGAGCAGTCCTCCAGTTTGACTACTTATCGGTGCGTCGGCGGATAATCTGCGCGTCCCGCGACTCGGACGCGATGATCTCACCCGCGAGGTGTCAATGACGTGTCATCGCCTTGATCGCCTGGGAGGGCTCCTCCTCCTGTTGTGCGCGTGCGCGCCCATCCGGGCCGATCAAACTGATCGGGCGGTCATCACGAACGTCACCAACTCCGGGGCGCTGCGCTGGCGTCTCATCGGGCCGTTCCGCGCGGGCCGCGTGTCGGCCGGCGCGATCGATCCCTCTGATCCCAACACCTACTTCTTCGGCGCGCCCGGCGGCGGTGTGTGGAAGAGCGTGAACGGCGGACAGACGTGGACGCCGATTTTCGACCGGACTGGTGTGGCCTCGGTCGGCGCGGTTGCCGTCGCTCCGTCGAACGCGCAGATGATCTACGTCGGCACAGGCGAGGAGACGCGCGGGAACGGTGTCTACGCGTCGAAAGACGGAGGCACGTCATGGAGAAGCGTCGGGCTCGGCGACACGCATTTCATCGGCTCGCTCCTCGTCAGCGCGGACAACGCTGATGAGGTCCTCGTCGCCGCGATCGGCGACCGGACGCCTGGCCCCGACCGTGGCGTCTTCAGAACGACGGACGGGGGCGCAACGTGGAGCAAGGTGTTGTTTCTTGACAACGACAGCGGGTGTCCGTCGATCGTGGCCGCTCCGGATGCGCCACGCGTCGTGTACGCGACGTGTTACCGGGCCGCCGGCAATCGCGGTGCCTCGCCTGTCCCTCCCGTCGGGGCTCCCCCTCCTGCACCGGAGTCGGGAGACCGTGGCTACACGCCGCCGCCCGCCGTATTCAGGTCGATCGACGGCGGCGCGACGTGGACGCGCGTCGCCGCCAAGGGCCTCGCGAGCGCGCCCATTGGCCGTCAAGCCTTCGGGATCGTTGCCGGGTCAGCCGGCCGGACAGTGCTCGCGGGGCTGCGCGACGGGCTCTTTCGCTCACGGGACGGCGGCGACACGTGGACGCGCGCCACTGAAGATCCGAGGATCAGGCCGGTCGGCGTCATCACGGATCCGAAGAATCCTGACATCGTGTACGTCACGCAGACGGCCATGTACCGCTCGACTGATGGTGGCCAAACGTTTGAGGCGTTCGCCGGCGCGCCGAGCGGCGACGACTTCCAGCTCCTGTGGATTGATCCGAAGAACTCAAAGCGCCTCCTCGCCGGCGTCGACCAGGGCGCCATCGTCAGCGTCGATGGCGGCGCGACGTGGAGCAGCTGGTACAACCAGCCGACCGGGCAGTTCTACCATGTCGCGACCAACGATCGGTTCCCCTACCAGGTCTTCGCCGCACAGCAAGACAGCGGCTCGGTCGCCGTGCCGAACAGGAGCGACTACGGCGAAATCAGCTATCGTGACTGGTATTCGCCGGGCGGCTTCGAGTTCGGCTATCTCGCGCCCGATCCGCTCGACGGCGACATCGTGTTTGCCGGCGGCTGGTACCGGACCGTGGTGCGATTCGATCGGCGAACGGGGCAGTTCGCCCATGTCTTCGCGCCCGGCACGGGATATCGTTCGGTGAACAACGCACCGATGGCGTTCGCGCCGCAGGATCCGCACGCGCTGTACTACGGCACGCAGTTCCTGATGAAAACGACCGATTCAGGCATGACCTGGCACGAGGTCAGTCCTGATCTGACGGACGTGCCTGGGCGACCTGCCGAGACGCCGCGTCTGCCGCTCCAGGCGATCACGACGTTTTCGCTCTCCGCCGTTAAAGCGGGCGTCATGTGGGCGGCGACCAACAACGGCGTTGTGCAGGTCACGCAGGATGGCGGGGCGACGTGGCGCAACGTGTCGCCGGACGCGCCCGCTGGCGGCGCCTTCGAGATCATCGACGCCGGCCGGCACGATGCCGGAACGGCGTATGCGACCTACATCGTGCCGAACGATGTGCGCCCCTATATCTACCGCACGCTGGACGGCGGAGCGAGGTGGCAGAAGATCGTCCGTGGTCTCCCCGACACGGCATTCGCTCGTGTCGTTCGCGAAGACCCGGTGCGCAAAGGGCTGATCTACTGCGGAACCGAAGCCGGCGTGTACGTGTCGGACAACGCCGGCGACGATTGGCAGTCGCTCCAGCTCAACCTGCCGGCCTCCTCCATGCGCGACATGGTCGTCCAGGGCGATGATCTCGTGCTGGCCACCTACGGGCGCGCGCTCTGGATCCTGGACAACGTGACGCCCCTTCGACAGCTGGCGGGCCGCGCCGCCTCGGCCATCGAGCTGCTGCAACCCTCAGCTGCCGTGCGCGCGCGGTGGGACGTCAACGCGGATACACCGCTCCCTATCGAGACGCCGGCGGCGCCGAATCCGCCCGAAGGCGCGATCCTCGATTACTACCTCAAGGATGTGCCGGCCGGCGATCTGACGTTGACCGTTGCGGACGAGCGCGGGCAGGTCGTGCGGACGTTTTCGTCCGCCGCGCCGCCTGAGCCGACCCTGCTGGCCAATGTGCCCTCGTATTGGTTCGCCCTGCCTGAAGTGCCGAGCAAGAACGCCGGACTGAATCGCTTCGCGTGGAACCTTCGCCATCCGCCGCCAAGGATTCTGCCGTTCGGCTACTTTGGCGGGCTGCTGCCGTACGTCGAGTACACTCTGCCCGACCACGCGATCCCGGGGCGGACACCGCGTCAGCAGCCGGAAGGGGCACTGGTTGTGCCGGGGCACTACACGATCGAGCTGTCCGCCGCCGGCCATCGCGAGACGCGGACGCTCACGGTCCAACCCGATCCGCGCCTGAAGGCATCGCAAGCGGATCTGGTCGCGCAGCTCGAGCTGGCGGACCAGCTCACGCGCGGGCTCGCCTCCAGCTACGACGGATACAACCGGCTGGCGGCGCTGCGCGCGACGCTCGCGGGCCGCCTCGAGTCGCTCGGTAACCCGAAAGATGCTGAGGGCTCGAACGATGCCAAAGGGAAGCGTGGCAAGAGTACCCGTGACGAAGCCGCCGCGTTGCACGCGTTCGAGACTCGGCTGGATGCGGTTCAGAACGGCACTTCGGCGGCACCCGGACTTGGCCTCGTGAACCGCGAGATGGCGCGGCTGTTCAGCATGGTGGAGAGCGGCGACGCCAGGCCATCGACGTCGCTCCGCAGCGTCTCGACGTCATGGTGCGACGCACTGGCGAAGGCGATCGAGTCGTGGCGTGTGCTCAATGAGCGCGATCTACCCACGTTGAACGCGTCGCTCGCCTGGCACAAGCGACCCCCGCTCGAGCCCGCGAGTGTGCCGATCGCGACGTCGTGCGCGCGGTGAGGCTGAATTCAGCGAAAACGCAAATAACGAACGCCGAGCCGCTCGAATGCCCTGCGATCCGCGCCCACGATGTCAGCATCCAGCGATTGAGCCGTTGCAACGAGCCAGGCGTCATTCTCGCCCAGTCGTCGCGACACGCGGCGCTGGAGCAACGCGCAACGCCTCGCCTGCGCCAGGTACAAGCCTTGGATAACGAACCGTTGCAGCGACGCGAACGCCCCGATTTCGTCCGCCGCGCCTTCCAGGATTTCCTCGACCGTAACCACGGAGACCACGAGCGCGCGACCTCTGAGAGTGGGCAGGAACTGCCGCGCGGGGCCATCCTCGCCGCGCGCCGTTTCCCGCTCCAGTTCAACCAGAAAAGAGGCGTCCAATAAGGCCACGCGCCTCATCGTCTTCTCTGAGCCAAGCCCAGGCCTTTGCCTTCGGAAGCCTTGACCCATTCGATCAGATCATCTCCAGTCCCGACCGGGCCCGCCCAATCGATCAGGGTCCTGATCACTTCAGACTTCGTGGCTTTTCTCCGCCGCGCCCACTTGGCAAGACGCTCGGCGCGTTTTCTGTCGAGTTTCACCGTAATCGTCGGCATGGTAATACGCTGATATTACCACTTCTAAAGTCCCGCGGTCCGTTTCTGTGCTTTCTGTTCGAATGCAGACAGAACCTTCAGGAACGCGCGCATCTCGTCGCTCGATACGCTCGCTGCCACCGCGCGCTCGAGCTCCAGCAGATGTCGATAGACCTGATGGGCAACCTTCCGGCCCCGTGGGGTTAACGAAATCACAAACGTTCGCCGGTCCCTCAGACCCACCTCGCGAGTGACGAGCCCGCGCGCCGCCAGTCTGTCGAGAATGCTGGTCAGCGTCGAGCGCTTATGCGCTAGACCCTCGTGGAGGTCGCCAACCCGCGCCGGCCCGGACGCTGCGAGATGCGCCAGAATGTGCGACTCGCCTTGCGACAGGTCGTGCTGGCGCAAGGCGGCCAGGCACAGCCCGATTCTGTGCGTAGCGCGATGGATGGCCGGTACCAAGCGCAACGGCTGGGGTCTGACGTTCGGGATTCGGCGCTTTGTCATCGCAGGGTCGACGCGGAATCAAGTCAGCGATCGCAGGTCGGGCTCCACCCAAGTGGCCCTCGCCTGGGCGCTGAACAACCGTTCCCGGGAGTAATACGCAAGCGGCAGGGCTTTGTCCAGCAATCCCGAATCGGCGCGCAGCGCGTCGTCCAGATCGGCCCCGGCAGGCAGCCGATCGCGGGCAAGCGCCAGAGTCTTCACCCAGAATACGGTCATCGTCTCGTGATACTTATGAGAAGCGCCGGCCCCACTCGCGAACTTGCGGATGGCGGCCCCGACGCGCGCGCACGCTTCGTCGGTCGAGCCGGACTCCGCGAGATAGAACCATGCAAGGCGAAGGTGATCCCGATGGTGAAAGTCGCGATTCGGGATCTCGCCGCGCTCGAACGCGCGCACAAACCGGCAATCGGCGGCGAGGCTCATCATCGGCGGTGGATGCACCGTTAACGAATATTACGTTATCGTACTATCGCTCTGATGGCAACCTTGAGGGTAATAACGATCGAACATCGCGAAAGGCGCCTATGAGTGTCGGCCAGAACGAAAAGGCCAATCGTTTCCGCGCACTTCACGATGGCCCCGGCGTCTTCGTCATTCCGAATCCGTGGGACATCGGCTCCTCCCGGATTCTCTTGGGTTCCAGGCGTTGGCCACATCGAGCGCTGCCGCCGCCGCGGCTCTTGGCCGAAGGGATCGCACCTTGACGCGTGATGAGGCGCTGGCGCATGCGCGGCTGATCGTCGATGCGACGGACGTGCCTGTCTCTGCGGATCTAGAAAACGGGTTTGGTGACGCGCCAGAGGTTGTTGCAGAAACGATTCGGCTTGCGGCCGAGGTGGGACTTGTCGGATGCACGATCGAGGACTCGACGGGTAACCCGGACCGTCCTCTTTATGATGATCGCTTGGCTGTCGAACGGATTGCTGCAGCGGCGCAGGCGGCGCGTGCGGTTCGGTTTCCCTTCATGCTGACTGCGCGAGCGCACAACTTCCTTTATGCCGCGCCGAGCCTGGACGACACGATCCGCCGTCTTCAGGCATTTGAAAGAGCGGGAGCCGATGTGCTGTTCGCCCCGGGCCTGCCCGACCTTGCCGCGGTGCACGCCGTCTGCGCGGCAGTGTCCAAGCCGGTCAACTTCATGGTCGGTATCAAAGGAAAGTCATTTTCCGTGGGTGAACTTGCCGCGGCCGGAGTCAGGCGCATCAGCCTTGCCACGTCCCTCTATCGCGCGGCCATGACTGGCTTGCTCGACGCCGCCAACGCAGTGCACGACACGGGGCAGTTCGGTTTCCTCGATCGGTCGGTGGCAACGGCGGATCTCTACAGACTGATGGGGATCTGAGCGTCGCCCGTGGTGATCGCTCCGCAGCGGCGGCGCGACCAGCCCGGCCGTTTAACTTCTTGACAGGCGCTCGGCACCAGCGGATTATCCCCGCTGCGCTCGGTCTCCGCGCTGTCCCCGACGGCTCGTCGACCCTGCAACCTGGACCCTCAAAGGCTCTATCTCACCCTGGGAGGCGGCCATGTTCAGACCCGGTTGCATCCTCAATACGTTAATCAACGTGTGCCTCAAGGCTCGCTCGTGTCTCCTCGTCCTGTTACTCATCGGTCTGTCAGGCGCCGGCTCCGTCCGGGCGTTCAACTACGTGACCGACGCGAGCGGCACCTGGTGGGGCATTCAGGACGCCGCCTCTCCGGACGTCGACACCGGCAGCATCCGCGCGACGCAGACCGGACCGGGAGACTGCCTGTTTACGTCGTGCGTGACACCGCCGTACAGCACCTCGATCAACGGCTTCGGCGGCATCAAGGTCCTCGTCCGCACCACGCCGGCGCCGCGAATGAACGGCGAGATCATGCGCGGCTATGGCTTGACGTTCGACGGCGTCAATCGCTTCACCACGACGCAGTCGATCGGCCTCGGCGGCGTCACCATCTCTCGTTCCGTTTTCATCAACAACGGCGCGAACTGGGGGCGGTGGCTCGACAGCTTCACCAACACCACGAAGGCGCCGATCACGATCGAGGTCGCCTTCGGCGGCCAGTCCGGGATCGGCAACGCCGGCGCCAACTCGAGCTCGATCGTCAACACCTCCAGCGGCGACGCCGTCGTCACTCCCGAGGACGCATGGGTCGAGGTCGCCACGCCGCTCGCGGGCGCGACGCTGGTCGGCGGGCCCCAAGTGACCGTGATCGGCACGCCGACCTCACCGGCCGCGCCCTTCAGCGGCGCGATGACCTTCGCGGGCAATTGGCTCTTCGACACGTTCAAGAACCCGCTGTCGTACGTCGGCCACGAAGGGAATTTCCAGGCCTATGTAAATACGATCACGCTGCAGCCGCGCAAGACACGATCGGTCCTGCACTTTGTCGTGCTGGGGCAGATGGTCGACGCCACGTCGTCGCCCACTGTGCGCGCGGCGGTTGAAGCCACGGCGACCAGCCTCGCCGCCGCGCCGGAGATCGGCGACCTGACCGTTGCCGAAGTCTGCTCGATCGACAACTTCTCCCCCGCGGCGCTGACGGCCCAGGGCTTCAATTTCGCCGACTGCACGCCGACCAACGGGAACGACAAGGCACTCGAAGTGGCGCAGCCGCCCGTGCCGCCGGAACGGAAAGCGAAGACGAACGTGAAGTACGACGTGGTCGGGAAGACAATCGCTCAACTGCGCGCCGACTTGGAGGCGGGGGTCACGACCTCGAAGGAGATTACCGAAGCGTACCTCGATCGGATCGACTTTTACGACAAGGGTCAGTTCGGTTTCCATGCGTACGAGGTCATTGCCCCGAACGCGATCGAGCAAGCCAAGGACGCTGACGCCGCCCGCAAGAAAGGCGCGACGGGTCCGCTCCTGGGGATCCCGATTGCGGTGAAGAATCTTTACGACACCTTCGACATGGTGACGACCAACGGGAGCATGACGTTCCAGGGATTCCACCCCGCACGCGACGCCTTCCAGGTCGCGAGGCTCCGCGAGGCGGGGGCCGTCCTCATCGGCAAGACCGCTCTCGAGGAGTACGCCACGTACGGCAACTACTCCAACGACGCGTTCGGGCAGGTGTGGAACGTGTTCAACCCCTCGAAGTCGCCGATCGCATCGAGCGGCGGCTCGGGCAGCGCCCTGGCGGCGAACCTGGCAGCCGGCGCAATGGGATCACAGACAGGCGACTCGCTGTACGGTCCGTCGAGCGCTGCGAGCCTCGTGACGCTGCGCGGCACTGACGGTCTCGAGAGCGGCAGCGGCGTCATGCCCCTGGTGTACCTCACAGACTTCGGCGGCGTCATGGCGCGCTCGGTCCCCGACCTGGCTGACATCCTCAATGTGGTCGTGGCGGTCGATCCCGCCGATCCGGAAACGTCGGCGCCCGGCCGGCGTACGCCGGCGGACTGGCGGTCGGTTCTGGACGCGAACGCGCTCCGAGGCAAGCGGATCGGCTTCATCCCGTCGAGGTGGGTGGATCCCTTGGGCACGACGAATACGACCGACGCCGAGAAGGCAGCGCTGCAATTCTTCGTGGACGCCGGCGCGACCATCGTCGAGATGGGCGCAACCGTGGGCGGCACCGACACGCCGCCGGCACCCGATCCGCCCCCGGGCGACATCCGGGCTGAGGGCTGGGGACACTACATCAGCGGCCATCCCGAACTCGTGACCGAGGGCTTGTCGATCTTTACGGTAGTCGACGTCGACTGCTCGCAGAGGAAAGTCATTTACGTGCGGGCTGCCCCGAGCACCTGCTCGGCGACACCTCCGCCACGGTTGACGGGGACCGAAGTCCAGGCCTTTCGCGACTATCGGAGAGGGCGCCAGGCTACCGCAAAGAAATGGATGGACACTGCGGGCGCCGACCAGAAAGGCGTCGACGCCGTCGTCTACCCCGGTCTGCTGAGCGACATCAGCCTCAACGACGGCGGTGGCAGCCGATCGAGCTTCGGTCGCCGCGACACGCCGAGTGCGGCCAACGGGATTCCGACCGTGGTCTTCCCGGTGGGCTACAACAACCACGGACAGCCGATCAACATCCAGCTGCTCGGGCGCGCGTGGGACGATGACAAGCTCGTGGGAATGGCGTTCGCGTTCGAGGAACTCGCGAACGCCGCCGGCCGAGGTCACGTTGAAGCGACCACAGCTCCGGCGTTACCGCACGATAACCGCAAGGACTAAGGGTCGTCAGCGAACACGCTCGAGGGTGAGGCGGCGGGTGAGGGTCTCGCCTCCCACCCGCAGCGAGTTCGGCGCTGGGCCGAACAGCAGCTTGCCCTGCTCGAAACGAAAGAAGCGCTTCTGCTCGGTTCCCACATAATCTTGCCGCCACGCGGCCTCGACTTTCAACGTCACCATGCCCGCCACGTCGTCGATGGAGCACGGCCCACTGTAGGCGATGTAGGTGTTCAGAAGCGCCGCTTTCATCTGCTCGCCGATCGGCTTGTCAGGCGATTGAAACAAAGGCGTGTCGCTCGACATGATTTGCAGGTAGCACGAGCCGCCCTCGGCCACGATCGATCCGATGGGATACCGCCCCCACGGGTATCTCGCGACGCTGCCGTCGGCGCGCACGTCTTCGGCCGCGATCAGTTTCCAGCGGCCCGCGAGCGTTTCGGCCGCGGCAGGTCTCACCAGTGCTGCCGTGAGGGCGCAGACGATTGCCGCCCGCATGTCTCTATCGACCCGCCGTCGTCTGTGTGCTGATCGGGACGATCGGCAACACAATGTGCGACGGATGCGCTCGATCGTGCAGAATCGTGTTCGTCGCGACGACGGTACGCCGGCTCTCGTTCAGCTTCTCCCCGGTGTTTGAATTGACGTCGAAGCGCGGAAAATTGCTGCTCGAGAGGTCGACGCGGAGGCGGTGCCCCACCTTGAACAGATTCGACGTCGGATACAGCGTGATCGTGAACTCGTAGACGGTGCCGGGCTGCATCAACTTCTCCTGGGTCAATGAATCGCGGAACCGCGCGCGCACGATGCCATCCTCGAGGTTCTGGTCGAACCCGGCCGGGTAATCGGGAGTCGGCGGATGGACGTCGACCAGCTTGGCGGTGAAATCGGTGTCGAGCGCCGACGACGACGCCCACAGCTTCACTTCGATTTCACCCGTGACCTCGACATCGGCCTCGAGCGGCTCAGTCTGGAACACGAGCACGTCCTTCCGCGCCGATAACGGGATCGGGCTCTGGTCGTTCCATACGTGAGCGCCGCCGCGCTGATCCCACGCGCCCTGCAGCATGAGTCCCTCCGCCGAGGAGATGTTCCCTCCGATGGTCGGCACCGGGTCCTTGGGATCGAACGCGTACGTCGTCGACGCGGCTGCCGCATCGGGAGCAACGGAAGACAGCCCGCCGCCCTGGTGGAAGTAGTAGTTCGTGGACCTGGTACGTGCAAGCGGCCACTCGTGCTCGTTGCGCCAGACGCCGCCGTGGTTGTGGCGGCCGCCCTCACCTTTGCGCTCGTCCCCACCGCCCATCACGAAGATGCGAACGGGTGTTCGAAACGGATCGGAGCGTCCCACCGAATTGGGTGCCCCCTTGAGCCAGTGATCGAACCATTCGAGACGCCACGCCAGCGGATCCGCAACAGCGGCGTCCCTGCCGAAGTTGGTCTGCCCGTGCGCTGAGACGGCCTGCTGGCCGTGAATCCACGGTCCCATGATCAAGTACACCGGTCCCTTGAGCGTTCGGCTCAGAACCTGATAATTGCGCGAGGTGTTGCCGGCCCACGAGTCATACCATCCGCCGACCAGATACACCGGCATGTCCTTGTACCGATCGGCGTGATCGACGATGTTGTTTTGCGCGTAGAAGTCGTCGTTCGGCCCGTGCCCCAGCGCGGTCACGAGCCAGTCTTCGTACTCGGGCGCGAGCTGCAGGGGCGTCGTCCCTCTGTGGATCGGCAGCTGCATCAGATACGCGCGCTTGTGCTCCGCCATCTCGGCAAGCGCCGAGGCCGTTGCCGGATCGCGCGCCGCATGGCTGCCCTGGGGCGCAGCCATCGCCACGATCCAATTGAACCAGCGCAGCTCGAACGCGCCGCCGTTGCGCATGCTCTGGTACCCGTAGTTCGACATGGCGTCGACCGGAATCACCGTCTTCAGGTTCGGCGCCCTCTCGAGCGCAATCGCATGCTGCGTGCCGCCGACGTACGACGTTCCCATCGTCCCGATAGTGCCGTTGGACCACGGCTGCCGTCCGATCCAGTCGCACAGATCCGCGCCGTCGCGACCATCGTCGGTGGTCATACGCCAGATACCCTGGGAGCGGTAACGTCCACGGACGTCCTGCGAGACGAACGCGTAGCCGCGCTCCGCGAAATACCGCCCTTCGCGCGCGCTCCCGC
>DATKHR010000110.1:0-4440 GCA_035510155.1 Vicinamibacterales bacterium
TAGTGGCCAAGGCAGTTGCTTTCGTGCTCCTCATCATGTCGATGTGGTCGCTCGGAGTAGGCATCGAGCGATTCTTCACCTATCAGCAGGCGCGAAATCAGTCGAAGATCTTTGCGCCGCAGGTCGCCAAGCACCTCAAGGAAGGCCGCTTGAAGGATGCGATCGCGTTGTCTACCTCGAAGAACTATCGTTATAGCCATCTCGCCAAAGTGGTTCTGGCCGGGCTGCAGGAATACCAGTTCCAGCAGGAGAGCGGCGGCGGCATGAACCGCGAAGACCTGATGGACACCGTTCGACGCTCCATTCAGCGCGCCTCGGCGCTGACCGCATCCGACCTGAAGAAGGGCGTCTCTGCCCTTGCGACGATCGGATCCACTGCACCGTTCGTCGGACTGCTCGGAACGGTGGTCGGCGTCATCAACGCGTTCCAGGGCATCGGCGCCAGCGGGTCAGCCGGCCTCGGTGCCGTGTCGGTCGGTATTTCGGAAGCGCTCGTCGAGACCGCGCTCGGTCTGGTCGTGGCCATTCCGGCCGTCTGGATTTACAACTATCTGACCGCGCGCATCGAGTACTTCAACGTGGAGATGGACAACTCCTCGTCGGAGCTGATCGACTATTTCATCCGGAAGACCGCCTAGGCTTCTGATTGCGGATTGCGGAACTGCTGAGGATTGCGGATTTCAGATTGCTGGAGTCGGCACGGGCCGATCCCCAATCCCTGATCCGCAATCGTCAATCCGCATTCCGCAATGAGTAGGGGGATTTAGTTATGGCAATGGATCTTGGCGGCGCCAAGGGCGGGATCAAGTCGGACATCAATGTCACCCCGCTGGTCGACGTCATGCTGGTGCTCCTCATCATCATGATGCTCGTCGCGCCGATGTTGCAGCAGGGCGTCGCTATCCGGCTGCCCACCGCCACCAACACGATCGACAAGCCTGAGGCGCAGGAACAGACGGTGCTGACCATCAGTCGTGACAAGGCGTACTACGTGAACGCCAAGCTCGTCAGTGAGGCCGAGATGCCCACGCGGCTCAACGAGCTGCTCGAGAACAAGAAGGAGAAGATTGTTCTCATCAAAGCCGACGAGGAAGTCGAGTACGGCGCCGTCATGACGGCCATGGACCAGCTTCGCGCCGCCGGGATCGAGGACATCGGTCTCATCACGGAGCGGAAGAAGGGCGCCGAAAGCGCAGGCGGAGGCGAATAAATGGCTCACGCACACCACCACCTCGGCGCTGACAAGGTCGTCCAGGGCGAAACGCTGCACGCCAGCGCGGATATGAACGTCACGCCGCTCATTGACGTTCTCCTCGTGCTACTCGTCATCTTCATGGCGGCCCTCCCGCTTACTCAGCAGGGCGTTGACATCAACCTGCCTGCTGAGGCCAAGTCGAAGATTGACGTCACCGATCAGGTCAGCCAGATCGTCGTGACGTACACCGCTGACAAGCACATCTCGGTCAATAAACAGGATGTGGCCCTCGCGGAGCTCGAAACGCGGCTGCGCAACATCTTCGATGAGCGCAAGGACAAGACGATGTTCATCATCGCCGACTCCTCGCTGCGCTATAAGGACGTCATCGCCGTCATCGATGCCGCCAAAGGCGCCGGCGTCGACAAGGTTGGCATCGTCACCGAAGGCATGCGTAAGTCGGGCGGCGCCACGACGGGCGGCAACTAGCGGTCAATCGACGCGACTCGGACGGAAATCCGGTGTGGTGCCCACGTGGCCCCACTCCGGTTTTCCTCGTCTCGGCTTCCCTTCCTCCCTTTCCCCAGCCCCTGGAACCCTCGGCCGATTCCGCAGTAATACTCTCTGGGTGGACGACCTTCGGCTGCTCGAGCGAGTGCGGCAGGGTGACGAGAACGCGTTTGCAGAGCTGTTCGCGCGCCATCGAGCCGCCGTTTACCGCTACGCCGCCCACATGTGCGGCTACGACGCAGCCGATGACGTCCTCCAGGAGGTATTCCTGGCCTTGCTGCAGCAGCTCGACCGGTACGACCCTGGCCGCTCCGGCCTGCAGGCCTACTTGATCGGCATCGCCCGCAGGCAGGCGCTCAAGCGTCTCGGCGGCCCGCGACTCGATCAGTGGCCGGATAGCGGCGATCTTGGGTCGCTCGCTGACATCCCGGAAGGAACGAATGCCGCAATGTGGACCTCTGATGCCCACTCAGACCCGTTCGAGGCCTTGAGCCGGGCGGAAGCCGTCGACCGCGTTCGCGCGTCCATCGCGACGCTCCAGCCGGTCTACCGGGAGGCCATCGTCCTCTGCGACCTGAACGAGCTCGATTACGCGACCGCTGCGATCATCATGCAGTGCCCGATGGGGACGGTGCGCTCGCGCCTGCACCGTGCGCGGGCGTTGCTCGTGAAACGACTCGCTGAGACGGACGCCCCCGGGACCAAATCCTGTCGAACTGATGAAAAGCCGCGCGCAAGCGTGATGGTGGTCAATGAGTGACCTGAGATCGGCCTTGCATGACCTCGCGAACGACGATGGAAGGCGCGCCACCGACGTGAGTCCACGAGTGATAGCCCGCTTGCTCGGAGAGGTCCGCGCACTGCGCCCGCAGCCGAAAGGCGCGCGGCTGGCCCGCTCGTTCGGGCTCGCGCTCGCGGCGACTCTGCTCGTGGCGCTTGCGGTTCCTTTGGCGATCGTTTCGCGCATCGGATCCCGTGGAGTTCTGGCCGGCTCTAACGCCCCCGGCGACCGAGCGCCCGAGGTCACGACCGCGTTTCTCCCCCTTCCTTTCAGTTCCGTGCCGACGCGCGATGCCCAGATCATTCGTATCGAGGTGCCGCGTGCCGCGCTCGGCACGTTCGGACTCCTGCCTGTGGATAGCGTGGGTTCGTTGGGGTGGGGTTCGGCAGTTCCCCCCGCAGCACCTGAGCTGGGGGGTGGCGGGGCCCTGAGCTCAGGACGGGCGCCCGGGGGAAGCCCCGATCAGCGCCCCGAGCTCTCCAACGCCGCAGCTGTGTCGGGACGGGGAACGGGAGCCCAAGGCACGGTCGTGGCGGACGTCATTGTCGGAGAGGACGGCCTCGCGCGCGCCGTCCGCTTCGTCCGGGCTCCAATCGCGCGCACGGAGTAACAAGGACATGAATCAACAGCGTTCCAGCGCCGGGGCCAGGCTCGCCCTCGTCGGCGTCATGTTTGCGGTGTGTGCCGCGGCTGTCGGTGCCCAGAAGCCCTTCGTCTACACGTTCGAGTCGACGCTCGACTACGTCAGTGGCGAGTCTCCCAGTGGGGCTGTGGTGCGTGGCGCGCCGTACTCGGGGGAGGGGCTCACGACGTTGACCCAAACGTTGGGGGACGGCACGCGCATTGAGCGGACCACGACGGCCAGATTTTATCGCGACAGCGAAGGCAGGACCCGTCGCGAACAGACGCTCCTCGGCCTGGACACCCTGAACCCATCCGGCGAGGCGCCGACGAGCATCACGATCGTGGATCCAGTTGCAGGCGTCGGCTACGTCCTGGAGCCAGGCTCCCACAAAGCACGTCGACTCCCCTACGTCTACAAAAACGCGGGGGAAGCCCGGCGGCTGCAGCGCCTACCCCCGTCCACGCAACCTGTGCCGCCGCCGCCACCGCCCCCTCCGCCTCTCCCTCCGGGTGACGGCGCGGTCGCGGCAGCCAAGCTCGCCAAGGCGCAACTCGCGCATTCGTCGACCGAATCGCTCGGCACGGCGAAGATGGAAGGGCTCGATGTCGTCGGCCAGCGAACGACCGCCAGGATCGACGCCGGCCGCATCGGCAACGACCGCCCGATCGACATCGTCGATGAGAGGTGGGAATCAACGGCCCTGAACGTGCTCGTGTCGTCGCGGCATCATGACCCCCGGACCGGGGACGTCGAGTACCGCCTGACGAACGTCAGCCGCGCCGAACCGTCTCACGACCTTTTCGTCGTGCCGTCGGACTACACGATCGTCGATGCGCGAGACGACGAAAACGCCATGTTCATGATGAAGAAGATGTCGCGCGAGCCTGCTATCCGAAAGTAAGCGCTGCAGCCGTCGCAGTAAGAGTACGGGCACGGAGAGCGGCTGACCTCTCCGTGCCGCAAATCCCGCCTTATTGGAACGTGTATCTGAAGCTCAGCATCATCACGTACACATCGGGCAGGGTCGTGGGCGATCCGACTCCCGCCGTTGTCTGAAACGTATGGTCGATCAACTGCAGTCCGTTCGCGCCCGTATAGGTCGCCAGCGTGTATGTGAGTCGACCTTGCGGATCGGCGCCAGCGTTTTGGAGGATCCCTCCGCTGCTGATCACGAACGTCTGACCCACGCCCCAGTTGTGATTCAACAGATTGCCAAAATTCAGGATGTCGAGCCGAATCTGTCCTGAATGTCGGTGGCCCCCGATGCTCTGGAAGACATCCTGCATCAAGCTGAGATCGAGCCGCGACACCATCGGGTAGAACACCGCT
>DATKHR010000111.1:0-64207 GCA_035510155.1 Vicinamibacterales bacterium
CGCCGCTGTAGCGCTTGCGCCCATCTTGGCGACCGCAACGGGGTGAACGCGTCTCGCCAGATCTGACTGGGGGTACCCCGGCACCGCGGGACGACCCAGTGCCCATCGGGGGAGAAGTCGGCGTTGCGCGGGATGCTGCACGTCGTTACGAAAGGCGAGCGACAGGTGTGAACAGTTGTGAAGAGAAGCCAGCGCGGGTCGGTCGATAATGAGACTTACGGAGCGGGAATGATTCACGCAGGTGATGGGCGAGGCTTTGGCGAAATCGTTTCCTCAGTAGGGACTGCGGCGTTCCTGACGCTGTCGGCCATTCTCGCGCCCGCCACACCCGCCCGCGCGCAGTACGTCCAAATCCAGGCATTCGAGGTGACGCCATTTGTCGGCGCCAGGTTCGGCGGGATCTTCGACATTCAGACGGACCAGCCTTCGCCGATTCAGGCCACCTTGAAGGATGCCACGAGCTATGGTTTCTCTACCGGAGTTCGCTTCGACGATTTCTCTCTCGTCGAATTCCGCTGGACGCGCTCAACGTCGGCGCTGAGCTTCAGCCCTCCGTTCCACAATGTGGGTGCGTCGCTCGGAGACGTGACATTGAACCAGTTTCATGCGGACTTCACCCGCGAGTTCATCGTCCCGGAAGTCAAGGGACTCCGATCGTTTCTGACAGGCAGCGTGGGTGCCACGCACATCGCTGCGGCACATGATGGCTTCACCCGCTTCTCGTTCGGCTTCGGGGCCGGACTGAAACAGTTCCTCGGCTCGAAGCTCGCCATGCGCGCCGAAGCCGACTGGCTGCCAATCTTGATTGAACCGGAAGTTGGCGCGTGGGCATGTGGGACACTGGGCCTCGGCGGCTGCGTGGTGATCCTGAATGGACGACTGACGCAACAGTTCCAACTGAGCATTGGTCCGACCGTGCGCTTCTGAAACGCACACCGAGATCCGCGCGGTGCCATTGCCGCGACACGCTGTGTTTTCGAAGGACCGCTGTCCGCCTGAAGGATCCGCTCGGACGCTGAAGGTTGTGAACCACGTTCTCCTAGCCAAAGAGATCAAGCGAGCGCGTAGAACAGGTCAACGTAAGAACGAACCGCACCGTCCATGCCGGCCACCTTCGGATTGGCGGCTTCGATGAGCCAGTACTCGTCCGGCGCGTGGGCACCCGCACCGTGACCAAGTCCGAACTGGCCCGCGGGCAAGTGCAGCGGTGGCCCGGTGAAAGTCACGCCGGGCCATGATCCCGCCAGCCTCGGCCATAATAGAGGATCGATCCCGGCTTGATGGTAGGCCGCGAGCATGCCGGTTACGAGCCGCGAGTCCGGCGGTGTCTCCGTGGGGTCATACCCCCCTGTCATGTTTACCTCGACATCCCCGAAGCCGTGCGTCGCGAGGTGCTTCTTGATCAGTTCCAGGGTTTCGGTCGCGGTCATGTCCGGGACAAGCCGCACGTCGATTTTCGCGGTAGCGCGGTGCGGCAGAATGGTTTTCCCTCCTGGGCCTGTGTAGCCGCCGACCAGTCCTTCGATGTTGATGGTGGGCTGGGAAACGAGCCGGACGAGTGAGTCGTGCCATGACTCGTCCCCGTACCACCGTGACACGCTCAACGCTTTCTTGGCCGCCGCTTCGTTGCGACGCGGTATCGAAGCCTCGAGGATTTCGCGCAGCTGAGGACTGAGCGGACGCACTCTGTCAAAAAAGCCCGCAACAGCGGGGGTATGCCCGTCGGCCTTGACAAGCGTGTTGAGCGCCTGTACGAGGTGCCAGGCCGGACTGTCGACCTGCGCCTCGTAACTCGAGTGGACGTCCTGGGTCGGCCCACGGCCCCATTTTTCTCCAGACGCCACAATCTCGAGTTCGATAACGCCCTTGGACCCGAGGTTGATTGCGACGGAGCCGTCGAGTTCTTGGTTGCCGAGCGGAATGACGATGCCAATGGACTTGCGCAGCGCCTCCTCGACCACCGGCTTGAATACGATCTCCCGGAAATTGGGCGACCCGATCTCTTCCTCACCCTCGCATACAAGCACCAGGTTCACGGGCAACTTCCGACCGGCGGCCTTGAAGGCTTGCAGCGCGGCGAGACAAGCGACCTGTGGGCCCTTGGTGTTTGTAGCCCCTCGTCCGATCATGATCTTCCCCACTCCGGGCCGCTCGACGATGCGTCCCTCGAGGGGCGGTGCACTCCATTCCGATGCGTCGAACTGTTTCACGTCGTACATGAAGTACAGCGCCAGCGTCGTGGCCGCCCCCACGTCGAGCGTTGCGAAAACTCCCGGCTTCCCGGCCGTCGGGATGATGTCCACGCGGCCGAAACCGGCTTGACGGGCGAGCCGAGCCACATATTCCGCACCCTTCGGATAATTGCGGTTCTCAGCCGCGATCGATGGAAGGGCGATCCATTCGCGCAGCATCAGGACCGTGGCGTCGTGTTGCCGAGCGATTTCAGCGACAACGGACTCACGATCTGTGGCGAGGAGGCCGTCGGATCGACCGATTGCGAGGGCCGCCGCGCCGCCCATGCCGGTGTGAAGGAAATCGCGGCGAGTCACCGTATGGGGTGTGACAGGCATGATCACTCCTTGTCGAAGGACGCCAGCGTTACGCCACTATAGAGCATCAGACTATGGAGTCAACCTGCGGCGACCTGACAGTCGGAGTGCCGTCAGGGCTTCCCGGAGCCTGCCTCCTCTACGAAAACGTACTCGTGCTGCGCGTCGCGGGTGATCAGCTGGCGTTTCCCGCCTTTGTCCGCCACGACGAACTCAAACCCGCGTAACGTCGGATCGATTGTGATGAATGAGATCGAGCCATCATCGTTCGTCCGCGATGCGACGGCGCTCTTCCACTCGCCGACATCGAAGACAGTCGCGTTGCCTTCCTTAAGGATCTTCACCTCGCCCAGCGCACTGCTCACATATCGTGGGGCCAGTTTCGCGGCTAACGCAGAGTTTGCCGGCACAACGAGGCGCTCGCGCTCCTTGGCGATTGCCGCTTTTCGCTGTGCTGCGGCGACTTTCAGCTGATCTTCGGCTTCCGGTTTACCGTCGAACAGCACTTCAAGGAACCTCCGGAGGAGCAGCCCCCGGATGACAGCGCCCGAGTCGGCGTTGGTGAGGATCACGGCGCCGACGCCGTGTTCGGGCAGCCAGATCATGTCGCTGTGGTATCCGGCGAGGTCCCCACCGTGGTGGACCACCTGGATACCGTACTTGGTGTCGACCATCAGGGCCATCCCATACGTCACGTTCTCACCCACAATCACGTTCGGCTTGTACCGTGCCAGAAGGCTCTCCTGCGAGACGAGACGCCTGCCGTTCGGGAGCATCCCTTTGGCAAGCTCCATCTCGACGTACCGCGCAAGCTCTCGTGGGCTCGTCCAGACCCCCCCTGCGGGTCGGACGGGGACGACCGAGTAGTTCAGGTCCATGCGAGCTCGGACCACCTTCCCGTCCACGTCCTCTCCGTGGGGCTGAGCAACGTCACCCTTCAACGCCTTCGCAAAGTCAAAAGTCGTCGTCGTCATCCCGAGCGGCTCGAAGACCTTCGTCCGCATGGCCTCGTCGTACGCGACTCCCCACTCCTTGCCGGGCACCGCCTGCGCGCCGCCGATAAAACCGGCGGCGGCCGCCATCAGGTTGCTGTACTGGAAGACCTCCCCGAAGCGGCTGGTCGGCTGCATCGTTCCCAGCAGCTTGATCGCCGACGCCGGCGTCGCACTGTCGTACTCGAAGAGCCATTCAAAGTCCTGCCGCGGCATGCCTGTACAAGCGCAGATGAGGTGCTGCACCTGCACCTGCTTCGTCGTCGCCTCGTCTCCCAGCTTGAACGCTGGGAAGAGTTCCGTCACGGGCTGGTTCCACCGCATCTTCCCCTCGTCCACCAACTCGGCGAGGAGGAGCGTCGTCAGTGCCTTGGTGTTCGATGCGGCGATGAAGAGTGTATCGGGGCCGATCGGATCCGGCTTGCCCAAGTCCTTCACGCCAAGTCCGCCCGCCCAGACCGTCTTTCCGCCATCGATGAAAGCCAACCCGACGCCGGGCGTGTCCAGCATCTTCATGCCGCTGGCAACGAACTCCTTTAGAACGGCCAGCCGCTTTTCGTCCAACGAGTTTGCTTTCTTCCCGGCGAACGCCTCACGGGAATACCCCTTCGGCCGCAGGCTCTGGAGAATAAGCCCCAGCGGCGCGCCGCGCTTTTCGATTGTCGGTTCGGTCCCGTTTACAACGACCACCGTCCACGCCTCACCGGCTCGCCAAGTGTTGGCGACCACGACGGCTCGCTCGTTCGGCGATGTCTCGTACTGGAAGGCTCTCCGCTCCTCCCATCCCTCTCGGGCCGCTTGCGGCAGAGCGATCTTGAGGGGCCGCTTGAAGCCGGGCATGTATGCGGCCCACGCAGCGGCGACGGCAGCCTCAGCGTCCTTCGCCTTCACATCCACGATAACGACGTGCGAATCGGTTTCAGGCGGGTCGAGAACGACCATCGACGCCTTAGTCGTCAACGTCCACCCTGCTGGAGCCGTGAAAGTCGCTCCAGCGGGCGTCGCCCGTGGTGAGTCCTCCTTCAATTGTTCGGACGAAGCAGGCGCCACCGTCTGGCCGATGACGGGGATACCGATAAGAAGCGTCGCGGCGAGGCCGATGAGGAACCGTCGAGGCATGGCAACCTCCCTGGTAGAACGGGCGGATTGAAAGAGCATCTTCACAGACGTGCGGCGGCCTTCGCACAATGACTGATCCGCCATCGCTCGGGCGCCTCGTCACGCACACGGACCTGATGTTGCGGGACCCATGTTATGTCGGCCTCAGTCTTCTCTCGAAGCTCCTGACGCCTGCGACTGTGACGACGAACAGATAACAGATAGGTAACGAGTAGAGACTACCGTTTCCTTACTCCTTGAGTCGAGGGTTGTGGCCACCACCCCAGTCCTCGAGCCATAGATTGGGCCACTTTTGCCGGAACCTGGCGGCGAGGGCAATGCATTTACGTGCGGCGTCGCTCGTCGCGGGTTCGAGGACGATGACGTCGATCCCACGCGATCGCATGAACCGAATCGTTTCATCGCTCGACGCATTGGCTACATCTCCAATCACAACGCGCGGGATGCCGAATTGGACGATGGCACCCGTGCACATGAAGCAGGGCTGCAGGGTGGTGTAGAGCGTTGTGTTGTGGCGGTTCGACATGCGGCCGGCGGCGCGCAAGGCGGCCATCTCGCCGTGAAGGATGGGATTGCCTTCCTGGACCATCCCGTTGTGGCCTTCTCCGAGCACGTTCCCTGTGTCGCCGGCGACAAGGACGGCGCCGATCGGGCAGCCACCTTCGGCGTCGCTTTTGGCAGCCAAGTCGAACGCGCGGGTCATGTAGTGTTCGTGTGAGTGGTACATCATCGCTTCAGAATCGCCGCGTTCGAAGTCGGTCCGACACGCATCACGCGGACGCGATCACCTATCAGATGGCCGGACGCGGAGCCGCTCAGGCCAACACGCCGAGGGCGTCGGCGTCGCGCGCGAGTCGTCGATCGCGCGTCGCCAACGTCGCACGACTAACCAAGGTGGATGCTAAGAGATGTAGGTCGATCCAGCCCAAGCCGTGCCCCATGAGTCGATGCCGATCGAGGAAATGAAGCACTTCCTCGTGCGAGACCACTGTCGCCGACGGTAACTGTTCGAGCAGAGCCAGCACCTCAGTCCGCCGCGGCATCTCGCCACATGCGAGCTCGCCGTGAACGAACGGATGGCCCAGCACCAACCCTTCACTGAGCCACTCGACCAACTGACCATCACGCCGGCGGCCGTGATCGATCCAAATTGAGGTATCGACCAGAATCATTGCCGCGTTCGCCGACGCCGTCGCCGCGGCGGTCTGGTCATTGGAAACCGACCGCCCAAGGCGGCCAACCGCTGCGCGCTGGCTCGCGCAATCAACGCATCGAGCCCAGCGTGGATCAGGGCCGTCTTTTTCGTCAGACCGGTGAGATCTCTGGCGCGAGCGATCTTCTCGTCATCGAGATTGAGCGTCGTTCGCATCTGCACCAATTGTACATCACAATACAGACGTTTAGGCGCGGTGACGAAAGCGACCGTCGCGGTGCCGGTAAAGAATGGCCGGCCGGCTCGCTTCTCGGCGACTCGTGGTTGGATTCTTCGAGTGAGTCACGGAGGCGTCATGGCCTTTTGTCCGATTTGCGCTCGCAACCATGACCCGGACATCGGTTGCCTCGATGCTACCGGTCAGGCGATTCGAGATATGGGGCTGCCGCGTGCGTCGGACCGGGGACAGCATTTCGCCGAACGCGGAGCGCCATTACAAACGGGCCGCGCTTTGGATCCTGGCTATAGGTGGAGTCTTCCTGTTGATCATATGGCTACTCCGCGGCGTCTCGTGAAGTCCCGAGTCGGCGACAACGGTGGCACCATCAGGCTGCTCAGGAAAACCCTGGGAGGGCTTATCCGCGGAAGGCGACAACATCAATCGCCGCAACGAACACCCCTCGACAGCTTACGTTGGTAGCCCGCCAGTGAGTCTGAGGATCCACCGCACGCATCTGTGTCCGAAGAGCAGGGATGGAACGCCGTCAGGGGTACAAGAATGTGCGGATCCAGACATCACCATCGCGCGCGTACCGCTCACGGTGGTGCAATCGAGCCGGATCCCGCGTCCAGAATTCCATGGCGCTCGGAATGACACGGAATCCTGACCAGAATGGGGGCCGACAGACGGGATGGCCTTCAAAGCGCCGGCCGACCTCGGCGACGCGCTCATCGAGGATGGGCCGAGAGTCCAAGACTGCGCTCTGACGTGATGCCCATGCTGCGACCTGGAACTCGCGCGGCCTGGTCGCGAAATACGCGTCGGCCTGCTCATCCGACACGCGTTCGACCGGCCCCTCGATCCGGACCTGCCTTTCGATCGGTGCCCAATAGAAGCACAGCGAGCCGTAGGGGTTGACGGTGAGCGCGCGAGCCTTGCGGCTGTCCAGGTTGGTATAGAACACGAACCCACGCTGATCGAACGCTTTCAGCAAGACCCAGCGGCTGGAGGGCCGCCCGTCCGGGTCCACCGTGGACAAGACCATCGCCTCAGGCTCGACACACGTCTGGACCGCTTGCTCGAAGAGATCGCGGAACATCTCGATCGGATCGGCCATAGAGTTCAGGTGGAGACTCGGGGCATTAGAAAGTCTGCGCCTTGAGCTTGAACGTTCCCGCGAGCTCGGGCTGCAGGTCGTTGCCGACGACTCGATGCGCGACGTAATCTCCAAGCATGATCCCGTGCTTGTAACCGTGGCCTGAACCTCCGCCGACGAGCCAGACGTTTTCAAGCATCGGATGGCGGTCGACGATGAAATGCTCGTCGACGCTGTTCTCGTACTGGCACACTTTGGTTTCGACAACAGGCTGGTCCCTCAGGGCGGGAAACCATTTGGCGATGAACGTCCGGACCTTGGCAATTTCGTCCGGCGTCACGACGCGTTCCTGCGTGTCGGGGTCGACCGGCACGTCATCGAACAACGGCGCCACCTTGAAGCCGCGCCCTTCGATGCTCGCGAAGCCGTACGCGCCCGCGACCGCCCAGTTCGGCAAGTTCGGATAGGTGAAGCGTTCGTCGCCCGGCGGGGTCCCGATGAAGAATTCTTCGCGCCGCGGCGTCACCAGCTTGTTTCTCAGCACGTCCGGAAAAACCTTCGGCAGCCAGGGACCGCAGGCAAACACGAATGTCTCAGCCGCAACCGTCTGTCCCGTCGACAGCGTCAGGTCCCGTAGTCGGCCGCCTGAGTGGCGGCCAGGCTGCGCTTTCGCAATGATCAGGATGCCGCCCTTCTTCTGAAACGCTTCCGAGACAGCCACACAGCCCTCTCGGGCTTTCAAGACGCCCGTGGCGGGCACATAGAAGCCGAACTCGATCCCCTCGACGTTCACCTGCGGATATCGATGTCGCAGCTCGTCGTGAGGAAGGACATGATTTTCCACCTCCAGCCTGTCCAATACCGACTTCGTGCGGCGCAGGTTGTCGGTCCACTCCGGCATCAATGAGAGCTCACCGGTCTGAAAGAACAGCGTCCTTCCCCACTCGGCTTGCCGGGCCCTCCAACGATCAAGTGCTTGGAGCACCCAGCGCGTGTAGATCTCACGGTCGCCGTACCCGGGCCTGATCTGCCGCGTCTCGCCGCCCGAACTGGCCCGCGAGTTCCCCCCACCGTAAGCATCAATCATCGTGACCGGCACACCCATCTCCCGGAGATACAAGGCCGTCCAACCGCCGAACGCCCCCGCACCGATCACAACGACGTCTGGGGACTGGGCTCGCAGGGGTTGCCGGTCGGCCTGACGAAGTGCCAGCGTGCCGAGAGTGCCGCCCGCAGCCGTGAGAAACCGTCTTCTATTCATGGGTAGGCGCAGTCTACCGCATCGAAACCTCCGGCCGTTATCGTTTCACACCTTCCTTGAACCGTTGCGACGACAATAGTACGCACGTCGGGTTGGCTTTCCCCGAAACGTTAATAATGGCTTGGGAATCGACTCCTCGTTTGCGGCGGATCTGTTCGAGACAAACCCTATCGGTCGTCTTCATCCTGCCGGCGGTAGCCGGGTTGTTCGCTGCCTGCAGCCATCCACTCGCGCCGACCGCGTCAGGATCGCCTACGACCGAGGTCGATGCGCTCGAGTTCGTGATTGGCGACGCGGGTCTGTGGCCGCGCACCGGCTCCCAGTTCCAGCATCAACTCGTCGACCGGACACGGCGCGAAGTGTGTTGGGTCAAATACGGCCTGCCCTTCATGTTTGAGTGCTGGCGCTGGGACGACGAGTGGATCTACCACGCCGTCGATCACGCGCTCGACCGCAGCCGCGCAGGAGAGTCTTACATGTTGACCGACGGACGCTGGTTGCCTCGCATGCTGGTTCCCGGGCAGGTCTGGACACTCGACGTGCCCTCAAATCGGATTCGATGGTTTTTGCGGGACTGTTCGGAAACGCCGCCAGGCCTCCGCGAAGGGATACCCGGAACGGGGCTTTTCCCATATCGCATGAGCGCGTGGCTCGAGCCGGCACGACATCTCGGCGGCTATCTCGGAACGCGCGAAGTGCTGGTGTTGTCGTACGCCCCGTACGCGCCCGGCGCAGTGGCATCCGGCGGCGAGCGATTTCTCTTCGGGCGAGGGGCTGGTTGGTATCGTTGGGAGCGAGACGGCAACATCTCGACGTTCGCGGACCGCGGCGGGGTCGTCGTCAATCGGACCCCCAGCTGCCTCGACTGACGGCGGCGCGTCGAGGGGCGTGCACGCCCACGTCCGGTGCCGCTCTGGTCCGGCCTCTAGGGCGCCGTGTACACATCCGACAGCTGAATGCGCCCTGTCTCGAGAAACGTGGCCCGCTGGAAACGTCCCGCCCATTTGTCGTAAATGATCATCGACCGCCCGTCCGACGTGACGGGCTTCCAGTCATATCGCGGCAGCAGTGCATGGATAAACACCGCGACAGCGATCAGCACCGCCACCATGAGGAACACGACGGACCGTTGCAGCGTGTCAAGGACCGGGTCAGGCTGTGACTGTGGCATAGCACGCGCAGTATACGACCTCGGCGCCGGATGACGACACGCGCTGGAACCGCTGGTGACCGATCATCCTCACCCGAACGTGCTGAACCGACTTCCGGATGCATAGCGACGCAAGCCGCGATCGAACACGACCACGGCGAGCGCCAAATACGTGCCCGCGCCGACCGCCAGCAGGGACACATGCAGAAGCGACGGGGCGTGCACGACTCGCGCGGGTAAGTAGCCGACGAACCCTGCTGGCAAGATCGTAAACAGCGCGAGACGGAGCATCCCTCCAAACAGCGGTTCCGGGTACAAGGAGAACGTGATCAGCAGCTCCCACAGTTGCCGCGCGAGCGTTTCGACCCTTCCGAGCCAGAACGCGAGACTGAAGAACACGATCCCGGAAGCGACGAAGACGAGCGCACTGGCAAGAATCACTGCAAGGACAATGGGCACCATGCGCCAGGAGACCTGCCCGGACCACGCGATGAAAAGCATTCCCGAGAGCAGGTCACCAAAACCGGAAGGCTGCGAGCGCACGCCCAGGGCGTACACGAGGACCGACCTGGGCTGCGTAAGTAGCGTGTCGAGATCGCCTTCCTCGATGAACCGACCGAGATGACGGACACCTCCGGCAACCGTCACCGCCAGCCCGAACCCAGCCGCGACTACGCCGAACAACAGCTGAATGTCGCCCAGACGCCAGCCTCGGAGCGCGCTCACCTGGTGCATCAACGCCCACCAGAACACAAAGAACGTGCCGTTGTTGAGCAGCATGAACACCACTTGTATGACGAAAGCGCCGCGCAGCGCCAAGGCCGCCTTGAGGTTGGTCGCGATGAGCGCCCGCGCAAAAGCCAGAGACTTAGCCGCCATTGATTGTCAGGGCCGATGTCGCCCGCCGAAATGTCCACCAGACGGCGATTGCCGTGGCGCAGCACCAGATCACGAGACTGCGGGCAAGCGCTCCCGGCGTGACGAGACGGTTCCACACCACGAAGGATGCTGGATCCGCCAGCATGACTGGAAACGGCGTAAATGCCGCAGCTTTCTGGATGAACTGCGGGTACAACTCGAGTGGCATCATCAGGCCGCCAAGGACGAACATCAGTTTTTGCCACACCCAGTACACCGGTGACACGTCCTCGAGCCAAAACGCCAACAGGCCAATCCACAAGTGCAACCCCGTCATCAACGCAGCGGCGGCGAGTCCGAAGGGCACGACGATGGCGAGCGCGCCCAAGGGTGGAATCCACCTGGTGAACGCGAATGCGCAGAGAAACGCCGTCAGTCCCAGCAGCGGCGCTCGTGCCGCGAGGAGACCCAGGCTTGCCGCGAACTCGCCGATTACGTAGGATGCGGGCCGGCCGAGCCGGTACACGACGTCGCCGCGCCGGATCGCTTCCTGAATGTCGAGATGGATGGGGGGCGCGCTGAGCACAATCCATTCGGTGGCCGCGAGGTACCAGACGAGCGTTTTTGGATCGGCCGCCACCGGCATTCCAGCTTCGGCAACCGCTCGCCACAGGCTCGAGAACACGCCCAGGATGACCGCAAAGAACACGATGCGGCCGTACAGCTCACCGCGCTCCCGGCGCGCCTGAGCGACCGAGATCCGCGAAAACGCCGCATACTTGACGATGAACGCCATCATGACGACGCGCTCCCAGTGTCGGCATTCGCGTACAGAGCCCGGATCACTTCATCGAGCGGGGCGTCCTCAATGGCCATGTCCCTGATCGCCGCTTGACGCAGCGCCGCGTCGACGACCTGTCCGAGCGGCGTGATCTCGAGGGCGATCTCCAGCTCTGTCCTGTACGAGCCCGACGAGAGGACCCGCACGCCTGGCAAGGTCAGCTCCAAATGTTCAGCCTCAGTCCACACCGTGACCCGCTTCGCCTTCAAGTAGCTGCGCCTGAGGGCTGCGATCGGGCCATCCCACAGCAGCTGGCCACGGTGGATCACGATCGCGCGCTTGCAGACCCGCTCCATGTCGCCGGTGTCGTGCGACGTCAAGAGGAGCGTCACACCCTGTCGCTCCGACTCCGACCGCAGCAGCTCGCGTATCGCCGCCTTCGCCGAAACATCGAGGCCGATGGTCGGTTCATCGAGAAACAACATCCGTGGCGAGTGCAGCAGGCTTGCGACGATCTCGCAGCGCATGCGCTCGCCGAGCGACAGATGGCGCACCGGCGTGTCGACGAGCGTGCCGAGCTCGAACACGGACGTCAGCGCGTCAATCCGCCGCTTGTGCTCACGCCCGTCGATTTCGTACACGCGACCCAGAAGCGCGAACGTGTCGCGCGGCGGCAGTTGGTACCAGAGCTGCGAACGCTGACCGAACACGGTGCCTATCTGAAACGCGAGCTGGTGCCGCTGTCGCGAGGGTACGAATCCGAGCACGCGCACGTCACCGGCATCGGGCCGGAGAATCCCCGCCAGCATTTTCAGGGTCGTCGACTTTCCAGCGCCATTTGGACCGATGAACGCTACGCGTTCACCGGGCGCGATCGAAAACGACAGCCGGTCGACGGCCAAGACCGTCTGTGTTTCTGGGCCAAGAAGATCGAAGACGCGAGCGGTGACACCCGCGCTGCGCGCTCGGCGCACGCGAAACGATTTGGAGACCTGATGCAGCTCGACGGCGGCTTGCATGGCGACCACTCCATGTCGCCCCGCGGAGCCCCCCGAAATGAAAACGCCCTTCCGGGGAGGCTTCCGGAAGGGCGGGACTGCTGTTGAATCGATGCGCTTCCGGCTTCAGCCAGTGACACTCATGCACAGATCGCCCGAATGGGCGACGTACGGCATGGTGACGATGCTGAAAACCGGTCTCGTCATGGAACTCAAGAATTATGCCCGGACGGTCGCGCCTCTGTCAAAACCGCGTCGCGCTGGAACGGGGCTCTGGCTCCGCAGTACTCGTGCCGGTCGGCAGACGTCCGGGCTCAGGCCTTGTTGAGCGCGCTGGCCATGTTGGTCATCGCCAGCTCGAGAAGCTTGCGTGATGTCCCGCAATTCATCCGCATACGCCCCGCGCTGCCGTAGCCGTAGGATGACCCGGCGGTCATCTGTACTTTGGCATGCTCGACCAAGTAACGCTCGAGGATTGTCTCCGGCGTGACGTCGGCCGCACCGGGCGCCTTCTTCTTGTTGGCCTGAGCCGCCATCTCCTTCGCGCCGATCTTGTCGGCGACCTTGCTCATGTCCAGCCACGCCAGATACGTCGCCTGAGGCTTGACCACGTTTACGAGCGGCATGTTCGTGCGAACGAACGTCTCGACGTACTCCAGGTTGCCGTCGATGTACGGCAACAGTTGATCCAGCCACTCCGCGCCTTCGTTATAGGCAGCGCGATGGGCCACCATGCCCAGTGTGTTGATGTCCTCGCGGTGGCCGCCGACGGTTTTTATTCTGGCGAGATAAGCGGGGTTGGTCGAGAACATGTAGGCGCACTTCATGGCCGCCAGATTGAACGACTTGCTCGCAGACTTGAACGTGACGCTGTTCGCCACGATCTTCTCGTTGGGAAGGCTCGCGAACGGCGTGTACTTTTCGCCCTTGCGGACGAAGTCGCAATGAATCTCGTCGGCGAGGACCACGACGCGGCGGCGCGTGCAGATTTCACCGAGCGTCATCAGGTCGTCCCGAGACCAGCAGTTGCCGGTCGGATTCTGCGGGTTGCAGAGGATGATCGTGTTCGTGTCGTTGTCGATGCGGCGCTCGAGATCCTCGAAGTCCATCGCGTATCGGCCATTCACGAGCCTGAGCGGACTCTCCTCGGCCTTGCAGCCCACTGCCGTAATGTCCCCGTAGAATCCGTTGTAGGTCGGCGACTGCACGATCACCTTGGTTCCCGGCGGCGAAAACGCTCTGAGGACGCTCAGGATCGCCGGGTGGACGCTCGGCGAATGGAGGATCCAGCTGGGGTTGATCTCGAGACCGTAGCGCCGCTTGTTCCAGTTGACGATCGACTCGACGTGAGACGCGGGGATGGTCAGATACCCGTAGTTCTCATGATGAATACGCTCGACGAGCGCCTGGGTCACCACGGGCGCCACTTTGAAGTCCATGTCCGCGATGCCCATGCCGACAGCGATGTGGTCCTTTCCGTAGATCGCGATCTGCCTATCCCATTTGGTGCAATCGGTCCCGATGCGGCTATAAATGGTGTCGAAATCGAACTTCCCCCCCGGCGACTCGGGAAGGAGCGGCGCAGCGCTTGCGTGGGCCCCGCCCAGGATCCCAGGGATCCCTGGAACCAACGATGTGCTCGTTCCAACGGCGCCCACGACGGCCGTTAAGCCCGCGTTCCTCAGGAACGCCCTGCGATTGAGCCCATCAGGCTGTGACATGGCTTTGTTCTCTCCTCCCTATGCGTTCCAGCTACGACACGTGCGAACGGGCTGATAGTACACCCGCACAG
This sequence comes from Vicinamibacterales bacterium, assembly GCA_035510155.1. Taxonomy (GTDB): domain Bacteria; phylum Acidobacteriota; class Vicinamibacteria; order Vicinamibacterales; family CAVVIG01; genus DATKHR01. The sequence goes on from DATKHR010000111.1 coordinate 13,970, forward strand.
GCCGCGATGGACGGCCAAAATTCTTGACGGGTAGGCCTTCAGCGTGCGAGGAGCCGCAACAGACGGACGAGGATTGCCGTGGACGAGGGAGTTTGCTTCTGCCATGCGGCAAAACGGCTGATACTGACCCGGCGGTCACGCTGCCGCGCCCATTGCGTTAACCCGTCCCCCAGCACGCAGGCTGGATGGGGATTCGGCGGCGAAGGAGCCAACACAGGTTCCAATTTCATTAGCTGGACGCCTCCAAGACTGTTATCGACGGCTCGAGGCTCAGACTGGAGGGCCGCCTTAGGGGGCTGCTCCAGCGCCTGACTCCCGCTACAATGCGCCCATGTCTCCGACGAGCACGACATCGGTCGACGCAGCCGAGCTGGCTGATCCGGGCAGCTCCTGGCAAGTGGCAACGAATCGAAGCGCGGTCCCGGGACTACCGTCGATCTTCGCGCTCGCGACGTTGGCCCTCGGCGCGGGTTACATCGCGCAGGTGATCAGTCCAAGACAAGCCGGGCTGTTTCTCGTTGGGGCCGCCTCGGGCGTCGTGCTGTATCACGCGGCCTTTGGCTTCACATCATCCTGGCGCGCCTTCATCGTCCACAGCCGTGGCGACGGCGTGCGCGCGCAAATGCTGATGCTCGCGGTGACATCCCTCATTTTTTTCCCGGTGCTCGCGGCAGGACATTTCTTCGGTCAGCCCGTTCGAGGCGCGGTGTCGCCGGTTGGCGTCTCCGTCGTCGTCGGCGCATTTCTCTTCGGCGTGGGGATGCAATTGGGCGGGAGTTGCGCTTCGGGGACGCTGTACACGGTGGGCGGCGGCAATACGCGCATGCTCGCAACGCTTGCGGCCTTCATCGCCGGATCGGTGATTGGCGCGACCCACCAACCGCGGTGGGAGCTTCTGCCGGCCGTGAAGCCAAGCTCCTTGATCGCGACTCTGGGGCCCGCGATGGGATTGACAGTGAGCCTGACGTTGTTGGCCACGATAGCGGGCGTGACCGTCGTTATCGAACGCTCACGGCACGGCCGCCTGCTTCGCGACGCGCCGCCACCGCGATCGGGATGGGCGCGTCTGGCGCGCGGTCCATGGCCGTTTGCGGCAGGTGCGCTGGGCCTTGCCGCGGTGAACATCGCCACGCTGGCGCTTGCGGGACGGCCCTGGGGAATCACGGGCGCGTTCGCACTGTGGGGCGGAAAGATCATGAGTGCGGCGGGTGTCGACCTTCAGACATGGCGGTACTTCGGCTCCCCCGCGCGACAGACCGAGCTCCACGCGAGTGTGCTCAAGGACATCACGTCAGTCATGGACTTTGGTCTCATCCTCGGGGCGCTCGCGGCGGCGACCTTGGCCGGTCGCTTCGCGCCGACCTGGCGCCTCCCGGCGCGCTCACTTGCAGCGGCCATTGTGGGCGGGCTGCTCCTCGGCTACGGCGCACGCATCGCTTACGGTTGCAACATCGGCGCGTTCTTCAGCGGTATCGCCTCCGGCAGTCTGCACGGATGGGTATGGTTTCCGGCCGCGCTGGCGGGCAACGTGGTCGGCACGAAGCTGCGTCCGCTCTTCGGTCTCAGCACGCGGTAGCCACCTCTCGCCGACCTTTCAATCCCGAGAACTCACGATATGAGCGCTTCCTCCAGCTAACCCTTGTTCTTGATTCTCACGTTCTTGGGCGCCTGAGGGATCGACTTTGCTGCTTCAGTCACAGTGATCGTACCGCCCGCAACCGTCAGTGTTCCGGTCTGCCCGGCCGTCGTGTTATTCGAGGCGACCGTGTAATTGACCGTGCCATTCCCCGTTCCGCTTGCCCCCGACGTCACCGTGATCCATGACACGTTGCTGACCGCGGTCCATCCACAGCCGCTGCCCGCCGTGACCGTGACACTGCCCTGCCCGCCACTCCACCCTAGGCTCTGAGACGTCGGCGACACGGCGAAGCTGCACCCCCCCGCCTCGGTCACCGTGATCGTCTGCCCCGCGACAGTCAACGTTCCGTTGCGCGCCGTGGACGAGGTGTTCGCGGCAATCGTGTAATGGACCGAGCCATTGCCGCTCCCGCTCGCCCCCGACGTGACCGTGATCCACGACGCGTTACTGACCGCAGTCCATCCGCAACCATTGCCCGCCGTGACCGTGACACTACTTAGTCCGCCACTCGACCCGACGCTCTGCGACGTCGGCGACGCGCTGAAGCCGCACACGCCGGCCTCAGTGACCGTGACCGTCTGCCCCCCAACCGTCACGTTTCCGGAGCGACTGCTCGTCGTTGTATTCGGCGCAACGGTGTAATTGACCGTGCCATTGCCCGTCCCGCTCGCCCCCGAGGTGACGGTGATCCACGACGCGTTGCTCACGGCGGTCCATCCGCAGCCGCTGCCCGCCGCAACCGTCACACTGCCTGGCCCGCCGCTCGACCCGAAACTCTGCGACGCCGGCGTCGCGCTGATGCTGCACGCCGCGGCCTCGGTGATCGTGATCGTCTGCCCCGCGACCGTCAGAGATCCAGTCAACGGGGTCGTGCTCGTGTTAGCAGCGACTGTGTAATTGACGGTGCCGTTGCCCGTCCCGCTGGCCCCCGACGTGATCGTGATCCACGACGCATTGCTGACCGCGGTCCATCCGCAGCCACTACTCGCAGTCACCGCGACACTCCCAGACCCGCCACTCGATCCGAAGCTCTGCAACGTTGGTGACGCTGAATATGTGCAGGCGGCCGTGAAGCCGAAGGTGTTGGACAGCGCGCTCGCGGCGCTCCCGCCGGGTCCCACGGCCGCGACGTCGGCAACGTACACCGTGCCGGGCACCGGCCACCCGGCGAACATGGACCTCAAGTCCACCGTGATCGTGCCGGTAGAATCGGGTGCGGGCTTTCCGAGCGAGTTGCTTTGAAACGGTGCCGACGCACCGGACAGATAGAGATCGAGCTGGTAGTACTGAAGGACCGGCGTGCCGTCCGGAAGTGTCGTGGTCTGATCCGACGACGCCGAGAACACCGCAGTGGTCGGATTCAACGTTGTCTGCGCGAGCGCTCGCGATGACGATATCGCAACGATCACCAACACGAATGTACTGACACACCAGGACCGAGCCGTTCGAAACGGGACCATGTCCGCACCGCCAGACCGCTGGGTAGCCGGGCGTGGTGCACGATCCGCGCTCAGTTCAGCTGTAGTGAGGAAGCGCTGTAAACCGTTGAAGCAGCACGAAGCCGATACTCGCTCCGCGCGGAACTGCGCAAATCAGGTTGCAGTTTTCGAGAAGCGTTCACGATTCGGTGCAGCGAAAGATAGCAGGGATTCGAGTTGAGAAACGGGGGGTCAGGCAGACAGAGAGGCACCAAGGCACGGACAAAAAATGCGAGCGACTTTCAGAATTGACATTCTCGCGCCGGCGAGGAATCATCCGCGGGTTCAGCTCGTCCGCCGGTGGCTGCCGATCACGGCCGCCGCCAAGGAGGTCCCGCATGAAACGTGTGCTCCCCGTTCTCTTGGGCTGCTCGCTCGGCTTGGCGAGCCTTACCGTTCTCGTCGCTGCTGACGATCGCGGCACGTTCGATCTCGTCGAGGCCACCATCCCTGCAATTCAGGCCGCTCTGGACAGCGAGATCATCACCCCGTCACAGCTCGTACGTATGTACCACGCCCGGATCGCCGCGTACGACGGGAAGACAACAGACACGCATCTCAACTCGTACATCTTCTTGAACCCCCGCGCACTCGGCGAAGCGGAGGATGAGGGGGGCAACGACCAAGGCGACAATGCCCTGCCGCTCCGCGGCATTCCGATGATCCTCAAGGACAATATCGATACACGCGACATGCCGACGACGGCGGGCTCGGTAGCGTTCAAGGGATCGTTTCCGAGGTCTGACGCGTTCGTGGCGCGCCGCCTCCGGGCAGCCGGCGCCATCATCCTCGGCAAGGCCACGATGACCGAGTTCGCCAACTTCCTGACCAACGGGATGCCGTCTGGGTACAGCTCTCTCGGCGGATACGGATTCAACCCGTACGATCCGCGGCCCGACCCGCGGGCGATCCTGGACACCTTCAATCGCCCGGTCAATGATGGCCGGCCGACGCTGACGCCGGGCGGCTCCAGCTCGGGACCTGGCATCGCGGTCTCGGCGAACCTCGCCGCAGTAGGCATAGGCACCGAAACCTCCGGCTCCATCCTGAGCCCGGGCACGGCAAACGGCCTGGTCGGTATCAAGCCGACCGTGGGCCTCGTGAGCCGCGATGGGATCATTCCGATCACCGCCGATCAGGACACCGCCGGCCCGCTGGCGAGGACGGTGCGCGATGCGGCGATCGTGCTCGGCGTGATTGCCGGTTTCGATCCGAACGACGCAGCAACCGCCGCGTGCCTGACGCCGGGCAATTGCTTCAGTAATTACACACAGTTCTTGAAGGTTAATGCGCTTGCCGGCGCGCGGATCGCCGTTCCGCCATTCCCCTCCAACCGTGCTGCCATCATGACTGATGCGATTGCCGCGTTGAAGGCTAAGGGCGCGACCGTCGACATGGTGCCCGCGCTCGCGGCACAGCTCCCGGGATGCCCGACGATTCCGCCTGCGGTGTTTCCTCCCGCGCCTGGCTGCTCGACCGTGCTGAACTATGGATTCAAGCGCGATCTGAACAAGTACATCGCCGATCACGTGCGCCGCTCGTTCCCGACTCAGTCGTTGCAGGACGTGGTCAACTTCAACATTGCGTTCGGCCCGGGCGCGACGAAGTACGGACAGGACCTCGCGATCTTCTCGCAGATGTTCGACACGGCGCCGGGAAGCGACGACACGAAAAGATACCTGAGCGATCGCGCGCAGGACATCGCCCTTTCCCGTTCGGCGATCCACAAGATCCTCGACGGGCCTGACGGCATCCCGGGTACGAAAGACGATTACGATGCGCTCCTCTTCTCGGGCAACAGCGGCGCAGGGACGCCGGCGAAGGCGGGCTATCCGAGCATCGTCGTCCCCGGAGGATTCTTCGATCCGGCCGCGGGGCTGCCGCCTGAGCAGCAGTATCCGCAAGGTTTCGACCCGAAGAAGGGGCCCGCGGGCGTGACCTTTTCAGGCGGGGCGTTCAGCGAGCCGAGGTTGATCGCCCTCGCTTACGCGTTCGAGCAGGCTACGCATCACCGCATGCCGCCTGCGTCAGTTCCATCGTTGCCGACCGATCACGTGGTCCGGAAAATGAACTGAGCACGGTGCGGAATTGGGAATTTGGGGTTGAGAATTCAGAAAGCCGGAATCGAGTCGGCTGCCTCAATCCTGAATTCTCAATTTCGCAGCGCTCTTCAGTGCGTGGAATATCGGATGATGAACGCTTCGACGGCGGCTGCATCCACCGCGGTGAACAAGATACCCGTCCGATACTTCAGCGGCTGACCCTCCAAGTCGGGGTCGAGCAGGCTCCACACGACTCGCCCGGTCCCCGACACCGGCAGTTCGTCTGAAATCAAGGAGAGCTTCCCGCTGGAACCTGGCTCCAGCGCTCGCGATAAGGTGACCTGAGCCCCCGAAATCGAGAGATCAAGGAGCGCGCCCGCTTCGCCGCCAAATTCAACGGCCACGTCCATCGCGAACGTGTAGCGGCTGGCCCCGCGTTTTGCCTTGCTCGCCAAATCTCGCGCGAGCATCGCCGACAGATTTTCGTTCCTGTCCTGCAGCGGGCGGTCACGCCGGAACAGCTGCACCTCCAGCCGCCGCACCTGCTCGATGGACGATGCGAGGCGTTGTTCGTAGTCTTTGAGCTGGGCGTGCAGGTCTGCGTGTCGCGCGTCGGCGGCGTCGCCGTTACGTGCCGCCGCCTGCTTCGCCGCGTCGAGATCCGCGTTCAGCTTGTCGACCGCACGGAGCGTGTCGTGCGCACGCGCGGCAGCTTCCGCCGCCCGCGCCTCGGAATCGTTGTGTTTCGTCGCCGCGTCGGCGGCCCGGGTTTCTGCGGCATGCCGCCCGGTTTCCGCGGCTGTGGCGCGCGCCTCCATCTCGCGAGCCCGAGCTTCCGCTTGTTCGGCACGCGCTTCGGCGTCTTGTCTTTTTGCGTCTGCGCCGGCTGCGCGAGCCTCTGCTTGCTGCCGGCGTTGATCCGTTTCGCGCAGACGCGCCTCCGCCTGTTGGGCTACGCGCTCGGCCTGTGCTTTCGCAGAATCCGCCGCGGCCGCTTTCTCCGCCGCGGCCTCCCGAGCGGTGGTCGCCGCGGCCTTCGCGGTATCGAGAGCCGTGGTCCGCGTTTGAGCGATGCGAAGCGCATCGGCCAGCGCCTTCTCGGCCGCCGCCAACTTTTCGCCGGTCTTCCTGCCGGCGGCCTGTTCGCGCGCCAGATCGGCCCCCAGCTTCCTTCTGATCTCTTCCAGCTCCGAGCTAAGCGCTGCGGTCGTTTCCCGCTCCTGCGCCAGCAGGCGCTCGTTCTCCCTCGCAGCGGCGACCCGGCTTTGGGACTCGCGCTCGGCCTCGAAACTCGCCCGCGCCGCCGATGCCTCCGCTTCGACGGTCGCAACACGCGCGAGATCGAGGACCAGCGCCTCGAGCGAGTCGTGCGCTCCGGGATGCGCGAGCGCGGCCTCGAGCGCGAGGAGTCGCGAGTCGAGCGCCATGTGTAATGCGTCCAGCTCGCGCTTGGCAGTGTCGGACAGGTGTTGTTTCAGCCGGTCCTGTGCCGGGCCGGCTACTGATTGGGCGAGCGCTCTGTCGGTCATGGCGAAACGCAGTCTCGACGCTTGGGGGCCTCTATCCCGCGGTCGACGGGATGCCGATTATCTTTTCGGCGTGATCACGGAAGAGGAACTGGTCGAACAGCGGGCGAAAGTTCTCGCGGCTGCACAGGCTGCGGCAAGCTGGGTGCGCGCTCGCCGCGCGACGTGGAGTGATGAACAGGAACTCGTGGCAGCCGTGGGGAGATCCGCCAACGCACCCTTCACGGCTCCGGAACACGGTCCCCTGATCGAGGCCCCACTCGAGGCACCCGCCGAGGCTGAGGGGACCCTCGCGAAGGTGAACGAGCGCCCGGGAGCGAGCCAGAAGCTCCCAACGCTCTCAAAACTTCTCACCCTTGCCAGGCGCTTCATCGCCGGCTTCAAGATGCGCTGGCTGCTCGCCATCGGCGCGGCCGCGTTCGTCGCCGGGGTGATCATGGCGGCGCGACACCTTCCGCCCGCGGCGACAGCCGGCCTGACCGCCATCCAGCTGCCGCGCTTGCTCGAATCGGCGAACAACCTGACCTCCGTCCAGCTCCCGCGCTTGCTGGAGTCCGGGAACACCAGCGCAGCGACGTCTCAGCCCGCACCAACGGCATCGGCGAAAACGACCGGCACGCTCAATATCCTCTCCGCACCGGAAGGCACGCGCGTGCTCGTCGACGGTTCAGTTCGCGGCCTGACGCCACTCAGCATCGACGATATTCCGGTGGGGCGGCACGTGGTTGTGCTCGAGAGCCCGTCGGGGGTTTTGCAGCGGTCAGTGACTGTCGCTGCGGACAAGGTGACGGAAGTCAACGAATCCATCGTGGCCGCGTTCGTCACCATCCTCTCGCCCTTCGAGGTGTCGATCACCGAAGGGACGCGTACTTTCCGGCCCGACGATCACAACGAGATCACGCTCGCCGCCGGCCCACATGATCTCCGATTGACCAATCGCCGGCTCATGTTCGAGGACCGGCGACATCTGGATCTCGCCCCCGCGGAGCGGCTCACGATTTCGGTGACGCCGCCGCAATCGACGGTCTCGGTGACGGCGAGCGAACCAGCCGAGGTGTGGGTGGACGGCGCGCGGGTCGGACAGACACCGCTCGCGGATCACGTTGTGGAGCTCGGCTCACACGAGATTCTCGTGAAGCGCGCGGACGGCGGGGAACGCCGGGTGACCGCCATGGTGACGGTGAAGCCGTTCGCACTCCACGTCGACTTTTCGAAATAGCCGGTTCACGATCCGGCCATCACGGTTGTGTGGCGGCGTGGCGCTCGGACTGAAGCTTCCGGATCTCGTTGACGCCGTTGTTGACGGTGATCTCCGCGAAGATTTTGCCGAGCTCCTTCGTCGACGGATGCGGATCGCCCGTGAGCCCGTTGTTGACGCGCGGCGGCGCATTCGGATCCTGCGGGCGCCCGCGTCCGCCACCGGCGGAACCCGCGCCCTGCCCTCGTCCTGCCCCGGCAGCCGCTGTCGCGTTTCCCGCGCCCGAAGCCGGCTGGCGCGCCATGCGCGCGTCGCGTGCCGTCTTCCACTGCTCCGGTGTCACTCCTGTCGGATCGAATGGAACAGTTTTGTAGATAGGCCGCACGTACGCCCCGGGCGCCGGCTCGAACGATAACATCTCGGACGTTTCCATCATCGCGCCGTGACCGCCAATCGGCAGCTTGTGCTCGTACAGGTAGAGGTCAATGTCGTCGTGCGTCTTGTTGTAGAAGTCGCTGACGTAGTACACGCGCACGCCTTTCGGCGAGAGCTTCTTGTCCATCTCCTCGGCGGCTTCCCGCATCATGGCCTGACCGCCGCCGTGATCGCCCATCACGAAAATATCCTTGAAGCCGTTGAAGGACATGCTTTCGACTTCCGCCATCTTCACGGCCTTGAAGACGTCCGCCGGCAGCTGAACGCTCCCGGGCTGATCGGTTCCCTCGCGCAGTCCGGTTGCGTTGACGTCCATCGGCAGCACCGGCGCGACCAGCGTCTTGCCCAGCCGTTTCGCCATCTCGACGGCGTGATGCCGCGCCATGATCGAGTGGCCGGCGAGGACGTCGTGAGGCCCACGCTCTTCCGTACCGCCGTTCACGATCAGCACGCTCGTGAATCCCTTGTTGTGGATCTTGTCGTAGACCTCCGTATGAGTGAGCATCTCGAGCTCGACGATGTCATCCACTCCTGCGGAAGAGGGCGACCGGGGCGGTGTGTCGCGTTGCTGCGCGTACAGGATGCCGCCGGCTGCCGCAACCGCAACCGCCGCGAGAACGACCGAGATCGTCATGGTCTTCTTCTTGGTCTTCTCGATCTTTTTCATGAATGCCTCCAGCTCTCGCCGCAACGAGTAGGCCGTGGTTACTGTAGCTGCGGAGAGTCGAACGGTCAACCGGACGCCAGCCGCGCGGTGACAGCCGGCGCGCGCTGACTCGACAAGGGAGGTGAAAAGGGCGGTAAGCTACCGCGGCTATGCTTCCCCCCGGGGCGCCTGCCCCCAGGATGCCCCGCGCCGTTCTCGCCGCCCTTCTCTGCCTGGTGCTTGCGATGTTCCATACGTGGCCGCTCACCGCGGCTCCAAGCCGATACTCCCTCAACTACAACGCCGATGCCGAGCTGAACGCCTGGATCGTCAGCTGGATCGCTTACGCGCTCACTCACGAACCGGCGCGCCTCTTTGCAGGCAACATCTTTCAACCGGACGACCGCGCGCTTGCCTACTCGGAGCCGCTGGTCGTCCCGGCGCTCGCGGGCGCGCCGATCCGCTGGATGGGCGGGTCCGCCGTGCTGACCTTCAATCTGTTGCTCATTGCCGGCCTTGCAGCGACGGCGTTCGCCGGGTGGTGGGTCGTTGACCAGTGGACGGCATCCTTTGCCGGCGCTCTCGTCGCAGGAGCGCTTCTCGCGTTCAACACGCACCTGCTGACTCGACTTCCGCACCTGCAAGCCGCGCACGCGTGGGGCTTGATCCTGGCGTTCTTTTTCACCGACCGCCTGCTCAGGCAACAGGGCGGGACAGCGCCGCTCGCCGTAACCCTTGCAGCCATCGCCGCGACGTCGGCCTACTGGTTGATCTTTGCCGGCGTCCTGATGCTCGTTCTCGTGGCGGTGGGCCCCCGCTCTTCAGCAGCAATCCGACGGATTGCCGTCGCCTGCCTGCTGGGCGCGCTGCTCGCGGTGCCCGTGCTGCTGCCCTACGCGCGGCTGGCGGGAGAAGGCGTGCGCCGGCCGATCGAGCAGGCCGAGCAGCTCTCCGCGTCGCCGTCTGCGTATCTCGTATCGTCGAGCGTCGTCGACCGTGGTTGGAGCCGGCGCTTCTTCACGAGGGACATCGACGTCCTCTTTCCCGGATTCATTGCGCTCGGCCTTGCGACCATCGGCGTGCTTGCCAACGTTCGGGCCGACGCGGTCGCCCGACGCCGATCCCTTGCGCTCGTCCTCGCGGGATTCGTTGGCTTTGTCTTGTCGTTTGGGCCCGCGACGTCTCTCTACCGCATGGCCTTCCGTGCGCTGCTGCCGCTGCAGGGCCTCCGGGTGCCGGCGCGGTTCGGCTACCTGCCCCTCTTCGCCATCGCGATTCTCGCAGGCCTGGGTGTCGCTGCCCTCCAACGCATGGCGCTGCGGCTGAATCCGCGAATGGGGCCGTCACGAGCGCCGGGCGGGGTCGCCGGCATTATCGCCGTTGCGGCCGTGACATTCGAGGCTTGGCACGGGCCTGTCCCCACGACACCGTTCGCCGGAGTGCCAGCGATCTACTCAAGGCTCGACGCCGAACCGAGTCCGGCGCTTCTGGTCGAAGTCCCGTTCTGGCCGGCGGAAGCCGTGTTCGGCAACGCGGAATACGTCCTCAACGCAACCGGGCATCGGGCTCCGATCATGAACGGCTACAGCGGTTACACGCCGGACAGCTACCGCCGCCGAGCCCAGTGGTTCTGGTTCTTTCCCGAATCGTGGGCGATCGACGCCATGCGGCATGAGGGCGCGACGCACGTCATGGTTCATCTGGAGCAGTTCGGCGCCGACGCCGAGGGCGTCAGAGCCGCGCTCGCGAGTCAGCGCGAGCTCGAACTGGTCGCCAGCGACAGCGCCGGGCATCTCCTCTACCGATTTGCCGGACGCGCCCGCTGACCGCTCAAGGGTCTGGCACGAACGATGGCGGCGCGCTAAAATGACGCGTCGGTACTCACGCTCGCTTCACGAAAGTTCACGTCGCTCGCATCAGGAGGAGAGACACATGGCCAATCGTCGCACGGAGCCCCTACCCCGCCGGTTGTTTCTCGCCCGCGCCGGCACGTCTGCCACTGCCGCTGCGGCCGCCCTGGGGCTCGGAACGGCGGTCACGGCCCAGACCCAGACTGGAGGCACCGCCAGCGCCCGCTTCCAGCCCGCGCGGCACGCCGCGGATGACTGGTTCGACGGCGTGCCCGGCAAACACCGCCTTTATCTCGACGCGTCCACCGGAGGCGGCGCCGGCGACGCGCTGCTCTTCGCCGGCAACTTCCTGAACAACAGCAAGAGCGCGTACGGCCTCAACGACAGCGACAGTGCCATCGTGATTTGCCTGCGGCACTTCGCGACGCCGTTCGCGTGGACCGACACTGTCTGGACGAAGTACGGGCCGGCGCTCACGGAGTTGACGAAAGTGAACGACCCCAAGACAGGCAAGCCGCCGACAATCAATCTCTATCGGTCGGCGGCCTACGGAATGCAACTGAACAACCTCGGCACGACGATCGACGCGCTCATCGGACGCGGCGTTCAATTCGCCGTCTGCGACACCGCGACGCACTTCGTTGCCGGGATGCTCGCCGAGGGCACCAAGGGGAACGCCGACGCCATCTACAAGGAGCTGACGTCGAACACGATACCCAATTCCCACTACGTATCCGCCGGCATCGTCGCCACCAATCGCGCGCAGGAGCGCGGTTACACAATTGCGCACTGCGGGTAGGTCGGAGCCGGCGGATGACCGCCCTCACTTCTTCTGGAGTGCGGGGTTCACGTATCCGGCTGAAAGCACGCGTTCCGGATCGGGCCTGATGCTCAAGTAGTCGACGTGATCGATGATGTCCGTCCATCCGTGCGGCACACCCGCCGGGATGATGACGATATCGCCGGTCTTCACCTTCCTCTTGACGACGTCGGCCCCGGCGATCATGCCGCTGCAGGACGGACCGTTGAGCACTTTGGTGACCTCGCTGTCCGGCGGCGATTTGCGACCGTTGACGATGTGGCCGCCGGTGATAAGCGTGCCGGTGCCTGATGTGATGATGTAAGTCTCGGTTTGGCCGTCGTGGGCGATCCCGCCCGGCGCCCCATCGGTTGGCGGCGCTGTCGACTGTTGGCCACACGGCTCGCCGGCTGCCGCTGGCCCGCCGCCACGCGCCCCGCCTCCGGCCGCTCCGCGCGCCGCTGCCGAAGCCCCCGCCGCTCCGCCACCCGACCCGCGCCCGCCGGGCGCCGCCGCCACACGGTGAATCATGCCGACTTGTTCATTGCTCTTGCCGATGTCGACGCTGACGATCGTACGATCGACCCCAGGAAGCGCGTTAATGGTCTTGACGTCTTCGTCGGTGATGTAGGTCGCCGCTTTCGGCCCGTTGTTCTGGACCTGAGCGCCAACGAGCGCGGGGGTCACCGCGCAGGCCAGGGCGGCAATTCGTGCGGCTATCCGGTGCATGAGTCCCTCCTCGCCGCGTAATATATCGCGATGGCCGTCGGGCGCAGAGAATTCCTCACATTTCTCACATGCCTTGCTGGTGCCCCCCGTGCGGCGTTCTTCGCCCAATCAAACGGGCAGGGTCAAACCGCGCAGGGTGGCCGCAACCAGAACGCACCCGGCCGCTATCCGCTTGGGCTGGGCGACGACCGTGACGGCTTCGTCTACATTCCAGCCGGCTACACGGCCGGAACACCACTGCCGTTGTTGATCCTGCTGCACGGCGCGGGCAACACGTCGCTGTCGGTGCAATACGCGCTGCCGCTGGCCGATGAGTTCAGCGTCATCATCCTGGCGCCTGACTCCCGCGACGAGCGGACCTGGGATGGTGTGCTTCGCAGCTGGGGCCCCGACGTCGAGTTCATCTCGAACGCCGTCGCCCAGACCGTCGCCCGCTACAGCGTCGATCGCGACCGCCTCGGCATCGGCGGCTTCTCGGACGGCGCGTCGTACGCGCTCTCCTTCGGCATCACGTTCGGCGACCAGTTCACGAGCGTCATCGCCATGTCGCCCGGTGTGATGCAACCGATGGCCGCCCGGGGAAAACCCCGCGTCTTCATCTCGCACGGCACGAACGATCCCGTCATGCCAATCGACATCACCAGCCGGACGTTCGTGCCGAAACTGAAAAGCCTTGGATACGACGTGACGTACCGGGAATACCAGGGGCGCCACGCTCCATCGCCGCCGATCGTGCGTGAGGCGTTCGACTGGTTCGCGCGTTCCGCAAGGGTTCCATAGAGAAATTTGTAATTGACGCAACAAGGTTGATGCCCCATAACGGGGCGCGCGGACGTTTTTCCGCAGCCAGGGTGCGATTCCCGTCTGGCATAGGAGTTGCCGCTCGCAGCCTACGCCGACAACTATGCCCGATGCGCACCTCAGCTCCGCTGCCCCTGCGTTTCTTACGATTGACACCCGTGCTCCAGCCGCCGTCCGAGAGCTCATCGTCGAAGCCGACGGCTGTCTGAAAGCCGGCTTTCTGACAGGCGGCACCGTGTGCGCCCAGAAGGCCATTCAGACGCTGCTGCAGCACGAAAGCGCCGAAGGGGCGAGCTATGAAGCGCGGCTTCACGCGCTCAGCCAGAAATATCCGTCCGTCCCACAGTCGCTCTTCGCGCTGTGCATCCGCCTCGGCGAATCACCGTCGAAAGAGCACCCGGCGCTCGACGTCGAACGGCTGAAGGTCCTGGTCGTCGCGCTCAAGATCATGTTGTACGAGATCTACGTGCTCGGCCCCGACCGCGTCGACCGATTGAAGTACCTGCAGCAGATGGTCGAAGCGTGCGAGGCTGGCGCTCACGGCCAGAAGTCGACGGTCGTCGCCTTCCCGAACTGACCGGACCGGGGTTTCTGCGGCCCCCCATCCGGGGGAACCGTCGCCCCGGCGTGGGCGTTGATGAACGCCTGATAAAGTGAGAACGCCGGCCGGTTGCTCCAATCCGGGCGTGTCATCGCGCTGCCGCAGTCGTTTGGCAGCGGCGGATCGTACAAATCATAGAACATCACGCCGGTCCACCAATGGCGCCGACGCTCAAGCGCATCGAGCACCTGCTGATAGAACAGGGCCTGTTCGATCTCTCCGAACACCGATCGGCAGGGCCTCAGCCCGGTTTCCGAGAGCCAGACGTCCCTGCCGTACGACGACGGTAGCACGATGTCGTCCATCATCCGGTCGAGCTTCGGACCGTCGCCGTACCAATGCAGAGTGACGATGTCGAACAGAGCGGCGGTTTCGCGCATGGCGGCGCTGAACCAGCCATTGAGTGTTGCGTGGTGGCTGATCTCGGGACCGAGCACGAGTGCCTTCGGGTTGGCGGCGCGAATCGCCGCGCGGCCGGCCATGGCGAGGGCTTTGTACACCTCAAGGTCGGCACCTTGGAGATACATATCGAGATTCGGCTCATTCCACACCCCCCAGAGGAAGATGTCGTCCCTATAGCGCGCGACCACCGCGTATACGAAGTCGTAATAGTCCTGATACACGAGGGGCGGATAGTTGAACGGTCGACCGCCGTTGGCCCATCGAGGTGTGTAGGCCAGCGATCCGAAGATCATCCGATGCGTACGCTTGGCTTGGTCGCGCCAGGCATCGGTCACGGTCCAGTCGAAACAGCCTTTGCACGCCGGTTCGATCACGTCCCACCCGTAGAGCAGCCGGACGACGTTTGCGCCTAGCTCCACCATCTTGTCGGCCATCTGTGGCGTGAACGCACGCGCGTTCACCCCGAAGGAGAAGCCGTACACGCCTTGCCCCTGCGCGGTGGTTCCCCCACTCCACAGCGCACCGAACGTTGCCAACAGGAGAACCAGGAACGCACGTGGCGCGCGTGGCATTGCCCTATCATGGAGCCTTAGGACCGGGTGACATCGACGTGCAACGACACTCAAGAGCCCTGGCGACGCTCGTGTGCCTCGGTTCCACCCTCGCCATCCCGCGATCCGTCCATGCGCAGACGCCGTCGACGTCATCGACTGAATTCTTCGGCGGCTACTCATATCTGCGCGACCCGGGCGCTTCGGTGCTGACCGCCACGGAAGGCGACGACAGCTTTCCGCTCGGGTGGGCCGCCGGCGTGGCGCGGCCGGTGCGGCGGGCGATCGCCGTCGTGGGCGACGTCAGCGGTCAGTACAAGACACGCACGACGTTCGACAACGACGTCAAGCTGTCGTTCCACGCGTTTATGGCCGGGCCTCGCGCGAGCGCTACGATTGGACGTGTCGCCGAGTTCGCGCAGATCCTCGTCGGCGCCGTGCACGCCCGAGGATCCGGCTTCGGCGTGACCACATCTCTCACGACTCTCGGCGTCCAACCTGGCGGGGGCATCGACTACCCGCTCGGGTCGCGGTTCGCGGCGCGGCTCGAGCTCGACTACCGGTGGATCAAGGGCTCCGCAGAGGGACGGGAGGCCGCGAACCAGCTGCGAGCGATCGTGGCGGTCGTCTATCGCTGAATTGAACGCTGGATGAAGATCGGCATGGTCGTGACGGGCGGCGTCGATCGCAGCGGCCGCGAGCGTGTCGTCCCAGCCCTGCTGTGGCTGATCGAGGCGCTGGCGCGGCGCCACGAGCTCCACGTCTTCGTGCTCGACTATTACCCGGAGCCGTGCTCGTACGACCTGCTCGGAGCAACGGTGCACGATCTCGGCCGGGTACGCGGCGTTCGTGGCTCGAGACGGTTCCGCATCGCGCGCCGCCTGTCGGTGGAGTTGGCCGCCCACGGCCCGTTCGACGTCCTGCACGCATATTGGGGGGTGCCGGCCGGTGCCGTCACGGCCCGGTTGGCGGGCCGCATCGGCGTTCCAGTGGTCGTGACCTTCGACAGCGGGGAATTCGTGCGCTGCGATGACATCGCCTACGGGCTTCAACGGCGCTGGATCGATCGGCTCGCCGTCCGCGCGGCCATTCGCGCCGCCTCGACGCTGACGGTGCCGACGCAATTCATGCGGCGGCTGGCGGAGCGGCACGGCGCCGATCCGATTGTCATTCCGATTGGCGTCGACGTGTCGCGCTTTCCGAAAGTCGACCGGTCGGATGGGCCGCCGTGGCGACTGATTCGGGTCGCGAGCCTCAACCGCGTCAAGGATTACCCGACTCTGCTTCGCGCGCTCGCGCACCTGGTCGCGCGCGTCCCCGATGTGCACCTCGACATCGTAGGCGAAGACATCCTCGGCGGGGCGATCCAGTCGATGGCCGATGGCCTCGGACTCCGGGCGTACGTGACGTTTCACGGCGGACAGCCTACCGAGCGCGTCTCGATGCTGTACGCGCGTGCGCACCTCAATCTCGTCTCCTCCCGTCATGAGTCCGCAAACGTGACGGTCCTCGAAGCGGCCTCTACCGGACTGCCGACCGTCGGTACCGCCGTCGGGTATGTCGCCGAGCTCGAGCCTGACGGCGCGGTCGCGGTACCGGTGCAAGAACCAGTGGCCCTCGCGGCCGCGATCGAGCGGGCGCTGCACGATCGGGAAAGACGCGAGCGTCTCGGCGCCGCGGCGCGCGCCTGGACAATTGAGCACGACGTTGACTGGACGGCGCGGCAGTTCGAGCGGTTGTACACGGGGCTCGTCAGCGAGCGCCCACGCCAGGCTCCGAGATCGGACAGCCCTCAATCCGCCTGACCAGCCCTGAGTCAGCGATTTTCGTGACACCGTCGACGATGAGCTGACGAGGCACGACGCCGCGCGCGTGAAAGAGGGCGGCCAACGACGCGTTCCCGACGAGCGGGCGTCCCCCTACGACGACGAGCGAAACGTCACAGCGGCGCGCTGCGAGGAGCGCCGCCGCCGCGGCATCGATCGCGTCGTGCAATCCTTCCGGCCGGGAGGGCAGTTGGGGCGACCCTTCCCTCTCGGCCTCCAGTCCCGGGGCTCCGGTGCCAGGCACTCCTCCGGGGTTCGGGACGATCACGAGATCCGCCGGACCGCCAATGGACAAGCGGCCGGCGTATGGGAGCCGCAGCAAGCGCGCCGCGTTGGTCGTGACCATGGCCAGCAATTCCCGTGTCGAAGCCACGTGCGTCGCGCTGGCGGCCCTGAGCTCGTCGAGCAGATCGTTCGACCCCGTCAGCCGTGAGTCGGACCCGAGCGCCACGGGAGCCGGCGCCTCGTGACCGTCCAACCCGTCGAGCAGCGGGCGCACGGCGGCGGTCCGGCCGAACAGGAAGGCGTTCGATCCCGGGCACCAGACGAGCCCGGCGCCGGCCTTCACCATGCGACTGAACCCGTTCGCGTCGATCGCGACGCCGTGCACGGCGATCGTATTCGGCGCGAGGCATCCGAGGGCCTCGAGCCGAGGCAGCTCGCTCGCCGCCTCGTCGTCGACACCCTCGGCGAGATGGACCACGAACGGCACGTCCGCGGACGTGCGCCGCCAGCGCAGGGCCACTTCTCCACCGAGCTCGCCACGCGCGCCGGCCGGGCCGTGCTCGAGCGCGAAAGAATGCGCCCACCCGTAGCGCCGAACGACGTGAATCGGCATCGTCCGACGGAGCTCGCTGTAATACGGGTTGTGGTGCGCAACGGTTGTCACACCGGCGAGGAGGTTCTTCAGCGCACCGATGAACAGCCGCTCGGTGAGCGGGTATCCGACGCCTGCGCGGATCGACGAGTCCGAGGCCAGCCGCGGGCGCATGTCTTCCATCCACTCGGTGGCATTCGCGTACCGATCGCGGAACTTGCGCCGGCCGTAGTGATTGAGCTCGAGGTGGTCGTGCGCGTTGATGAGACCCGGAAGAATCCACGCTCCCCGGAGATCGATGACTGTGTCGCCCTGCTTCGGCGGGGCGTTTATCGCGAGGATGCGCGACGTGAAGCGGAGCGATCGGATGGCTTCGCTGGCTCCGTCGGGCGCGGCCACGGCAGGGGCGCCAGCATTCACGAGGTATGCGGCGCGGCCCAGGATCACCGTGGCGAACCTTGCTCCGGCGTCGAAACTCCGGACACTCTTTTTACAGCATGAAAGACCGCGACCACCGGTGCCAGGCGGTCCCGCGGCACGGGGCCCGCCGAGGCACCCCAACGTGGCAGCCGCGTTTGGGACCTTGCCCAGGCGCCCGCCCGGGCGAACCGTGCGAGACGGCCCACCCTGGGGACCTTGACGCGCGGCTCGCGAATCGCCAGCACGCTCAACCCGGCAGCGGACAGAGCCGCGAGATGTGCCTCGATCGTGTGCGGCGCAAGCTGAACGGCGTGTAGGCCGCCGTCGGCGGTTCTGAATGTGCGCTCCCACCCGTAATCCAGCCACGAGGGGTGGAAATCGGAGTACACGAGGTGGCCGGCGGGGGTCATGACCCGGGCCATCTCGGTCATCCAGCCGGGGAGATCGCGGATGTCGCCGACCATCAACGACGCGTTCACCAGGTCGAATGTCGCGCGCCGGAAGGGAAGGCAACAGGCATCCGCTCGAATGCAGCGGCCGTGAGCCACACGCCTGAGCATCGCCATCGACAGGTCGAGGCCCACGACCGAGCCGGCGCGCGTTTGGAGGATCGGCAGATACCGTCCAGAGCCCGTGCCGACGTCCAAAGCGCGCTTCGCGGATAGATGCGCGAGGATTCGAACGACGATCGCCTCTTCGGCCGCCATGAGCGGGTTGTGGGCTTCCGCCGCGTACGTGTCGGCCCACAGCTCGTAGGCCAGTCGCGGAGGAAGTGGCGTCAACGCGGTCCGCATCATCAGAAGCCCGTGGTCTCCGGCCGCTGATAACTCATGAAGTGCTGAAGCGCGTGAAGCTCGTACGGCGCATCGTAGAAACGGAGCGCGTAGCGCCACGAGCTCGTCGTCCTCAAGACCGCGCGCCGCCAGCGCGTCAGCTTCGGGTCGGTGACGGTGGGATAAAAGGCGTTGACGACCCGCTCGAAGTTCCTGACGCGGCGCCGCACCTCGGTGTGCACCCAGGGGAGCCCGTCGCCGCGCCGCTTTGCGAGCTGTTCCCACGCCGGCGACGCCCACTCCTCGAGCGAATCAGCAAAGCGGAACCCCTCTCGCCGCGCGCTGTCGAGCAGCACGCCGTCGAGCGGGACCGGCGTGTACGTATAGAGAATGATTTCCACCGCCGGATTGACCCGCTTGATCCGGCGGATGAACTCAAACGTGCGCGCGACGTCCCTTTCCGGATCGGGCGGGCAACCGAGCACAAAAGAGAATTCCGGGACGATGCGGTGCCGCTTCATGCGTGCCGCGAGCTCGAGCGCCAGGCTCGCCGACGCCGTGCCGCCTTTGTTCATCGCCGCAAGCGCTTCGTCGGAGCCGGATTCGGCGCCGGAAAAGACCATCTTGAGGCCCGAGCGCGCCATCTTCTCCCACGTGGCCTCGCCGTAATGCATCAACGTGTCGACGCGCCCGAGGCCCCACCATCGAAGCCGCAGATCGGTGATGCGATCGGCAAACTCCGCCGTCCGCGCTTCCGATACGAAGAAGTCCATGTCGTGCATCTGAACCGCATCGATCCCAAAAGTTGACGTGAGGTGTCTGAGGACGCGTTCCAGACGTGCGGGAGACTGCGCCAGCCAGCGCCGGTTCGACATCGCCACAACCGCGCAGAAGTTGCACGCGAACGGACAGCCAAACGACGAGTTGTGCGCCGTCGTCCGGCGGCCGAGATAGTCCGCGTGCACATACGCCCCCATATCGATGCGGTGATACGGCAGGTCCGGCAGCTCATCGAGCGGAATCATGGGCCCAATCGGGTTGTGCACGATGCGACAGTCCAGTGCGGATTGCGACCACCCGGATTTCCACGACAGCCCGCCGATGCGATCGAATGATCCGCCGGATTTCAACGCGGCGATGAGCTCCAAGAGCGGGCGCTCGCCCTGGGACCGGACGGCGAAGTCCACGAATGACGACCTCAGCACGACGTCTGGATGCTGGGTCGGGAAGTAGCCGCCCCACACGATCGGCAGATCCGGACAGGCCGCTTTGATGCGCCGGCAGACTGTCACGGCTTGCGAGAGCTGCGGACCGGGCATGACGCTGACGGCCAACAACACGACCCTTTCGGGCGCACCCATCCTCGGAGGCCTCAAGGCGCGCGCCCGGGTCACGCAGTCGATGATGTCTGCCGCGGGATCGCGCGCAAGGTTCCCGTCGATGAGCGTCCACGGCTCCGCCCCCTCGAGCACCGCGGCCAGCGACATCAACGATAACGGCAGCGGCTGTTTTCCCGGCGTCGTCGACAACGGGTTGAAGAGAATGATCATCGCCGCTTCCGCAGCACGATCAAGAAGTGATCGCCCCACGATCGGAGCACGGGCCAGCCGCCGACGAGGTCGTCGACGCGCTGCAGGCGTCCGACGAGCGCCGGATGACGCTCCGCAAACGCCTCGAGGTAGGGCGGCGGTGTCACCAGGCCCAGCGCCCGCAACGACACCACCGCGAAGCCGGCCGACCGAAACGCGCGAGCGAATTCGCGAGGCGCGTAGTAGCGCGTCCACACCGTGCGGCCTTCGAGCGGAACGGCGACTTGATGGCGAGAAAAGCGCAGCCTGGCGCGCGACCATGCGCCGCGGGCTGCGTACAGCGCAATCTCCCAGGGGCAGACCCGCCCGATGGCGGACGCGACGAGCAGACCGCCCGGTCTCAGACGATCCGCGATGGTCCGAGCCGCCTCGGGAAGATCCGGCACGCAATTGAGCGCGCCGAAGCTCGAATAGGCGGCATCGAACAGATCGGGGGCCAACTGGTCGAGCTGATGGATGCCGAGGTGCTCGATCCGCACTTTTTCGTCCAGGCCCGCCTCCCGCACACGATGCCGCGCGGCCTCAACCATCAGCGGCGACCAATCGATGGCCGTGATTTCGTGGCCGCTCTGCCCGAGTGGAACGTCATCGGTGCCCGGCCCGCAGCCGAGATCGAGGACTCTCGATCCGGGCTCGAGGAACCGATCGAGCGTGTCGCGCGAGCGCTTGCGCATCGCACACAGGATCGGATTGGCCGCGTTCGAACGATCGTACCGGCTGGCCACGCCGTCGAAGGCGCGCTGCGTATCGATCAAGGCACGCTGCCGCTCGACGTTCTCTCGCTCGCGCGCCTCTCGCTCGCGCGTCTCTTTCTCACGTGCGGCTCGCTCGCGCGCCCCTCGCGCGGTCGCGGTCAGGATATCCACGGCGCGCGCCTCCAGCTAGTTTTGAGCGAGCACACGCATCGCCGGCAGACGGGGTTGCTGGACATGTCGAGCGATTCGCGAAACGCCCGCAGGTTGCGGGTCACGATCGCCTCGAGCGGTGTTTCACGAATGCTGCCGATCGAATCATGGAAAAAGCAGGGCCGAACGGCGCCGTTTGCCTCGATGACAACCGACACCCACGGAGCATTGCAGTGCACGAGCGGAAAAACCATCTCGCCACGAAGCGCGGCGTAGTAGCGAGGGAGGTTCCGCAGCTTGTCGGGGGCCTCGGCGATGAAGCCGGACTCGAAGTCGTCACCGTAGTCCGCGATCGTCTGTTCAACGATCCGTGCAAACTCAGCCGTCTCGTCGGCGTTCAGCGTCAACCCGCGGGCGTCCGGAGCGTGATCCCGGCCGAACGCGCGCGACGTGACATCGGCCGGCAGGAACGAGATGCCGTCGAGGCCCAGGGTCCTGGCGCAGTCGATGAGATTCGGCATCTCGCGGTAATTGGCCTTGTGGAGCGTCGCCCGCGCCGTCACCGGAAGCGACGGCGCCAGCGCCCGAAGACGCGCCACACCGCGCGCGACCGTGCCGAACGCCGCCACGCCGCGAATCTGCTCGTACAGGTCCTCCGCGGGTGCATCGAGCGACACGCACACGCGCGCGAAGTGGTGCGCGACACGATTGGCGAATCGCTCGAGCAGAATGCCGCTCGTGAGCAGGTGGAGCGTCAGCCCGCGCGCCCGGAACATCGACGCCGCATCGAAGACCTCGGGACGCAGGAGCGGCTCGCCGCCGGAGAACACAACCACTTTCGTTCCCAACGCCGGCAGCGTCCCGGCAAGATCGTCGATCTCGGCGAGACTGAGATCCCCCTCGCCGGACTGCTTCCACCAGTCGCAGGAGATGCAGCGGCTGTTACACCGGCTCGTGGGATAGAAGATGACGAGCGGGAGCACGAACGTCCGGTTGGCCGCCTCTCCCAGCCTGACGAGCACCGCCGTCGGTAATGTGGCCAGCATGCGAGGTTCTTGGTCTTTGGGCCTTGGTGCTTGGTCCTCAGCGAGGCTGCTCGCTCGGCACGGCCGCCTCCTGCGGCGACAGGACGGCGCTCGGCACGACGGCCGGATACGGCGCGGGCACTTTCGCCAACCGGTCGACGGTCCGCCGCAGTGACGGCAACGTCACCGCTCGACTGACCAGTTGCATCGCCGCCCGCGCGTGACGCGGCCTCGCCCTCAAGGGCTGCGCGAGCGCCCGCTTCACCTCCTCGGCCGACCGGCGCGCGCGGAACTCCGCGTGCACGAGCGCGTGCAGGGCGCGGTAGAAGTCGGGCACATAGGTCGCGTGGTACATCATGGCCAGGTCGTTTGAATCGACCCAGTTCTGTTTCTGCCCGAGCTGCGACTGCACGCGCTGGTAGAAGGGCGTGCCGGGAAGCGGGTAAGACACCGACACGCCGATGTCATCCGGGCGGCAGACGCGAACCATCTCGAGCGTCTTGTCGATGTCTTCGCGCGTTTCGCCCGGGTAGCCGAACTGGAGGAAGAAGCCCACGTGGATCCCGGCCTCGTGGAGCAGCCGGGTTGCGCGCTCGATTTGTTCGACACGCGTCCCCTTTTCCATCGCGTCGAGCACCCGCTGCGACCCGGACTCTGCCCCAATCCAGGCCGTCTGGCACGCCGCGTGTCCGAGCGCGGCCGCGAAGTCCGCCGTCACCTGATCGGCGCGCAGCAGGCACTTGAAAGGAATGGCGGCGTCGCGATGGTCGACGAACTCCGCAAAGCGCTCGATCCATCCGGGCTTCAACCCAAAGATGTCGTCGGCGATCCAGAGATGGTCCGGCGCATAAAGCTGCTTCAGCCAGACCATCTCCTCGACGACGTGCTCCGGGGTCCGTGCGGTGTAGCGCTGGCCGTAAATCGGTTTTGCGCACCAGTTGCAGTGGTACGGACACCCTCGGGTCGTCGCGATGTTCATCGAGAAGTAGCCGTGATGCGAGCGCCAGATGGCTCGATAGCGCGCAACTTCGACGAGGTCCCAGGCCGGGAGCGGCAAGGAGCCCAGGTCGCGAATGATGTCCCTGGCCCTGGTGCGCACGACGCCCGCCCGGCCCTCGAGATAGGACAGCCCGTCGATCGTCTCGAGCCCGCCGGATCTGCGCCCGGTAAGCACATCGAGCAGCTCGACCAGCGTGGTTTCCCCCTCGCCCGTTACGACCACGTCGGCTCCGCCCTCGAGGTAGATCGCCGCGTGGTCGGTCGCATCCGACCCCGACACGATGGTCGGGATGCGGCGCGCTTTCGCGCTGGCAATCATCGCAAGCGCCGCCTGCCGCATGCGCAGCAGGCACATCTTAGTGAGGTAGTTAAAGTTGTCCTCGTAGATCACCGCGAAGCGTGGCTGGTGGCGATCAAGAGCGGCAGTCCACTCCTGCTCTGATTCGGCGAGCATTGCGTCGAACAACGCGACCCCGTAGCCGCGCTCACGAGCACAGGCCGCCGCGTAGAGCGCGCCGAGCGGCGCGTAAGGCTGCTGCGCTTCCCAAAGCTTCGGATCGAAGCGCAGATAGTAGGCTTGGCCGAACAGGACGTCGACTCCGGCCGTCGCCGGAATCGGCCGTGAGGGTGCGTTGGCCGCGCGGCCGGCGCCCGGGCTCGCGACTCTCGCCGACCTGACTTCTTTCCGAGGATCGACCTGCGCAGCCGCGGGCACGAGCGCTGGCTTCACTCTCCCAGTCACGACGCGCTGGTAGACGTCCAGGCTCTGTCGGGCCGCACGCGCCCACGAAAACTCGTCGGAGCGCGCGCGACCCGCCACCGCGAGCGCGTGGCGGCGACCAGGATCGCGCGCGAGCCGAACAAGCGCGGCGCCCAGAGCGTCGGTATCGATCCGATCGACCTGCTCGACCGCGAGGCCGCCGACTTCCGCGACTGCCGCGGCGCGGCCAGTCACCACCGGCGTGCCGCACGCCATGGCTTCGATGACCGGCAGGCCGAAGCCCTCGTACATCGAGGGATAGACGAACATCTCCGCGGCGCTGTAGAGTGCCGGCAGGTCCTCGAACGGCACATACCCCGTGAACGTGATCGCGTCGCCGACTCGTGATCGGGCGATCACATCTTCAACGCCCCGCGACAGCCACCCGTACGGACCCACACAGACCAGTCGGTGATTCAGTTCGCCGCGGCGGTGGCGCTCCGCGAACGCTTCGATCAGGACGGGAAGGTTCTTCCGCGGCTCAATGGTGCCGACGTACAGAATGATCCGGCGATCTCCAGGCCCGTTGCCGTCTACCAAGCCGTACTTGCGCTTCACACGATCGATCGCCGCCTCGTCGGTGACCCGGCGGAATTGGGACGCCGCGGCTTCATAGACGACGTGCACACGCCGATCGTCCAGCCGATAGTGGCGGACGATGTCGCGTTTCGCGCTTTCCGAGACCGTGATTAACGCATCTGCTTTGCGGGCGGCGAGATCCATGAGCGGCCGGTTCAAGAGCACGCGGCGTACAGGGTGATAGCTGGGGAGGAGCCGCAAGCTCATGTCGTGAATCGTCACGACGGTCGGCGCGCTGGTGACGATTGGCATCATGCCGTTCGTGAAATGGGCGACGTCGGCGCGCATCTCTCTGAGCATCGCGGGCACGCGCGTCTGCATCCACACGAAGCGCGGAAGGCGGCGCGTGTCCTGGAACACCTGCACGTGCCGGGAAAGCGGTGTCGCGGTCTCTACCGCGCAGTTCGAGATGACGACGATCTCGTCGTCCGGCGCCGCGGCGTCAGCGAGATGATGGAGCAAATGTTCGGCGTAGTAGCCGACACCCGTCCGATTCGGCCGAAGCGCCGAGCCATCAAAGGCGATGCGCATCGGCAGCAGGCTCCACAGCTCCCCGCGGCACGGCCGCGGCAAATCCAAGGGTCAACGAAAAGAGGATGTAGGTGGGGGCGAAGCTGATGAAAGAATCGAACAGGGCGTGCAGAACGATGGCCACGCCCGCGGCTGCCACGGCCACTCGCCTCGGGTCGATGCTCTTGCAACACGAGACAAACACCGTGACCGCTTCACGCAGAAACCATACAAATGCGATGGCGGCGACCAGACCACCACTCACGAGCACTTCGAGATACATATTGTTGCTGTGGGTCCGAGCGTCGGCGTTCTGCAGGCCGGCGTAGGGCCCGTAAAGCAATCGAAAGTTGTCCGGGCCAACGCCCAGAAACGGATGAGCTGCAATCATCCGCGCTGCGGCGCGCCACAGAACGAGCCGGCCCGGGCGGACCGCGGGTCGAGGTCGATCCGTCGTGATGAACGATTCCCCCGTCGATTCGCCGGTCACCGTGGCCAGCGAAACAGTTGATGGCAGCGCCCCTTGCTCGGTGCTGAACCAGAGCAACCCCTCTTGCAGCACATCCCATTCGAGCTGGTAGGCGCCCGGGCGATGCGGCGCGCGGACGAGCGCATGCACCGTCGCGGTCTCGCCCGGCTCGACAGGACGATCGAAGGCGGTTCGCGCGCCGTTGAAGGCCACGACGCGATCGCCGTTCTCCGCGAGCCAGTGATACGACACGAGAATCGGCGGATCTTCGGCTGAATCCCACACCAGGCGGCCGGTGTTGCTGACCGCGATGGGAATGCGCCGCTCGTCGCCTGTCGCCATCGAGAGACTCTTGGGGGCGTCGATACGCGCGCGATACCAAGTGTCTTGACCCTCTGTCGTGAATCGGAGCCACAAGGACTGCGCGGATCGCGACGAGACGAAGAACCCGACCACGACGACCGACAGCGCGGCCAGCAGCACGGTGCCCGTGTCCAGCCCGCGCCGAGTGGCCCGCGCCGCACCCACGAGCAGCACGCTGGCGGCCATCGTGATCAACCCCGCGCGAGTAAACGTCAAAGTGATTGCACCGCCAATTGCGGCAAGCGCGAGAAACCACAAAGCGGTCCGGAGACGGGACGAAGCGTCGACTGCCGCAAGGAGGAGCCCGAGACCGAAGGCAAAGACGACTTCCAGATACATCGAGGCAATCGTCGGATATTGAAGGGGCCCGCCCGCACGGACCTGGGCGCCGACGACGCTGACCGACGGCCGAAACGCTTGCAGCCACCTCAGCACGACATCAACCTGAGCCGATTCCAACATCGCGAGGGCGGCGACCAGCACGCCTGAAGCGACTGAAAGCGACAGTGCCGTCCGCAGACGCCGCTCGGTCGTCAGACCGTCAACCGTCAGCCGATACACGGCTGCGGCCGCCAACAGCCGGCCCGTCATGTGCCACGCGTTCAAATGAGCGGCCGGCGCGACCGCAGCGGCGATGGCCATTGCCGCGAGGAACACCGCTCCGGCTCTTCCAAGGTGGGCGTGCGGACCCCAACCGACCCCTCGCCTCACCCACGCCAGCGCGGCCGCCCAGGTGGCCAGCGTCAGGAGCAGCACAGCTTCCAGGTTGCTGATCGCCTGCCACGGCAGTCGAACGAGCGGCTTTGTCATCTCGAACGGAGCAAGCGTCGCCAACAGAAACACCCCGGCTGCGGCAATGACGCTTGTCATGCAGGCCCCCGAAGCCAGTTCCAAGAACCTTGCCACTCCCCACGGGATGGCTGCTGAGGGGTGGGGCCAAGGCACGCTCGCTGCATACGAGCGGGGCGGATGCGGTTTGCTTCCCTTTCGAGCCGTGCGCTCCAGACCAGCCGGGGAGTGACGCTTACGGGGGGCGAAAGCCCGTTTCAAAGCGCGAAATTGCGGCGCTTTTACCTGTTCGCCTACAAAGCGTTCGCCGACGTCACCGCCAGGGGATCGCTGTTCATCGTCACGCTTCTCGCCGCGCGCCGTCTGTCGCCCTGGGAGTTCGGGGTGTTCGGGCTGGGCACCACGCTCGGCTGGATGCTGGCGGTTGCGACCGATTTCGGCGTGCAGATGCACCTGGCGCGTGCGGTGGCACAAGCGCCGGGTGATGCCCGCGCGATGCTCGCCCGATGGTGGCGCGTGAGGTTGATCACCTCAGCGTTGGGGCTGGGCCTCCTCGTAGTGGCGCTGACGGCGTTTGGCGCACGCCGCACCCTGGCGGTGCCGGTCGTGCTGCTTGCGCTCGTGTATGCGGTGACGAGTCTCGTCGAGCTGATCAATTACTTCTACAGAGGCCTGTCTCGCAGCGATATCGAGTCGACCCTGACCCTGTGGCAACGCGTCGCAACGCTGGCGCTCGGCATTGGCGCGCTCCTCTGGCGGCCGAGCGTGGCGGTTCTGGCGGCTGCGCTCCTCGTGCCTCCGCTTGCCGCGCTCACGTGGAGCGCGCGGTTCGCCATGCGCGACGGCCCGGCGAACGCGCCACCGCCAGAGGACAGCTTCATTCACGACGTCTTTCCGATCGGGTTGGGCATTGTCCTTTCCGCGTTGTACTTCCGGGTCGACGTGCTGCTCGTCCAGCTCTGGCTCGGGACCGAGGCCGTGGCTGGCTACAACGCCGTCTTTCGATTGATCGACGCGCTGCGGCTCTTTCCGGCGGCCGCGCTCGCCGTCGTGCTGCCCACCCTGTGTCGCGCCGATGACCTCCGGCCGCTCGTGCAGGTTTCGGTCGCTGTGACCGCATTCGCGATCATCGCGGCCGCGCTCTTGTGGGCCCTGTCGGACCGTGTGGTGACGCTTGCGTTCGGCGAGCACTACCGGACGGCTGTGCCGGCCTTCCGGATCCTCGCGCTGGCATTTCCGCTGCTCTCGCTCAATTTCGCGCTGACGCACCAGCTCATCGGCTGGAACCGTCAACACTCCTACGCGGTGATCGCAGGAGCGGCGCTCTTCGCGAACCTTGCGCTGAACGCCTGGCTCATTCCGGCGCTGTCGATCGAAGGGGCCGCGTGGGCGACGCTAGGGACCGAATTGTGCGTCACGTCCGGCTGTCTCGTGGCGCTGAGGGCGAGGGGATGATGAGCCGGCAAGAGCTCGCCATCGTGCGCACAGTCACCTACGCGTCGCTCTTCGACTACCCGCTCACGCTCGAACAGCTGCGGCTCACGTTGATCTCGCTCGAGATGTCCCGCGACGAGATCCTCGCGACCTACGATGCCAGCGCACGTCTGCGATCGATGATCGACTACCGGGACGGCTTCTTCTTCCCGGCGGGACGCGGCGACCTCGTCGGCGAGCGCCGCCGGCGCGAAGCCCGCAGCCGCGAGTTCCTCGCGCGTCACGCCCGACTCCTCCAGTGGGTGTGCGCGCTGCCCTTCACGCGAACGGTCGCCCTCTCGGGCAGCATCGCGCATCTCAACCTCGAGGACGGCGGCGATCTCGACCTCTTCATCGTCACACGCGGTCGGCGAGTCTGGATGGTCACCGTCGCGATGATTCTGATGACCCGGCTCCTCGGCGCGCGACGGATCGTCTGCGCGAATCTCGTCATGTCTGATACCCATCTGGCGATCGAGGAGCAGGATCTGTTCACGGCAAACCAGGTGCTCCACCTCAAGCCTCTCATCGGGCCGGAGGTCCTCGAAGGCTTCGTTGCCGCCAATCCGTTCGTCGCGAGGTTCTATCCCAACCGGGCGCGTCGAGCTGAGACCGCTTTCGCAATTCACCGGGGGCGAGCGCTCAGATGGCTGAAGGCTGCGGCTGAGTGGCTGCTGATCGTCCCATCGCCGGCGCTCGAGGCGCTCTGCCGCCATGCCTATGCGTGGCATCTGAAGCGGCGTTCCGTGTCCTGGCGATCGCCCGAGCAAGTGCGCCTGCAGCCTGACTACCTCAAGCTTCACACTCACAGCCACCGTCAATCGGTCCTCGAGCAGTTCGACCGGCGGGTCGACGAAGCGCTCGGACGAGGTGAGCGCGCGGCAATCGCGTAGACCGTTCAGGCGCTACTATAAAGAACGACGCTGATGAAGCGCGTTCCCCTTCTCCCGACCGCTGGCGCGGTGCTCGCGGCGGCATGCGCGGTGATAGCCACCGCCTGTCGATCCTCTCCACGGCCCGCCGTCAAGGACGTCGTGGTCTGGAAGGAAGTCGGCTCGTGGTCTGGACGCGGCAACGCGCAAACCGAAACGTTCACGAGCGATACAGGCGGCTTTCGCGTTCGCTGGGAAACCAGAAATGAAACGCGGCCGGGCGCCGGCGCACTAAAAGTCATCTTCCGAAGCGGCGACAGCGGCCGACCCATCATGGAGGCGGTTGACGCGCGCGGCGTCGGCCGCGACGAGGAAGAGATCGCCGACCTCGTTCGCTGGTACTACCTGACGATCGAATCGGCGAACGTCGACTGGACCGTGAGCGTCGACGAGCGCCTCCGCGGCCACGTCCCACGGTAGACGATGGTGGTCCTTCGAGAAAGACACTTGAACGTTCTGGCGGCCATCGCCGTCTTGACGGCCGCCGCGTGCAGCAGCTCAACGCCGACGCCCCCGCACATGACTCCCGCCGCTCCCGTGACGGTTACCGGAAAGGAGCATCTGACGTGGGATCAGAGCGCGGCGAGCTCCGCGGAGCTTTCCATGATTGGCTTCAACATCTACATCGACGGCTTGCCCTCGATATTCACAGGCGTGGACTGCACCCCCACCGGGACGTCGGGAGAGACGGCCGGCCTTTTCGAGTGCAAAGCTCCGCTCCCGCCGATGACCGTCGGCGGCCACTCCCTGGAGCTCACCTCGTTCTTCCAGGACAGCCCAACCGTCGAGAGCGCGAAAGCGGGGCCCCTGCTTGTCACGGTTGTGGGCGCCACGACAATGACGCGGCAACAGCCAGGACAGGCGGCGGCTCCCGTTGCAACGCCCTCGGGGCGCCGGGCCTCTGCGGGGGAGGCCGCGGCTGGAATCGACGCTCGCGCATGGCCCCCTGCCGCGGTCCGACTCGCCGACGGCCTGGATCGTCCGGCGGATCTGGCGTTCACGCCCGATGGCCGGCTCTGGATCGCCGAGCGCAGCGGCCGCGTGCGCGTCCTGCAGGACGGCGCTGTTCTGGTTGAACCCGCGCTGACGCTGGCGGCGCCCGCTGGCGGCGGAGGCGCCATTGTCGCCCTGGCGGTCGATCCGCAGTTCGCCCGGAGCCATTTCATCTTCGCGATCTACACGGCACGATCGCGCCAACCCGGAATTGGTGGCGCGGTCGGCCCGCGGTCGGGCCCGTTGACGTTTACGCTGGCGCGATTCCGCGAAGCCGCGAACACGCTTGCCGACCGCATCGTGATTCTGGATGATGTGCCGGCGTCGCTCGAGGCGCGCGCCGCGCTGCGGTTCGGTCCAGACGGAAAGCTGTATGCCGCGTTCGACAATGGGGGGGACGATCAGCTGATCGAGGATCTGGCGTCATTCAACGGCAAGATTCTCAGGTTGAATCCCGATGGGACGACGCCGGATGATGCCGCGCGCAAATCGCCGGTCTTCATGTCAGGGATGACGTCGCCGCGCGGGCTCGCGTGGCACTGGCGCTCGGGCCAAATGTGGGCGGCCGACGAACGGCGCGTCGGCGCGGTCCCGTGGGACAACGCGCCTGCGGCGCTCGCGATCCTTCAGGACGACCTCTTTGTCGGATCGGATGTAGGATTGAGGCGCGGGCGAATCGACGAACAGCATCCGTCGCGGCTCACGCGAACGGCGGACGTGCTGCGCAACCTGCCGGTTCACGCGGTCGCCGCGGGACCCGACGGCGCGCTGTATTTCGCGACGGACGGCGCGCTCGGGCGTCTTCAGGAGTGACTCTCCCATGGCTCATGGCTGATCCCTGATGGCCAATCGCTGATGGCTGGAGTGTGCCGGAACTCGATCGCGCGGACTGTTCTCTTCATCGCCTTCACGGGGGCCGCGGCGCTTGCCGCGTCTTCCTGTGGACGTGCGAAGCGATCCGGCCATTCGCTTGTCCCCTCGTCGGCGACGATGGTGGCCGCGTGGCGGGTGCCTCGGAACCCGCTCGACGACCCCACGCTCGACACCTCGCCGCTGGCGAAGCAGATTCGGTGGGGCTTTCAGATTTTCACCGATACCCCAGGCAAGGCGCCGGCGTTCACAGGGGGCACGATCTCGTGCGCGAACTGTCATTTGAACGCCGGCCAGCGCGAGCGCGCGTTGCCGATAGTCGGCGTGGCAGCGGTCTTTCCCGAGTACAACGCGCGCGCATCGCGACTGATCTCGCTCGCCGACCGAGTTGTCGATTGCTTTCTCAGAAGCGAGAACGCGACCGGCAGCAAATCCGGCCATTTGCCGACGACGACCTCCGCGGAAGTGTTGGCGTTGAGCGCGTATGTCACGTGGCTCTCGTCAGGTCAGCCGGTCGGCGCCAGCCCGCCCTGGCGTGGACAGAATGCCATCGCGCCGCCCCACCTCATCGCCGTCAACAAGCTGGACCGAGAACGCGGGCGCTCGATCTACACCGAGCGGTGCACGTCCTGCCATGGCGAGGATGGACAGGGCGTGCAGATCGGCGACAAGAAGGCAGCGCCTCTGTGGGGGCCGGCGTCGTGGAACGACGGTGCAGGCGCGTCGCGCGTCTACACCCTGGCCGGTATCATCCGGTACAGCATGCCGTATCTCGACCCGGGCAGCCTGAGCGATGAGGACGCGCAGCACGTCGCGGCATTCATCACCTCCCAGCCGAGGCCGGTCTACCCTCACAAAGATCTCGACTACGCCACCGCGACGGTTCCACGCGACGCTGTCTACTACGCCAAGCGCTGAACGCGAGGATCTCTTGCGAGCTGCCGCTGCGCTCCTGGTTGCCGTGATGCTCGCCGTGGGCGCCACTTCCGCGCAACGCCGTGGCGAGCGTTACGCCACGGGCCGCGTGCCTGAAAACCCGAAGTACGACGGAGCGTTTCAATTCTGTCGAATAGCGTTCCGCAACGCCTCAAACGGCGACGGCTACGGCTGGTATGTGGACTGGCCCCGTGCGGATGAAAACCTGACGTTTCGCCTCTCCGAGCTGACGACGACGATCGTCAGCGACAAGGGACCGCGAAATTACAATCACTCGGTGATGAATCTCACCGATGCGATGACGCTGTCACGCTGTCCGTTCACCATGCTGACGGAGCCGGGCGGGGCGTTCTTCGACGAAGCAGAAGCGCGAGGGCTGCGCGAGTACCTCGAACGTGGCGGATTCCTGTGGGCCGATGACTTCTGGGGCGAGTACGCCTGGGAACATTGGCTGGGCGAGCTGCGGAAGGCGCTGCCCTCCGGCGAGTTCACCGTCAGCGACGTTCCCATGGATCACCCTATCTTTCATGTGCTGTACGACGTGCGCGAGTTCCCGCAGATTCCGGGCATCGGCTTCTGGGTCCGTTCCGGCGGCCGAACGTCCGAGCGCGGGCAGGACAGCGCCGTGCCGCACGCGCGCGCGGCGTTCGACTCCAGCGGGCACATGCTGGTCTTCATGACGCACAACACCGACATCGGCGACGCGTTCGAGCGCGAAGGCGACAGTCGCGAGTACTTCGAGGCGTTCGCGGGCAAGGGCTACGCGGTCGGCGTGAACGTCATCCTGTACGCCATGACGCATTAGCCAGGACGTTGGTCACGGACGCGCAGCCCCGTACCTCTTGACCTCACCCGTGCGCCCATTCGTCACGGCGAACGATCCATCCTCGAACGCGCTCACCTTGATCCAGTGCGCGGTGGTTTCGTCCAGGTTAGCGACGCGGGCGTCGGCGAAGTTCTGAGCGCCGCTCGCGCGCGATTCGTGGAGCTGCCACACGTCCTCGATGCCGCGCGCCTGGCGAAGCGCCGTGAACGCCTCGGGCGCCCCACCCTTGTTCTCCCCGTTATTCAGGATGGCGACACGCGGTTGCAGCGCAAAGGTCCACGGGGCGACGGCATCGGCGCCGCCGTGGTGCGGCACGAGATAGACGTCGGCATGTCCAAGCAGATTGTCGGGGCAGAACACGGCGAACAACGGCTTGCCGGTCAAATCGCCGAGGTCGACGAAGCGAAACTTGCCGTAGCGGAGGATCACCCCCGTCGATCGCGGATTCTCGAGCGGCTCACCCGGCTCTCGCGCCGATGCTTCGCACGCGCGATTGGGCTCGCCGTCGCCAGAAACCGCCGTCCGGATCGTGTCGCCGCCGCTGCTGACGACGCGCACTTCGACGCCGGTGAGCGGCAGTCGGTCGCCCGGTTTGGGGACGATATGCCGGCCGAACGCTCGGATTGGTGCGTACGCATCGACGACCGGCGCCGCGTTCCGGTCGCCCGGAACCGTCGAGTCGTGATCGACGAACACACGGATGGGCAGCCGCTTCGCCAGCTCGGGAACACCGCCGGCGTGGTCGCCGTGAAAATGGGTGACAAGCAGATAATCGATGCGCGTGATGCCCGCCGCCCGGGCGGCTGCGACGATGCGTTCGGGATCGCGGCGGTTGAAGCCGGCGTACCCGGCGTCGATTAGGAACGACTCGCCTGCCGGCGTGGCAACGAGCGTCGACTGACCGCCTTCGACGTCGATGAAATAGATATCGAGTTCGTTGGCGGCGGGCGCGGTCGAGCCTGGCGCCGCGCCAACTGCCGCGGCGACGACCGGCGCGGCCGCCAGCAAAGCGCCTGCTGCCCGCGTCAGGCGCGTCACAGCGCGGCCACGCGGACAATCAGCTTGCCGAAATTGCGCCCCTGGAGCAGGCCGATGAACGCGGCCGGGGCGGCATCGAGCCCCTCGACGATATCTTCCCGATATTTGATACGGCCGTCGCGCACGAGCGGCGTCATCTCCTGCGCGAATGCGGGCGCGCGATCGCTGTGGTCGCTCACGATGAACCCCTTGATCATGGCCCGATTGACGAGCAACGGCCGAAGATTCGGACCACCGACGTGCTCCGTCGCATTGTACTCGGCGATGAGACCGCACAGCGGAATACGGGCGCCGCGATTGAGCAGCCTGAGAACAGATGCCAACACGGCGCCCCCGACGTTCTCGAAATAGATGTCGACGCCGCCCGGGCACGCCGCACTTAGCGCCTGCTTGAAGTCATCTCTCTTGTAGTTGACGCATGCGTCGAACCCGAGCTCGGCGATCACGTACTGGCACTTTTCCGCGGAGCCGGCGATCCCCACCGCACGACACCCTCTGATCTTGGCCAACTGCCCGACAACCGACCCGACCGCACCTGATGCGGCCGATACGACGACGGTCTCACCCGCCTTGGGCTGCCCGATGTCGAGCAGACCGACGTAAGCGGTAAGCCCAGGCATGCCGAGAACGCTGAGGGCTGTGGACACCGGCAGCGTGCGGTCGAGCGTGCGGAGGTCCGCTCCGTTCGAGACGGCGAACTCCTGCCACCCGTCGTAGCCGGCCACGATGTCCCCCGGTCGAAACGCCGGGTTTTGCGACTCGACGACCTCGCTCACGGTGTGCCCGCACATCGGGTCCCCCACGGCCACCGGCGCGGCATACGACGGCCCGTCGCTCATGCGGCCACGCATATAAGGATCGAGTGACAGCCACAGCGTGCGGCGCAACACGGGGCTCCAAGCGGGCCCCGCTGCCCCGCCGGTGCGGGCAGCGGCCGCGGGCGGATCGCCGAGCGAGGGCATCGGCGCGTCGACGGCCTCGAAATTGTCGGCGGTGGGCGCGCCAATCGGACGGCTCTTTAAGCGAATCTGGCGATTCATGGCGCGATCCTACCAAGGCTCGCGCATGGGAGGCCGCAGGCAGGGGCGTGGGCGATTCTTTGAGCAAAAAGCGAAACGGCGGAGAGCCACGTGGCGATGTCAGGTCCGCCACGCGCGCGCGGCCCGCGCGCTGGCGACCCGGCGCGACACCGCACACTCTCCGCCGCTTCCTGGGCTAACTCTTGGGCCTTGGTCCCTGGTCCACCCGATCTCAGTGAACCGACGCCGAGACCGGCCGCCCAACGGTGCGGCACCAATCATCCTCGAGAATTGACCAGAGCACCTGGTCGTGGTACTCGCCGTTTCTGAGGAACGAGCGGCGCAACATACCCTCCTGCACGGCGCCGATCTTCCGGAGCGCGCCGTTGCCGCGCCCGTTTCTCACCGACGCTCGCGCCTCGAGCCGATGGACGCCCAGTGTCTCGAAGGCGAACCGCAGCACCAGCCCGGCGCCCTCCGTGAAGGCGCCCGAGCCCCAATACTCAGACCCAATCGCGAATCCCCACTCCGCCGTCTGGAACCCGGTCTCGAGCTCGCGCAGTTGGAAGATGCCGATTGCGACGTCGCTCGGGTTCAGCGTGACCGCGTAGCAGACGTACGTCCCGAGATCGCGCATCCGGTGCGTCCAGGCGATGAACCGCTCGAACCCTTGGATCGTGGCGGGAGGCGGAGAAATGAACCGCGACACCTCCTCGGTTGTCAGCATGGAGAACAACGATGTCGCGTCCGACGGGCGCAGCTCGCGCAAGCTCACGCGCTTGCCGGTCAGCAGCGGCAGGGCCTTGCGCCAGTCGCTACTGACGAGCACTCCAGGCTCGGCAACCATGCTATGAGTCGCGCGAGTCCGGACCGAAGGCTCCAGTTTGGATCGGTAAGGCATCTTTTCCATGGCTAGAGACCTCCGCCCGGCAGAGGTGCCGACGATGGCGTCGCGACGGTCGAGCTGGGGAGCGTGACAAGCCCCCCAAGGTCGGGATCGCCGAATTCTGTCCCAACGCTTGATGGCGCCCCATCGGCGGCATCAGGGAATATCAGGTCGCTGGCGGGATCGCCGGACATGCCCCACACGATGTTGTCTTCGGCCGACATCCCCCAGACGATGTTCCCCGCTGCCGACATGCCCCAGACGATGTTGTCGCCTGCGGCCGCCGTGCCCCAGACGATGTTGCTGACCGGGTCGGTCATGCCCCAGACAACGTTGTCGCAATCCGCACCGCCGCAATCCATGCCCCAGACAATGTTGTCGCTCTGGGACATGCCCCACACGATGTTGTCGCC
The DNA here is from genome assembly GCA_035510155.1 of Vicinamibacterales bacterium. Classification (GTDB taxonomy): domain Bacteria; phylum Acidobacteriota; class Vicinamibacteria; order Vicinamibacterales; family CAVVIG01; genus DATKHR01. The sequence continues at coordinate 49,817 of DATKHR010000111.1, forward strand.
GTCGCCCGCCGTGCCCCAGACGATGTTGTCGACGCTCATACCCCACACGATGTTGTCGCAGGGAGAGCAGTCGGTGCCCCACACGATGTTGTCGCCTGTGGCGCCGAGCGTCTTCGCGCTGCCCCAGACAATGTTGGTGGCCCAGGCATTCGACGCCGGGTTGATGTAGCCGCCCGTGATCAGATGGTTGCCCCAGATGATCTGGCGGCTCCAGATGGCCTGCGCCGGCATGCGATCGCCCGGCCTGGGATTGGCGTAGTACTTCGCCAGTCGCACGGCTCCCAGCGAATTAAGAAATCCCGCGCCCTCACGCAGAGCGCTATAACCAGGATACGACTGAGCGGTGTACTGGAGGATCGCTTTGATCAGGTTCGGCGTCAGCAGTGGGTTCGCCTGCAGCATCAGCGCGACAGTGCCGCTGACCACCGGGGCTGCCATGCTCGTGCCGCTCAGCGCGAGATACGGCTTGAACCCGAGTGCGGGCTGTCCATCGACGAGAAATGCCGCATCGATTGAATAGAGCGTGCTGCCGGGAACGGCGAGTGAGACCGTTCCTGTGCCTGGAGCGACCAGATCCGGCTTCGCCGCGAAATCAACGGCGGTCGGACCCGACGAGCTGTAGCTTGCCATGGCATCGTCCCATCGCGTGACGGTGCCGTTGGTGGTCGAGGCGCCGACGGTCAGGACCCATGGGGCGTTGCCGGGCGCCGTGATGCCGCCCCACTGCAGTTGGCCTTGGGCGTTCTTGCCGAAATTGCCGGCAGCGGCGACGACCGTAATGCCCTGGTCGGTGAGCGCTTTCGCGGCGAGCGTCAACGGATCGGTCCAGTACGATTCGTCCACGCCCGCGCCGACCGACAGGTTGACGACTCTGATGTTGTAAGTCGCGGAGTTGGCGGCGACCCAACTCATGGCGGCGATGATGTTGCTGATCGTCCCCAGTCCGTTCTGATCGAGCACCTTCAACGAGACGAGCGACGCGCCGGGCGCAACACCTGCCAGTTGTCCGTTCGAGTCGTAGCCATTGCCGGCGAGCGTGCCCGCGACGTGCGAGCCGTGGCCGTTGTCGTCATACGGCGCTGTCTGCCCGTTCACGAAGTCCACGAACATCGACACACGCTGGTTGCCGTACGGATAGAGGACCGAGCTGTTGTTCGTGAGGTCGTCGTGCCACGAGGTCACGCCGGAGTCGATGATGGCGACGCCAATCCCTGCGCCCGTATAACCGAGGTAGTTCTGAACGACCCGCGCCCCGACCGTGACCGACGTCCGATAGTTGTGCATTGCGGCCGGCCGGTCGTAATTGATGCGAAAGACTGATGGATGCGCGGCGAGCTGGCGGATAACGGAATTAGGGAGCTCGAGAGCGACCCCGTGAATGATGTCAAGTCCCTTGCGTGCGAAGCGCTGGAACTGAGGAGGCAGTTGCGCGCCAGGCACCAGCGAGACAATGACCTTCGTCAACGCGAAGGGATTGCCGTCGCGTGAACGACGAGCGACTTCGTCGTCCATGCGGTAGTCATGCACGAACGAGTTGGGCCCGCTCTTGGCGTTCCTGCCTGGACCGTTGGGCTGGCCTTGTGCCGACGCGATCGGCCCGGCAGCCAGAAGAACGAGCAGGCTTCCCAGGAGCGTGCGCTTGGGTCCCCAGACCGCTTTGTGTCTGGTTGAATTGCCGGACGCACGGATCATGATTTGGCAGGGGGAGCAAACCCATGGCCAAGCTTAGCTGCTGCGAGATATCTTCAATAAAATCAAGAGCTTAGTGGTGGGCTCGGCGACCAGTTCGATCAGGCGGCATGTGAAGATCTGGGACAAGCGTTCCCAATGAAATGGCTGATGTACGACTATAAGTCATTATAGAAGTGACACTTACGCCATCATGTTCCATTTCTGACCACGACGGACGCAATTGGAACACTCTGTCATATCGAGTCCTACTGAAGAGCTGTGTTGTGTGATGCGATAATGCGCAACCAATGACGTTCACTCGCTCCACGGCACCTTGGGTTGCCATCGCCTTGGGCGTCGTTTTCTCAGAAGCCTCCGCACGTAGAGTTGATGTTGGGGGCTCTTGCGGGAACCAACAGGAGACACCCACATATCAGGAACGCGACTTCCTCACGCGTGTGCGCCGGCTGACGGTCGAGGGGCGCCGCGCCGGCGAAGGATACTGGTCGCCGGACGGCAAACGTCTCGTGTTTCAGAGCGAACGGGAGCCGGGCAACCCGTTCTATCAGATCTACGTGCTCGATCTCGCCACCGGGGAGACCAAGCGCATCTCACCGGGCACGGGCAAGACGACCTGCGCGTTCTTCCGGCCTGGCACCGACGAAATCGAGTTCGCCTCGACGCACGCCGACCCGAAATCACGGCAGCTGCAAGAGGAGGAGCTCACGTTCCGCGCGTCCGGCAAGGAGCGGCGTTACGCGTGGGACTACGACCCGTCCATGGACATCTACGCGTTCAATGAAAGCACAGGGGCGCTGCGACAGCTGACCACTGCGCGCGGCTATGACGCCGAAGGCAGCTACTCGCCCGATGGCCAGTGGATCGTGTTTTCCTCGATGCGCGACGCCTACAACCGTGCTCTGAGCGACGTGGAGAAAAAACAGCTCGAGGCCGACCCGAGCTACTTCGGCGAGATCTATATCATGCGCGCCGACGGCAGCGGGCAGAAACGGCTGACGAACGCCCCCGGATACGACGGCGGGCCGTTTTTCACACCCGATGGACGGAAAATCATCTGGCGCCGGTTCGATGAGAAGGGGCTCATCGCCGACGTGTGGACGATGAACATCGATGGAACCGACCAGAAACAGATCACCGACTTCGGATCGATGAGCTGGGCGCCTTACATGCACCCTTCCGGGGCTTATTTCTTTTTCTCGTCCAACAAGCTCGGCTTCGAGAATTTCGAGATCTTCATCGCCGACGCTGCGGGCGAGAAGGAGCCGGTGCGCGTGACGTACTCGGATGGCTTCGACGGTCTGCCGGTACCGTCGCCCGACGGCCGGCAGCTCGCGTGGACAACGACGCGATCGGGCGGAGGCGGCGGGCAGCTGTTTCTGGCCGAATGGAATCACCAGAAAGCGCTCGAAGCGCTGAAAAACTCCCCTCCGAAGAAGGCCCGCCGGGCATCGAGCGAAAAATGATGAACTGGACTCGCCTCTCTCGCGCTCGACTGGGCGCCCGTGTGGGCGCCGTGGCCCTTGCCTGGCTCGGGCACGCGACGCTCGTCACGGCGCAGCCAGTCGCGACACACTCCAAAACGCGCCCAGCCCTGCAGGCGCTCGCGTCGCCACGCCTGGAAGGACGGCTCGCAGGATCGGAGGGCGAGAAGCTCGCCGCCGACTACCTCCAGTCCGAGCTGAGGCGCATCGGCGCCCGGCCTCTGCTTCTCCGGCTTCAGGAGGGGGAGCGTGCCGAGTACGTGATGCCGTTCGGCTTCACGGCGGGAACGCGAGACGCGGGGTCGATTCTGACGGTCACCGGTGTGCCGTCGCCAGGGGGCGCTCAGCCGGCCGCGGGCAGCAGGCGCTTCGACACCCACACGGACGTGCGTGCCCTCTCGTTCTCCGATGACGGCGAGGTCACCGGCGACGCCGTTTTCGCCGGTTACGGCATCGTCGTGCCCGAGAGCCAAACCTTCGGCTACGACAGCTACGCGACGCTGGACGTCAAGGACAAGATCGTCGTGGTCCTCCGTTATTTCCCGGAAGACGCCGATGAGAAGACACGCGGCATCCTTGCGCGCTACGCGGACCTTCGTTACAAGGCGATGGCCGCGCGCCAGCGCGGCGCGAAGGCGATGCTGGTCGTCACGGGGCCGCGCTCTCCGAATGCCGGCGAAACCGTCAGCATGGGCTTCGATACGGCGCTCTCGGGATCAGGCATCGTGGCAGCGAGCATCAGCGGCGCGGCGGCTCGGACGATCTTCGCGGCGCTGCCTGGAGAAAAAGCGCTCGACTCGATCCAGCAATCGCTCGACAGCGGCAATCCGCACGTGACCGGCTACCCAATGCCCGGCGTCAAAGTCACGATCCGCGCCAGCGTGCAACGGGAGCGGCGCACCGGCCACAACGTGCTGGCGTACCTCCCGGCGACCGGTACCGAGGGGGCATCCAAGCCGTGGGTGGCCATTGGCGCCCACTACGACCACCTGGGCCACGGCGAAGCCGGCAATACGTTGGCGAGCGGCGCCGAGCTCAACAAGGTTCACGCCGGGGCGGATGACAACGCGTCCGGCTCTGCCGCCGTGCTTGCCATGGCCGAAGAGCTCTCGAACGCTCCGCGCCATCGCAACGTGCTCCTGGCGTTCTGGTCTGGCGAAGAATTAGGTCTCCTCGGCTCCGCCGCGTTCGTCGCATCACCGCCCATCCCGCTTGATCGGATTGCGGCGTACCTGAACTTCGACATGGTCGGCCGCATGCAGGACAACAAGCTCATCGTGCAGGGCGCCGGCACGAGCCCGGAGTGGCCGAAGATTCTCGAGCAGGCGAATGTCGTCGCCGGCTTCGACCTTCAGGTGCAGGACGATCCCTACCAGCCGACGGACGTGGCGACCTTCAACAACGTGAGCATTCCCTGTCTGAGCTTCTTCACCGGCGCGCACGCCGATTATCACAAGCCGTCCGACACCGCAGACAAGATCGATTACGACGACCTCGATCGTGTTGTCGACTTCGCGGTCGCGATCGTCAGGCGGCTGGTCGACGCGGACCGGCCGCCGCAGTTTACGAAGGTCGAGCAGCAGCTGCAGCCGGGCAGCGGGCGCGCCGGCGTGCGGGTGTTCACGGGCACGATCCCCGACTACGCTTCCGACGCAAAGGGACTGCTGCTGAGCGGCGTCATCGGCGGCGGACCGGCCGAGCAGGCGGGATTGCGGAAAGGCGACGTCATCGTCCAGATCGGCGGGCAGACGATTACGAACATCTACGACTACACCTACGCGCTCGATGTGCTGAAGATCGGCCAACCCACGACTGTGATCTACCTGCGTGACGGGAAGCGCCTCGAGACGACGCTGACTCCGGCGGCGCGCAAGTAGAACCCGACCGGACTCCGCGGGCGTCAGCGCCGATTCAACCTGGCCAGCAGCGATTCGATCTGTTGTCGCAGCTGCAGCAGCCTCGCCCGCTCCACGGTGACCGTGTCGGCACGCCCGGCTTCACCGGGCCGGGCGTCAGCTTGTTTTTCAGAACCTGGTCTCTCATTACCCGGCCTCACGCCGGAGGTACCGATCGCCGAGGGTATCGAATTGCCGAGCATGCGATCGATCATCTGCTCGGCATCAATGAGCTGGGCCCGCAGCTCCGCGTCGCCGATGGAACGGCCTGCCGATCGAGCGTCCAGGCTCGAGGCGCCCATGGAGGTCTGAGAGGTCGTCTCCAGTGAGTCGGTGCGAGGTCCAGGCCCACTCCGCCCGAGCGCGCGCAGGAACGGCGCGGCTTCGGTGGGCGCCGACAGCTCGCGGCTCGCGAGAACAGTGCTCGGTGCCGCCCCGCGGCCGTAGACGCTGATGTTCGCTCTTTCGTCGGCTATCAACTCACTCCCTGACAGATCAACCGGCACGAGCGGTCCCTTTGAGCGCTGGTAAGAAACAATTGCCTGGTTGCGCTCGAGCTGGACCCTGCTCTCCAGGATTCGCGTCACAGCCGATTCAGGCATCATCAGAACCACCAGATCGCCCCGGGAGAGCGGGCGGCTGCTCGTGAGTCGGACAAACAGCGGCGCGCTCCAACCGCCTGCGGATCGGCAACTCATCACGCCCCGGCCGATCCCGCCCGAGGCGCTGTCAGCTTCGGGCACGACGATCACGCAGTGCGCGCGGCCCCACGAGTCCGAGGGGATCTCGTCTCTCGCCTGCCCCACGACTCTCGCGCCGCCGGCGAGGCGACCCGCCACGTCTTCATCACTCCGGCGGCCCGTATCTTGCGCCGCGGCGGCTTCTGCCAAGCAAGCCGCGGCAAGCAGCACCCCGACGGCAGCAAACCCGCGGATCATCGTGCACCTCCGCCGGACAGAATGCTGCAATATGATTGCCGCATGCCGCCTCGAAAAAAGCCCGTTCGCCGGAAGAAAAGCGCACCCGGTTCGGTAGGCCTGTCCGCTGCCGAGACGCGACAGGTCGCCGATGCCGCCTTGGAGGCCCTCGTGTCGCACGTAGAGACGGACGGCGGCGCGGTCCTCGGGCGCTATCGGGACCCGTTCGGCGCCGAGCCGCTGCTGCTGGTAGCCCTGCCGATTGATAAGGTGGAACCCACGCCGTACCAACGCGATCCATCCGATGCTCACGTCAAGCGTCTGATGGGCGTGATCGAGACCATCGGCCGGTTCCTGGATCCCATCGTGGCCGTGCGTGAAAACGGGCACTATCTGACGCCCAACGGTAATCATCGATTGCAAGCGCTCAAGCGGCTCGGCGCCAGGACCGTCGTCGCGCTGCTCGTCCCCGACCCGCGCGTCGCGTTCAGGATCCTGGCGCTCAACACCGAGAAAGCGCACAACCTGCGCGAGAAGTCGCTCGAAACTATCCGAATGGCGCGCGCACTGGCGACCACGAGCGATCAGACCGAGCGTGCGTACGCCTTCGAGTTCGACCAGCCGGCGCTGTTGACTCTGGGGGTCTGCTATGAGGAGCGCCCGCGGTTCAGCGGCGGCGCCTACCAGTCGATCCTGCGTCGCGTCGACGAATTCCTCGACGAGCCCATCCGCAAGGCGCTCAAGGAACGCGAACGCCGCGGCCGGAAGATCCTGAAGCTCGACGACGGCGTGAGCGCGGCGGTCGAGAAGTTGAAAGCGAAGGGGCTCACCAGTCCTTATCTGAAGGCGTTCGTCGTCGCTCGCGTCAACTACACGCGCTTCTCGAAGGCGACGTCGTTCGACTTCGACGAAGCACTCGACAAGATCATCGCCAGCGCACAAAGGTTCAACGTCGATCGCGTGAAGCAGGAGGACGTCGCGAAAACCGGCGGCGGGCCCCCTGAGGAAGATTAGGCTCGGCTCCCGGCAGCCACGCCGAGATTCCACGGTGTATCATCGATTCCGGGTAGGTTCGCCAGGAGGAGTTGCCCGTATGGTGCGACGATTCGTGATGGTTGCCACGGTAGCCGGATGTCTGGGGGCATCCGGGTTCGCGTTCGCCCAGGAGCCGGCTGCACCCGCGCCCGCACGCGCGCAGGCGGGCCCCGCCGCCAGGTCAACGGTCGAGACCGCCGGTCCAGCCGAGGAGAAAATCTCTCAAACCTCGCACACGATCAGGCTCGAGGGGCAGGACATCAAGTACACCGCCACGGTCGGCACGCTCCCCATCCGGTTGGATGATGGGAGAGTGGCGGCGCGGATGTTCTTCGTCGCGTACACGAGAGACGGCGAGAACGCAAGAACACGGCCGCTGTCGTTCTTGTTCAACGGCGGGCCGGGCGCCGCGACAATCTGGCTGCACATGGGATCGTTTGCGCCTCGCCACGTGCAGATGGCCGACGATGGGTTTCAGCCGGCACCGCCTTACCACCTCGTCGACAACGAGCAATCGCTGCTCGACGTAACCGACCTCGTGTTCGTGGACGCGATTGATACCGGCTACAGCCGCGCGGTCGGCGACACCGACAACAAGCAGTTTCATGGCGTGCGCGGCGATCTTCGAGCGTTCGGCGAGTTCATCAACGAGTACCTGAAGACCTACAGCCGGTTTCCGTCGCCGAAGTACCTGATTGGCGAAAGCTACGGCACGATTCGATCCGCGGGTCTTGCGAAGGAGCTGCAGGACCGCCACGGCATCGAGCTGAACGGCATTGTGCTGGTGTCTACGCTGCTGACGTACCAGACCTTGTCGCCCTCCGATCAGAACGACATCGCATACGCCGCGCACATCGAGACCTACACGGCGACGGCGTGGTATCACAAGAAGCTGCCGGCGGATCTCGGCGATCTCAAAAGAGCCACCGACGCGGCCCGCGACTTTGCGTTCGGCGAGTATCTGACAGCGCTCGCCCGGGGCAACCGGTTGGCCACGGCGGAGCGCACGGCTCTCGCACAGAAGCTCGCGCGATTCACGGGCCTCACTCCCGAGTACGTTTTGCGAGCGAACTTGCGCATCGCCCCCGGGCGGTTCAGAAAAGAGCTCCTCCGCGACCGGCGCCTCGTACTGGGGCGTCTCGACAGTCGATTCACGGCCGTCGAGGGCGACGCGGCCGGCGAGACCGAGGAGTTCGATATCTCGAATACGGCCGTCCAGGGCCCCTACACAGCGATGTTTCAGGACTATGTGAAAAACGACCTGAAGTGGCAAAGCGAACTGCACTATCCGACGTCAGGCAACGTGCGGCCTTGGAATTGGGATCCGTTCGAGAACCGCTACATGGACGAGACCGGCGCGCTGCTCTCGGCAATGTCGCACAATCCGTTTCTGAAGATCTTCGTCGCCCAGGGATACTACGACATGGCGACGGTCATGGGCGGGATGGAGCTCAACTTCGCGCATCTCGGATACGACAAGACGTTCACCGATCGCGTGTCGTTCGGCTACTATGAGGCCGGCCACATGATTTACATCAGGGCTTCCGCTCACAAGGCGCTCAAGCAGGACGTCGTCCGGTTCTTCGAGGGCACTCGATCGGCGCGACCCACGGCGACGTCGCAGCAATAACCGCGTCGAGGCGCCAAGTCAGCCGTGTGAGCGCGGCTTCATTGGTGCCCCGCCGTCGTTCGGCTCGTATCGCCTTTCAGGAACCGGGCGAGGAATTCGTCGAGGCGGTTGAACGCGGTCATCCAGCGCTTGTGCAGGAGCGTCTCGTGGGTGTCGTCTGGAAAGACGATCAGCTCGTAATACACGTGATGCGCGCGCAGCAGCTGGACCAATCCCGTGGTCTGCGAGAACTGGACGTTCCGATCGTCGTCTCCATGGATCAGGAGCACCGGTGACTTCCAGGTGTCGATGGCGGAAATGGCCGACGACTGATACGAGACGTTGTCGGGATCGAGCGAGCTGCCCCACAGGTGAACGCCCGCGAGATCCACGCCGGCCTTGAAGATGTCGGAGTTTCGCGCGAGCGCCTGCGCCGTGAGCACCCCGCCGTAGGACAATCCCCAGATGCCGACGCGGCCCGGATCCACGTCAGGACGCGACTGCAGATACTTCCCACCCGCCACGACGTCCTGGTACTCCGCGTTGCCGCGCCCACCGGTGTTCGACGCCGTGCGGAACGACTTCCCGTACCCGATGCCGCTCCGATAGTTCACCGAGAGCACGACGTATCCCCGGCTCGCAAGCCACTGATTCACCGCGTACGCGATGTGGTAGAAGTGCATGTAGTGGTAGCCGAGCAGCATCTGACGGATCGGCCCGCCGTGTACGAAGACGATCGCGGGGCGCCTCTCGCCTGGCTTCAAATCGTTCGGAAGAAACAGCTGATTATGAATCTCGAGACCGTCGGGAGCCTGCGTGATCACTGCCTGAGGACTGACCTCGTCCGCCACCGGAAAGTCCTTCGGCAGCGTGGGAAAGATGATCCTTGCCGATCCACCTTCCGCTGACACCATGCCGACCGACTGCGGCCGTTTCGCATCCGCGCTGAGCACCGCCACCTGCCGGCCCGAGGCCAGCGCAGCCGGGGAGGTCTCGATCGAGTCGCCGCGCGTCATCTGCACTGCCGGACCGCCGGCGACCGGCACCTTCCAGATGTGGCGATGATCGATGTCGCCGGCGTTCGTGCAGTAATAAAGGTAAGCGCCGTCGCTCGACAGGCTGAAGTTCTCCACCATGCCGTCACCCGGAGTCAGGGCGACCGGCAGCTCGACCCCACCCGATTCGGGGCCCGGGTCGGATGTGACGCCCACTGTATAGACCCGAATCCATTCTTCCGGCTCCGCCTGGAAGATCACGTGGTCCGTCCCGGCCCACCGAATCGCGTTGACAGCGGTGAATTGTCGGTCGTCGGGCTGGTTGTGCCAGAATTCGCGCGCCTCGCCGGTCTGAACATCCGCAACCCAGAATGAGAGCGTGTAACCACCCGCAAAGGCTGCCGTCGTCAGTCCTGGTCGCTCCGCCGGCTGGCCCGACTCTCCTGACCTGCCGCGTCCCGCCTGATCGGGCGACTGGCCGCCGCCCCCGCGTCCCTGACCGCCACGCCCGCCGTTGCGCACAGCGTTCAACGGGTTGTAAGCCGGTCCATCGGGGTTCCCGATGCTGCCGAGGCCCTGGTGCGCCTGCAGGCCGAAGGGCGTCCCGGGCCGGCGGATGAAGGCCACGCGCCTGCTGTCGGGCGACCATGTCGGACTCGCGTCGTGATCGACGCTCGGCGAGAGGAACTTGACGCCATGCGTCTTGAGGTCGTAGACACCTACGAACGCATGGTCGACCCGGTTACTGACGAACGCGAGTTTCTTGCCGTCAGGCGACCATTCCATGCCGCCGTTGGCGCCCCACGCTCTGATGATCGGCGCGCCGCGACGAGCGCCGGTCAGACGCGGGCTCGTCGACCGTTCTCCGGGGGGAGGCGTGGGACTGCCGGCTTCGGCCCGCGGGCTCACGTCGTAGGCGTAGATCTGCCCGTCCTTGGCGAACACGAGAGTCCCGCCATCGGGCGAGAGCACCGGCGACGTCCCCTCGCCAATCCTCCAGGCAGCCCCTCCACTGGTCCGCGCGGCCCACACCGTTCGCTCAGCGCCACTCGGATCGCTCGTCGGGTTCGCCACCCACCCGTCTCGGTTGGGCTCGGTTCCGCGGACGAACGTCACCACCATCCCGTCGTCCGAGATCCGAAGGTCGCTGATGTCGACGCCGTTGTCTTCCTCGAAGCCGGTGAGTCGAACCGGGCGGAAGTCGGGCGCCGCCGCGCTGTACACATTGCGCCGTCCGCGCTCGTACGCCCACCACGCGACTCGGTCGGCCTTCTTGGCCGACACGAGATCCTGAGGATACGCCGGGCTCAGAAACTGTTCGATCGTTGGCCTCCCATCGATCGTCGACCCGGCGCCGATCGCGGCGGGCGAGGCCGCCCTCGAGACTGAACCTGGCGCGAAGGCTATCAACGCAAACGCGGTCGAGAACAACGCGGCACGAGCAAACAAACGGTTCATCACGCCCTCCCAACCACTCATGACCTGGTCCGATAGAACGCGATCATGTCCATCGGCTTCGCGGGCTGCGCCCCCATCTGCCGCAGCATCGTTGTGACCTGCCCGCGGTGGTAGCTCGCGTGGTTGACCACATGCTGGAGCATCTGCCAGAACGGCGACGCGCCGGCCGACCCGTTCAGCAGCTTGTATTCGATGACCTTCGTGACGCCTGACCCTCCGAGGCGGTTGGCAAACGCGCGCACGTTGGCTTCGGTTTCTGTCCACGCTCGGCGGATCGATGCGACGTCGGGATAGGGCTCGCTCGTCAACAACGCCGTCGGTGACGCCCCCTGCCAGCGCGAATACCACGCCCATTCGGCGGCGTACATGTGCACGACCGTTTCGCGGATCGACTTGAAGCTGCTGCCCAGGTCCCTTGCGTACTGCTCGGGGGGAAGCCTCTCGAGCGCGTCGAGCATGCGGTCGCGAGCCCAGTAGTGGTAGTCGAGCATCGTGATCAGATCGTCAAGGGACATTTAAACCTCGGATTGACCTCGGCATGTCTCGGATTGACCTCGGCATGGCGTGAGCGTATCACCGCGCGAAGATGTTCCGGATGACGAACCCGACGTTGGCTGGACGCTCGGCCAATCGCCGCATGTACCACGGGAACCAGTACTCGCCGTACGAGATGAGCACCCGGAGCGGCTTCCCCGAGGCGACCAACCGCCGCTGGAGCGGGCGCTGGATCCCATAGAGCATCGCGTACTCAGACGCCGACCGTGGCACGCGGTTGTCCTCGATGAACTTGCCGATGCGCTCGACCAGCTTCGAGTCGTGCGTCGCGATGTGCACGCGGGCATTGCCCGCCAAGAGCCGGCATGCCAAACGAAAGTAGTTCTCGTCGACGTCGGCCTTCCTCGGAAACGCAACCGACGCCGGCTCGAGGTAGGCGCCTTTGACAAGCCGCACCGCGGACCCGAGCGGTATCAGCGCCTCGACATCCCGCTCCGTCCGCCGAAGGTACGCCTGCAGCGCCAGGCCGACCCGGGACGTCCGAGCCCTGGCGCGGCGAAACAGCTCGATGGTCGGATCGACGTACGGCGAGCTCTCCATATCAATCCAAATGAAGTTGTTGCCGGACGCCGCCCGATCGATCAGCCGCTCGAGGTTCCGGTAACAGAGCTCCTTGTCGAGATCCAACCCGAGCTGCGTCGGTTTGATCGACACTTCAGCATTGAGCTTTCGGGCGGACACGTTGTCAAGGACGTCGAGATAATGGCCTGTCACCTCCTCGGCTTCGTCGGCTCGGGTCAGGTTTTCACCGAGCTTCGTGAGAATCGTCCCGACACCCTCCTGCTGCAGGAGCGCCGCGGCGCCGAGCGCGTCTTCGAGGCGCTCGCCCGGCATGAAGCTCGACACTGAGCGGCGAACGAATGCTGTTTTGGTCGCGCGCTCACGGACCCACGCGTTGGTCGACACGGCCAGCAGGAGGTTTCGGGCGACACCCACTCAGATCATTCCCTTCAACAAGCCGCCGTCGACCTGCACATTTGTCCCGGTGATGTACGACGCTGCGTCCGACAGAAGGAATGCGCCCACGCGTCCGAATTCGTCCGGAGCGCCGTAGCGGCCGAGCGGCACTGTCGCCATCACGCGCGCACGATGATCGTCGACCGATGTGAGGCTCCGCTTCGCGTTAATCTCGTCGAGGTATCGCAGACGATCCGTCTCGATGCGGCCTGGCATCAGGGTGTTGACGCGGATTCGGTCGGGAGCGAGCTCCAGCGAAAGTGTTTTCGCCAGAGACGTGACGCCAGACCGCAACACGTTGGACAGCGCCAGGTTGGCAATCGGCTCCTTCACCGACGATGAGGTGCCGATGACGATCGAGCCCCCGCCACGAGCTCGCAGCGACGGCACGACCAGACGAACGGTGCGAACAACGCTCATCACCAGCAAATCGAACGCGCTTTGCCAGGCGTGGTCGTCGAGGCCAAGCGCGCCGCCCGTGGGCGGTCCTCCGGTGTTCGCAAACAGCGCGTCGATCCCGCCGAAAGCCTTCAGCGTTTCGGCGTGCCAGCGGGCGATCGCGTCAGCCGTGCTGAGGTCCGCGACCACAGGAAGGACTCGAGCGCCCGTGGCGTTCATGATTTGATCTGCCGCGCGTCTGATCGCTTCGGGATCGCGCGACGCAATCGACACGGACGCGCCCTCGCCGGCGAGCGCCCGGGCGACGGCGTACCCCAGCCCTTTGCTGGCGCCGCCGACCATAGCGACTTTGTTGGTCAGTCCGAGGTTCATGAGGCGCTCACCCAATTCATGACGCGATCCAGGGCCACCATTGTGGGCTGATCGAGTGTGCCGCCAGGCGGGCGAACGGCTGGCGTCGTGATGGCGCCGCGGCGGCGCAGCGCAAAACCGGTCATGGCCGAGTTGATCTTGGCCATCCGAGGAGGGCTGATCATCAACGATGCCGCGCCGGCCTTCTTGGCGCGGCGACTGTACTCGATGCACGTTCGCAATCCGTCGGCGGTGGTCCCCGCGACTACCGGCGCGCGGCCGCACACATGGGTCAGCACGGTGTCGAGCACGACATCGCGCTCCCGGTCCGTCAAGCGCGCGACCTCGCTGGTCACGCCGAGCGCCGTGAACCCGGTGACGCCGTCGGCGAGAAAGAGGTCGATGACGCGCCGAAGACTGTCGGGATCGAAATCGCCGCGGGCGTCGAATGGAGTAGGAAGGACCGAGAAAACGCTCATCTGAAATAGGTGTCCGTCCTGTCGATCCAGTCCTGCCGGACGGGGCTGAAGACATCGATCACTTCGGCGTCTTCGATGACGGTCACACTATGCTCGGCCCATGACGGAATCTGCAGCGCCTCGCCGGTCCGAACAACGATCTCTTCTCCCGCGACGAGGAAGCGCACGGCACCCGACACGACGTAGCTGACCTGCTCGTTGTCATGGGCGTGCGCAGGCACGATGGCGCCGCGCGAGAGGCTGAAGCGCGCCAGCGTCATGCGCTCGGCTGTCAGGTACCGCCGGCGGACGCCCGGCGCGAGCTGCTCGGTCGGGACATCGTCCCATCGGTGGAGGATGGCCATGGCGAACCATTCTATTGCGGATTGGGATTGCGGTCGGCGCGGAACAGAGAAATGGCTGACGGCTAACGGCTGATGGACAAACTATCGGACCATCCGCCAATGAGCCATCAGCCATGACGCATTCTCAACCGTTGTGCGACGGTTTCACGGTCACGAACACGTCGCCGACACCCTCGCGACTGATGAGGAGCAGCGTGGGCTTGTCGGTCGACTTGCGAACCGCG
>DATKHR010000112.1:0-23080 GCA_035510155.1 Vicinamibacterales bacterium
GTCTTTCCTGGGGAATCGTTCCTGGATCTCCCGGATCGAGCTGGCGCCATGGCTCCACAGCGCCTCCATGATCTGGTGTTCGAGCTTCGTCAATTTCGGCAGCGCCACGTCAGTCTCCTCCAGACGTGGTTAGATCTACTACAGTTGTCTGTTGGCTGGCAAGAGCGCTCTCAGAGCGGGAGCTCCCACGTCTCGGCCACGAGGCCTTTCCTGCCAAAGCTGTCGTGCGCCTGTTTCGCCGTGAGCTTGAACCCCGCCTTCTTGTACAGGCGACGGGCTGCGCGGAGCTCGCTCTGGGTCCACAGCGTGATCTTCCGATATCCAGCTTGCCTTGCGAACCGCGCACATTCGTCAATGAGGCGGGAGCCAATGCCGAGACCGCGCGCTGACGGTTCGACGAACAGCAGTCGAAGCTTTGCCACGGTCTCCGATTTGCTGACGAGGAAGACCGAGCCGACGATCTCGCCGTCCTTCTCCGCGATCCAGCAGCGCTCCTTGGACGGCCGCAGATGCTTTACGAACTCCGCGACGATTTCAGCGGCCAGCGCCTCGAACTCCACGTTGTAGTTCCATTCTTCGGCGTAGAGAGCCCCCTGGCGGTGCACGATCCACCCCAGGTCCCCTGCATGCGGCGGCCGCAGCACGTACGACCGAGGCCCCTCCCGCCTCGCGCTGACCAATCCTTCGATGACGTGCATGGCCTCCACGAGCCGGCGTTGATCGCCTGCGGGCAGCTTCCCGAGCATCGCCGCCACGTCGTCGTTGGTCTGCTGCTCGAGGCGCGCGAACGCCGCCTGTCCGACCCGTGTGAGCGACAGATCGGCGCGCCGTCGGTCGGCATTGGAGCGCGTGCGGCGAACGAACCCGCGCTGGTCCAGACTGCGAAGCATGCGGCTGAGGTACCCGGCGTCGAGCCCGAGCTCCTTGCCGATATCGGTCGCCGTCGGCTGCTCGTGATGGGCCATCTCGTAGAGCACGCGCGCCTCCGCGAGGGACAACGGGCTGCCGAGCCAGCCGTTCTGGAGAACGCCAATGCGTTTGGTGTAGAAGCGGTTGAAGCTGCGGACGGCCTGGACGCGCGCAGTGGGGTCCATGCCGGCCATTGTCAAATAACTATTTGATAATGTCAACTAATACGCCCGGGCCCGCAAGGCGCGGTACAATAGGCCAACGGCGCCGATTCCCGCGAACGGCGACCGCGTCGCTGTTACCCCACGACTGGGCTTCCTCAAGGAGGACCTGATCCATGCGACAGGTACCTGCGTTCGGCACTTCCTCGTTCGTCCGCCTGACCAGCGCTCAGCCACCAACTTCGCGATCACCGTTTGACGCGGGTCGGACCGCGCACCACCGGCCATGACCAGCGTCCGCGAGTTCGCTCGCTTCAAGGCCGACGGCCGCAAGATCTCTATCGTCACCGCGTACGATGCGTGGTCGGCGCAGCTCGTCGCCCGCTCGCGCGTGGACGCCATCCTGGTTGGCGACTCGGTGGCCATGGTCGTGCACGGTCATGAAACGACGGTTGCGGCCACGGTGAGGCTGATGGCGCTCCACACCCGCGCGGTGTCCCGCGCGGCCACCGGCAAGTTCCTGATCGCGGATCTGCCGTTCCTCTCGTTCCGGAAGGGAATCTCAGCGGCGATGACGGCCGCAGGCGCCCTCGTCACCAGCGGCGCGCAGGCGGTGAAGCTCGAAGGCGTCGTCGGCCACGAGCGCATCATCCGGCACATCGTGGAGTCCGGCATTCCTGTCATGGGACATGTCGGCCTGACCCCTCAATCGGTGCATCAGTTGGGTGGCTTCCGTGTGCAGGGGAAGACGGACCGAGATGCCGGTTCGATCCTCCGGCAGGCGCGCGCCCTCCAAGACCTCGGCTGCTTCGCTCTCGTCGTCGAATGCGTGCCCTCGGATCTCGCGGCGCGCCTTACGTCGGAGCTGACGATTCCAACGATCGGCATCGGGGCCGGTCCGTGTACCGACGGACAGGTCCTGGTGCTGCACGACCTCTGGGGGGTGAGCCCGGGAGACGCGACCCCGCGATTCGTCCGACGCTATCTCGACGGCGGGCGTCTGCTCACACACGCGCTCGACGAGTACGACGCGGATGTCAAGAACGGCACGTTCCCGGCGGCGGAGGAGAGCTACTCGTGATGGAGATCTTCGAGACGCCCGCGGCGTGGCGCGGGCGATGCGCGCAGGCTCGAGCGGGCCGGACGCTTGGCTTCGTCCCGACGATGGGCGCGCTGCATGAGGGGCATTTCTCGCTGGTGCGACGCAGCCGGTCGGAGAACGATCTGACGCTCGTCAGCATCTTCGTCAACCCCGCGCAGTTCGACGAGGGCGCCGACCTGGCCAGCTATCCTCGCACGCTCGAGGGTGACCTCGCGAGCTTGCGGACGGAGGGCGTGGATTACGTCCTTCTGCCGAGCGAGCGAGACCTGTATCGTGACGGCTACCGGTACCGCGTCAGGGAGACCGGGCTTTCGGCAAGATTCGAAGGCGCTCATCGTCCCGGTCATTTCGAGGGCGTGCTGACCGTCGTTTCGAAGCTCCTTCAGATCGCGGGCGCCGATCGCGCGTACTTCGGCGAAAAAGACTGGCAGCAGCTCGAGCTGGTTCGCGGACTGGTCGACGCATTCTTCATTCCCACGGCGATCGTTGGCTGTCCAACCATCCGTGACCCTGACGGTCTCGCCCTCAGCTCGAGGAATACCCGTCTTGGCGCGGCCGATCGCGCGCGCGCACCGGGCTTCTATCGCGTCCTGTCGTCGGCGCGAACGGCAGGGGATGCGGCACGCGAGCTCGCGGCGACGGGTTTTGCGGTTGACTATGTCGCGGATGTCGCCGACGTCACACAGAACGGAGGCGCCCGCCGGTTGGGCGCCGTGCGGCTTGGCGGCGTGCGGCTGATTGATAACGTCGCGATTGCGTCGAGTAAGTCGAACGGGTCAGGTGGCTCGAGTCAATCGAGTGGGTCCCGTGGCTCGGGTGGGTCCAGGTGGGCCGCATGATGTGAGGGGAGAGCGATGATTCTGGCGCTCGATGTTGGAAACAGTGAGATCTTCGGCGGGGTGTTCGATCGTTCGGCAGTCCCTTCGTCCCGCCAGCTGACGATGCGGTTTCGGAAACCGTCGCGGACTCCGACCTCGTCCGACGAACTGGGGCTCTTCCTGCGTGGGGTCCTCCGCGAAAATGGCCGGGATCCGTCGATCGTCGAGCAGATCGCGTTGTGCTCGGTGGTGCCGGAGATCGTCTACTCGCTCAGGAGCTGCTGCCGCAAGTACTTCGGCATCGATCCGTTCATCCTGCAATCCGGGGTGAAGACGGGACTGAAGATCAGATATCGCAATCCGCTCGAAGTGGGTCCAGACCGGATTGCGAACGCCATCGGCGCGACCGACCTGTACCCCAACCGCCACCTGATCGTCGTCGACTTCGGCACGGCGACGACGTTCGATGTGGTGAGTGCGGGCCGCGACTATCTCGGCGGGATCATTCTGCCAGGGCTGCGCATCGCGATGGAGGCGCTCGAGCGGAACACCGCCCGTCTTCCCACCGTCGAGATCGTACCGCCCGCGGAGCTCGTCGGGCGATCGACGGTGGAGAGCATCCAGTCGGGTCTCTATTTCGGGAACCGCGCCGCGCTCAAGGAGCTGACGCGCGAGATCAAAGAAGCGACGTTTGGAGGGGAGGCGGCCGTCGTGATCGGGACGGGTGGGTTCTCGCGTTTGTTCGAACGTGAGCCGGTATTCGATGCGCTGCTTCCGGATCTGGTTCTGGTCGGGCTCGAGCGGGCGCTGGCGCTCAACGAGGGTGCGAGCCGCGCGTGGAGGATGTAAGGAGAGCTTCGCCGGGCTATGGTTGCGTTCCCTGGTCTTTCATCGCTTCCAGCTTGCCCAGATCCAGTCCCGAAACGGCCGCTTTGAGCGCCGCCATGTCGATCCGTCCTTTCGCGGCCACGATGAACCTGTCGCCGAGAACGACGCCGTACTCGTTGTCGCCGCCGACTTTCGACGTCTTCTCGTGCGTCAGCCGGCCATTGATCGTCTCGATGCGCTCGGAGCCGGCGCTGTCGTCGCGCTGACCCTGTACGCCGACCCAGCCAGCAAGGCCGACGAGCCCGCTGACGCCGCCGCTGTCCGAGATTTGCAGCGTCACGGCCTTGCCGGCGCCCCCGTACGTGGCTTCTGCTTTGGACACCACGAGACCGGCGATCCCGTTCTTGTCACCCCCGCTCGACGTTTTCCTGAGTCCTGCAAAGGTGTCCGGCACGAAGGCGGTGAGCGTGTCGACACTGACCGGATCGACACGCTTGCCGCCGCCGACGAGCGTTCCGAGACCCTCGACGGCTGCAGCGACCTGCGCGTTGGCGTCGCCGCTCCTGGCCGCCGCGTCCATTTTCTGGTTGGTCTGGTCGAGCCGCCTGGACAAGTCCTGCAGCTTGCCGAGGGCGCTGTTCTTGTCGAACTGGACCTCAGATCCTGGCGCCGACGCCATCGCGCCACCGAGTGCCTCACCCGCCAGCCTCGAGCCGACCATGCCCGCTCCCATCATCACGCCGCCGATCGACGCGATGATGAAGAAGAGCACGATCGCGCAGATGACCACGACGACGGTGTAGCCGACGGCTTTGTCATCGGGGCAGCGCATGAGGCGGGGAAGCCCGAGGTAGAGAAGGTACAGCCCGTACAGGCCCACCAGCACACCGAGGAAACCGAGCAGCGGCAGGATTCGCAGCGCGCCAGCGATCCACGCCGGTGTGTACGAGTACGCGGCGAGCTTGAAAGCCTGCGCGCTGTTCTTCCGTGCGCCGAAGGTCGGCGCCAGCGCATCGATGATGAACGCAATCACGAACACGCCGACGACGGCCATCACGAAGCTGAAGATGGCGACGCCGAGGCCCGTCGTGATCGGGATGCGATAGTAGCCGCCGAACGGCAACGACTGGCCGATTACTGATCCCCCGATGAACCCTGCGACGGCGCCGATTGCGGCGAGCGGCACGATGTAGCCGGTGATCAGATCGCTCGTAGACGTCTGTTCCTCGGCGATGACCGGCCATTCCGCTGCGGGCGTCAAGCAGATACTCTTGGCGCGGGACACAATGTCCATGTGCGGTCCTTTCTCGAGGGGAACGGGGCATGATAACAGGAACAGAGCCCGCGGCTTTCTCATCGGCGGCCGTACGGCTCGCTAGGGGTGCAGCCGCGGGAAATTCAGAGCTACGAAGAGGTGATTGAATGTCAAAACGAATGCGTCGCGGACATCTGCTCGAACTCGCCAAGCGCGGCGCCGAGGCGCGACTCGGTGAACTCGTTCAGGAAGCCAGGTACCTCATCGAACTGTTTCCCCATCTCCGGGATTCGTTCGACCGCGACGAATTGCCGGTGTCGTTCATCCTGGCAAAAGGCGCCGGCGTCACCAGGACGTCCGCCAATCGTCCGCGACGACGTTGGCGGATGTCAGCCGCAGCCCGGAAGGCTGTCAGCCAGCGGATGAAGACATATTGGGCCGCGAAGCGACGAGGGAAGGCCTAGCCTTGGCAGCTCGACCGTAGCGCGCGTCTCGGTGATGCGCGAGGCCTTATACTGTCAATAATGACGTCGTTGCCTGTCACTTCTGCCGGACTTCAGAACGCACGTCATCAATATTCCCCGTGGGAACCCCTCAGGGGAACGCTCCGCAGACGCCTGTCACCCGGGCCAATCATCAAGGAGGCTCAATGCTACGTCGATGTGGGAGTGTGCGCTGGATCGTGTGTGCGGTGGTCCTCGCCGCGGGGTTGAGGCCGACGCCGGCCCGAGCGGAGGGGTACTTCTCGCCATTCATCGGCGTCAATTTTGGCGGTGTCGCCGGAAACCAGTTCACCGACGCGCTCAAGACCAACTCCTCGGTCGACTACGGCGGATTGATCGGATACATGGGGAAGGGCATCTTGGGCATCGAGGAAGAGGTGGGCTATTCGCCCCGCTTCTTCGGAGAGTCGGGCCGTTTCGGATCGACCGGCGTGCTGACGGTGATGACCAACGCCATCATCGGCATCCCGATCGGCGGAACGACAGGCGCGGGGCTTCGCCCGTATGCCGTTGCGGGGGTCGGTTTGTTGCGGACGATGATCAGCGAGCCGAGCTTCTCGGACAACAAGTGGGCGTACGATCTCGGCGGCGGTGTGATGGGTTATTTCTCCGAGCACGTCGGGATCCGCGGAGATCTCCGCTACTTGCGCGACTTCCAAGTCACCGACAGCACCGGCAACCCGATTGGCCTGGTCTTGAACGGCGGGACGTTCAACTTCTGGCGCGGGACGATCGGCGTCGTCTTTCGATAAGGCGCGGGCCACGGCGCGCATGGGGGGCCAGCTATGTCAGGCCGTTCTTGACGAGTAGCTCCTCCACCGCGCGGTGCCCTTCATCGATCGCCTGATTGGTGAATGCGGCAGCGCCTGCGTCCGCGTTGGCCATCGTGATCAGGCCGAATCGTTGCCGGCCGATCACGTGCGGGCGTTCTTCCTGCGGGACATCTGGATCGGCCAGCGTGTCGTAGGTATAGCTGTAGCCGTACGGCCATCTGTTCACGGTGAGGCCGACAATGTCGCTGGCGGGATCGAAGCCGGCCGGACCGAGCATGCGCGCGAGGTGGCTTCGAATCTCGAGCTCGAACTGCTGGAAGGTCGTTGTCAGCAGCTGCTGCTGCCCGGCTCGGTGCTGCTCCTTGCGCGGCAGCCCGGGTCTGTTCGGATTGCTGGTCATGTGCACGACGATCGGCTCGTCGGGCGTCGTAATGCCGCGATAACCGCCGATCGTCGTGCCCGGATCGAGGCTCGTGCCGGTGTGCAGCATGCACGGGGAATTGACTGTCGAGATGCCGAGCCTGGCAAACGACGTCCAGCGCCGGATCAGCACGTTGTTGTACATCATCGGCACCTTGAGCGAGTACGTGAGGGCGGCCCGCTGCTTTTCGGGAAGCTCCGGAACGAGCGCCGGGATGATGCCGTTGTAACACGCCAGCACGACGTTCGCCGCCGAAACGGCGTGGACCTTTTCGTCACGAAGATAGGCAATGCGCGCGCTCTTCGCCTGCTCAGGCGGGCCGTTGTGCTGGACGCGGACGACGATGCTGCTGAGACGCATGCGGACGGGGGCGGCGGGATCGTCGAGCCTGGCGTAGTCGACTGGCGCCTGAAGGATCGTGTCCATCGCGTGGGTCCCGGGGACCGCGGAAGGAACGAGGCGATTGACGAGCAGGCGCGCCAGAGACGCGTTGCCGTCCGGAAAGTGAAACGTGTACGACGACTCGCGGAAAACCGGTTGATTCTGCTCCCAGTCGATGCCGAGGCCGTTGAATCCAACCGATCCGCGGCGGGCCGCCTCGAGCGCGGGCGTGGTATCGATTCGCTTGTTGTTCCGTCCACCCTGGCCGCGGAAGAACAGGATCGCGTCCGGAGAGACTTTCGCGTACTGCAGCAGAAAGTCCTGCCAGCTGATCTTCCCGAGCTTCGCGACCTTTTCTTCGGAGGTCATGCCCGCCATGTAATCCGGATTCTTGCCGTGGAGGCGAATCAGATCGTTTCGGACCTGATCGGAGAGCGGAGCCTTCGAGAAGAACTCGGGCCACGGGACTCGCCCGTTTCCGGCGACGAGCCGGTCTTCGCCGAAATGCTCTTTGTCGAAGAACATGCCCGGGCCCAGGCCGAGCTGCTGGATGGGTTGGCGCGCGTTGTAGTCGTTGTTGTGCTCGACCTGTATCCCGAGCTCCTCGACGAGGCGTTTCGCGGTGTAGCTGTACGGGAACGGCGTGGCAATGCCCATCGTGCCGCCGTAGCTGATGAAGGTCCGCCCTTGGTACTGAAACTCGTTGCGTTTGGCGTGACCGCCGAAATCGTCGTGGTTGTCCAGAATCAGGATCTTCTGACTGCTGCCGAGGGCGCGCCTCCAGAAATGCGCGGCTGCCAGGCCGGAGATTCCTGCGCCGACGACAACGAGGTCATATCGCTCGCCCGTGTCGACAGCCGTCGGGAACTGACGGTACGCGCCTGACTGCATTGGCGCGAACGCATCGACGGCGGCGGGATAGTTGCCGCGCAGCCCGGTGCGCGCGGGCGGATAGATCGCGGGGGGAGCCATCTGCTCCATGCCCCGCGGGGACGCCCGCACGAGGCGGGAGGCGCCGGCGATGGCGATGGCGACGCCGTTCAGGAAGTCGCGGCGTGGGATCCGGCGGGTCATGCCCAGGTCGGCCATCAGGCCGGAGCCCGGCGACCCGCTCGAAGGCGTCATTGACGGGACTATTAAACAGGTATGGTTGTCCAGCCGTCAATTCGCGCGCGTTCGGTTGTCGGCTCAGTTCCGGTTTTTGTCTCGAGTGGCCAGATCGTAAATGAGCCCGCCGATGCCTCCTGCGGTGGCGCCAACCGCTGCGCCCTTGCCACCCCCGGCGACGGCGCCAATCAGCGTTCCGGCGCCCGCGCTGCCGCCGATGATGAGCGCGTCTTTCTCCCACGAACGCTTCGCGGGATGTGCGCGCTCGGGTCGTGTCTCGACCACTGCGGGCGATCGCGCGAGCTCGTCCCGGCTTGTCCGCTCGCTGACGTGCACCGGGTGGAGTCCATTGTCATCGCGCATGTACACCGCGTGCGGTTCGCTCGCATGCGGCGCGGGAATCACCAGCTGCGCCTTTCGACCGTCGGCAAGCGTGACAGGAACGACGGTTCCCTTGATGGACCCGTCCGGCGTGGCCACGGTGTCGGCGTAAGCACCGGCTACACCATATTGCTGCTCCAACTTTTCAGGGCTCATGGCCTGTGCGTCGCGTTCGCAGGCTGGCAGGAACGCGCCGCCGAGTGCAAGCCCGATCGCGCTGGCGCACAGGAGGACTGACGTACGACGCATGAATCTCGCTCCTTCTCCGCGGCCGCACGCCGCCCGCGGTACGGTTCGAGCCCATCATCAGAAAGAACTGTGCCACCACCCGACGACGTCGCTGCCGTCCGGAATCAGGGCGCCAAAAGCGAAATCCAACGCCCAGCAGAGTACCGAACTTGTCAGTCCGGCGACGGTTTTGAGAGGGTCCCGAACGGGACGAGCTCAGAACAGGCCCAGCTGCAGTCTGGCAGCGTCGGACATGCGGTCGCGGCCCCAGGGCGGGTCCCAGACAATGTCGACCTTCACGTCGGTGACGTCGGGGATGCGCGCAATCGCATTCCTGACGTCGATGGGAAGCGTCTGCGCGGCGGGGCACGCGGGCGCCGTGAGCGTCATCCGGATCCCGACCGCGCTCGATTGGTCGACGATGATGTCGTAGATCAGGCCGAGCTCGTAGATATTGACCGGAATTTCGGGGTCGAACACGGCCGAGAGCGCGTTCACGATTTGCGGACGGAGCGCGGCGGCGCGAGCAGGATCGTTCGTCATGCCGGCGGTCTGGGGCTGGGTGGTCCCGGTCGGGTCCGTCGACCCAGGTGCCGACTGTGAGGCGCCTGGATTCTGGATAACGGGAAGCGGTTTCATTCGGTGGAGACCACCTCGTCTCGAGCTTCTGCCGCGGCGCGCAGCGCGTACCATGCAAGGGTCGCACATTTGACGCGGACGGGAAACTGACGGACGCCGGTCAACGCGGACAACTTGCCGAGATCTTCGACCGGCGCGTCAGGCGGCGCGGTGACGGCGCGATGGAAGCGCTCGAACAGGGCTTCGACCTCGGCCAGCGTCTTGCCCTTGACGCTGTCGGTCATGAGCGATGCCGACGCCTTCGAAATCGCGCATCCGACGCCCTGGAACGCGGCCTCCTTGATCACGTCATCTTCGACGCGGAGATAGACGGTCAGCCGATCACCGCACAACGGGTTGTGGGCCTCGACCTTGCGGATTCTGGCCGCCCCTGGCGCGGCATCCCCCGAACCGGGGGCCCCGGTCCCCGGCCGCCCTGAGTTGTCGAGGGCGCGAAAATTCCTGGGCCGCCGGTTGTGGTCCAGGATGACTTCCTGGTAGAGATCCTGCAGATCGGACGTCACGCGAATCCCTCGGGCAGCTGGATCAAGCGAACACCTCGTGCACTTTGGCCAGCGCGGTGACGAGCGCGTCAATCTCTTCGCGCAGGTTGTAAAGCGCCAACGACGCGCGGGCGGTGGCCGGGACGCCCAGCCGGTGCATCAGGGGCTGGCAGCAATGATGTCCCGTGCGGATGGCGACGCCCGCGGTGTCGAGAATCGTCCCGACATCGTGAGCGTGGACCCCGTCGACCACGAACGAGATGACGGCCGCCTTCTTCTTGGCGGTTCCCATCAGGACGACGCCTGGGACTTGTGAGAGCGCCGCGGTGCCGTATTCGAGCAGGTCGTGCTCGTGCGCCGCGATGCTGTCGTAGCCGATCGCCGTCAGATACTCGATTGCCGTCCCCAGCGCGATGGCTCCGGCGATGTCCGGCGTCCCTGCTTCGAATTTGTGCGGCGGCGTGTTGTAGAGCGTGCGCTCGAACGTGACGGAGCGGATCATGTCGCCGCCGCTTTGATACGGCGGCATCGCTTCCAGAAGCGGCGCTGTCGCGTAGAGCGCGCCGATACCGGTTGGAGCGAACATCTTGTGGCCAGAGAGGACGTAGAAGTCGCAGCCGAGCGCCCGCACGTCGACCTTCATGTGCGCAACCGCCTGGGCGCCGTCGACGAGCACGGGAATGCCGCGGGCGTGGGCCAGGCGGACGATTTCCTCGACGGGATTGATCGTGCCGAGGGCGTTCGACACGTGCACAACAGACACGATCCGCGTCCGGCCGTTCAGGAGCTTCTCGTACGCCTCGAGGTCCAGCTCGCCGGCGTCGCTTATCGGAATGACGCGGAGCGTCGCGCCCTTTTCCTCGCACAAGCGCTGCCAGGGAACGATGTTGGAATGGTGCTCCATCGTCGAAATGACGATCTCGTCGCCGGCGCCGACGTGCACGCGGCCGTAGGTCGCGGCGACAAGATTGATCCCTTCAGTCGTGCCGCGGACGAAGACGATCTCGCCTGGCTGTGAGGCGTTGAGGAACCGCTGGACCGTGGCGCGCGCCTCCTCGTACGCGTCGGTAGCCCGCTCGCTGAGCCAGTGCACACCCCGATGAACGTTCGCGTTCTCCTCGACGTAGTACCGCGTCAGGCGGTCGATGACGACTTGCGGCTTCTGTGTCGTCGCGGCGTTGTCCAGGTACGCCAGCGGCTTGCCGCGGACCAGCTCGTGCAAGATCGGGAAGTCCCGGCGGATCGCCGCCACGTTCAAGGACTTCATCCTTCGTTCGGCAGCTGCTGGAGCAGCACCGCCTCCGCGCGCGTCCTGAGCGGCTCGAGGGGCATCCTGTTCAACACGTCGCCCGCGAACGCGTGAATGAGCAGGTTGCGGGCCTCGGCAATGCCCAGGCCTCGCGCCCGTAGATAAAAAATCGCCTCGTCGTCCATCTGCCCGACTGCCGCGCCGTGCGTGCACTTGACGTCGTTGGCGAAGATCTCGAGCTGCGGCTTGGTGTTGATTTGGGCGTCCTCGGAGAGGAGGAGCGCTTTGTTGGTCTGCTTGGCGTCCGTCTTCTGGGCGTCGGGGCGGACGACGATCTTGCCGTTGAAGACGGCGCGGGCGTGACCGGCGAGGATGCCCTTGTACATCTCACGACTGCCGCAATGCGGCCTGGCATGATCGATGGTCGTGTGGTTGTCGACGAGCTGCCGGTCGTCAGCGAGGTACAGGCCGTTCAGCGTGCAGTCGACGCCTTCGCCGTCCAGCACCGCGATCACGTCGTTGCGGACGAACGACCCGCCGAAGCTCAGGGAGTGTGACTGAAACCGGGCGTTCCGCTGCCCAATCACGTGCATCGTGGCGATATGAGAGGCGCGGGCGGTTTCCTGTTGCAGTTTGTAGTGTTCGACAGACGCGTTGTCGCCGACGATCACTTCGGTGACGGCGTTGGTGAAGTAGGCGCCGTCGCCTCGCGGACTCGCGTCGTCCCTCGCGCCGACGTAGCTCTCGATGATTGACACGTGGCTGCTTTCGGCGGCGACCACGAGCAGCCGGGGATGGGACATCGTCGGGACATCGTTTCCCCGGGCCGTCGAAATAAACAGGACGTGGATCGGCGCATCGAGCGTCACGCTCGCCGGCACATGCACGAAGGCACCGTCGGCGAAGAGCGCGGTATTGAGCGCGGTAAATGCCTGGCGCCCCAAGCCGGCGACGCGAGTGAGGTAAGGCTCAATCTGGTCAGGATGAGACACGAGCACAGAAGCAAGCGTTTCGACCCGGATGCCCCGAGGCAGCGTGCGGATGATCGACAGCCCGGCTGCGTATCGGCCATTCACGAACACCAGCTCGGCGCTTGCGAGCGTGGAGAGGCTGAACGGCGTGACGGATGACGGGGCGATCGCGGAGCGCAGCTCGGCGGGTCGTGTGAAACCGGTCTTCGCTATCGGCGCGACGCTCGTGAAGCGCCACTCCTCCTCATTGGTCGAGGGAAACCCGAGCGTCCGGAAACGCTCACTCGCCTCTTCGCGCGCGCTCGTCAACCACGACGGTTCCCGGCCGGACCTCGCGGCCCCTGCGCGCTCGATCTCGGCAATATAGGAATGAAGCCCTGCCTCGACGACGCCCGTCATGCCCGGGCCTCCTCGCCCACCCGCGCCTGGCACGCCGGGGCCGCGGGGTCCGCCTCGCCGGGCGCCAGCCATCCGTAGCCCTTCTCTTCGAGCTGGAGGGCCAGTTCCTTGCCGCCGGATCGGACGATACGCCCGTCAGTGAGGACGTGGACAACGTCGGGGACGATGTAGTTGAGCAGGCGCTGATAGTGGGTAACCACGAGAATGGCGCGCGTCGGCGCGCGCATGGCGTTCACCCCACTGGCGACGATCTTCAGCGCGTCGATGTCGAGGCCCGAGTCGGTCTCGTCGAGGATGGCGAGCCTCGGCTCGAGCACGGCCATCTGAAAGATCTCGTTGCGCTTCTTCTCCCCGCCCGAGAATCCTTCGTTCACCGGACGATTGAGCAGTGACTCGTCGATCTCGAGCACTTGCATACGTTTGCGCACGAGCGTCATGAACTCCATGGCGTCGAGCTCGTCCTTCCCCTGATGCTTGCGCACGGCGTTGAGCGCGGCCTTGAGGAAGTAGGCGTTGTTGACGCCGGGGATCTCCACCGGGTACTGGAAGGCCATGAATAGGCCTTCTCGCGCGCGTGACTCAGGATCCATCGCGAGGAGATCCTGGCCGACGCCGCCGACTTCAAACAGCACCTGCCCCTGGGTCACTTCATATTCGGGGTGCCCGGCGAGCACGCGGGCCAGCGTGCTCTTGCCCGAGCCGTTCGGTCCCATGATTGCGTGGACTTCTCCGGCGCCGATCGACAGATTGATCCCGCGCAGGATCTCCCTGCCGCCACCGTTGACGTGCAAGTTGGTAATCGTCAGCATGGGCTCCGAGGACATTACCCGACACTCCCTTCGAGCGTGATGCTCAGGAGCTTCCGTGCTTCGACGGCGAACTCCATAGGCAGTTGGCGGAAGACTTCGCGGCAAAAACCGCTGACGATCAGGTTGACGGCGTCTTCGGACGAGAGGCCTCGCTGGCGGCAGTAGAAGATCTGATCTTCGCCGATCTTCGAAGTGGACGCCTCGTGCTCGACCTTCGCAGTCGTGTTCTTGATCTCGAGATACGGAAACGTGTGCGCGCCGCACGTGTCGCCGATGAGCAGCGAGTCGCACTGCGAGTAGTTCCGGGCGCCGCGCGCCTGCTTGGCGATCTTGACGAGGCCGCGATACGTATTCTGCCCGTGGCCGGCAGAAATGCCTTTCGACACAATCGTGCTCTTTGTGTTCTTGCCGAGATGGATCATCTTGGTGCCCGTGTCGGCCTGCTGGTAGTTGTTGGTCGTGGCGACCGAGTAGAACTCGCCGACCGAGTTGTCGCCCTGCAGGATGCAGCCGGGATATTTCCACGTGATCGCGGATCCGGTCTCGACCTGCGTCCACGTGATCTTCGAGCCGGCGCCGAGGCACTTCCCGCGCTTGGTGACGAAGTTGTAAATGCCTCCCTTGCCTTCCTTGTCACCGGGGTACCAGTTCTGAACGGTCGAGTACTTGACGGTCGCATCGTCGAGGGCGACCAGCTCGACGACAGCCGCGTGCAGCTGGTTCTCGTCGCGCATGGGCGCGGTGCACCCCTCGAGGTAGCTGACGTAGGCGCCCTCCTCGGCCACGATGAGTGTTCGTTCGAACTGGCCGGTGTCTTTCGCGTTGATGCGGAAATAGGTGGAGAGCTCCATCGGGCACCGGACGCCCTTGGGAATGTAGGCAAACGAGCCGTCGCTGAAGACCGCGGAGTTGAGTGTGGCGAAGAAGTTGTCGGAGTACGGCACGACCGTGCCGAGGTACGCGCGGACGAGATCGGGGTGGTTCTGCACCGCTTCGGAGAACGAACAGAAGATGATGCCGAGCTCCGCGAGCTTCTCTTTGAACGTCGTCGCGACCGATACGCTGTCGAAGACCGCGTCGACGGCAACGCCCGAGAGCAGCTTCTGCTCGTTGAGCGGGATGCCGAGCCGCTCGAAGGTCTTGCGGATTTCGGGGTCGACCTGGTCGAGGCTTTCGAGCGCCGGCTTCTGCTTGGGCGCGGCGTAATAAATGATGTCCTGATAATCGATCGGGCCGTATTTGATGTTCCCCCAGGCCGGCTCCTTCATTGTGAGCCAGGTGCGGAAAGCCTTGAGGCGCCATTCGAGCAGCCAGGCGGGCTCGTGCTTCTTGGCGGAGATCAGGCGGACGATGTCTTCCGTCAAGCCACGGGGAACGGCGTCCTGTTCGACGTCGGTGACGAAGCCGTACTTGTACTCGCGACTGGCGAGCTCTTCGATGGTTTGAGTTGATGTGCTCATGTCGTGGCTCGGTACTCGTAGCTCGTTTACGTGCCAAAAGACACGCCACAGCCGCATGTGCTCTTGGCGTTCGGGTTGTTGAAGAGAAATCCCTTGCTGAGCAGGCTCGTGTCGTAGTCCAACACTGTGCCGTCGAGAAGCCGGAAGCTCTTGGGATCGACGAACACCTTCGCGCCCTCAGGCCCCTCGAAGACGAGATCGGTGGCTCTGGGCGATGGTTCCCAGCCAAACGTGTATTCGAAGCCTGAGCAACCACCGGCCTTAACCCCGACGCGGAGGCCCTTTTCGTCGAGGGCTCGCTTGGTCAGCATTTTCCGGATCTGCCGGGCTGCGTTTTCTGTAATTTGAATCATTGGGCTCAGGGACCCGCGGTTCGGAGCCAGGGCCTTATCGGCTGCGCAGCAATGCTGGCGCCTGTTGGGGCAGACAGAGACCCGGCCGTAAGTCCGACCTAAACAGTCCTATATTATCCCGCCCTCCGCTCGAGGGTCAAGGTGGGGTGGGATGCGGCTACTTCCTGGTTGCAGCTGTCTTGACGAAGAAGGTCACGCCACCGCTCACCGTCGTCCCGGCACCATTTTGATCGGTCGTCGCAACAGTACGGCCGAGCGCGCCGTAGACGCCAACATCGGACCTGATGAAGTACGCCGCGCTCCCCGTGAGCTCCCGCCGATCGCGCAGCGTGCCAACCACGTCGGTGTCAGCCCACGAGCGGGTGAAGCCCAGCGACAATCCGAATGTTGGTGTCGGCTGGAGGCCCACGCCACCGCCAACGAACCACGCACCGCGCGTGAAGAAACCGGTCGAGGCAAACACCCGCGCCGATCCCTGAGCGACCTCCAGGCTCACCGGGATGCCGAACTGCGTGCGCCCCTGGTCGGGCGGCAAAGCCTGGACAACGCCTTCGCCGAGAACTTCGACCATCGGTGAGACGGCGAGCTTCACGCCGGACTCTCCGGTCAAGATCGCGATCTTGCTTCTAATATACGAGGTCCCGACGCCGCCGACGACGCTGCCGTCCGCGTTGCCGACGATGTGCGGGACGGTTGCGCCGAGCTGAAACCGCGGAGCGAGTCCCATCGCGACGTCAACGATCGGGAAGTCGACCTGGCTGAGGTCGGCGCCCGACCATCGCATTGCCGAAATCGATAACGACACCATGCCGGTCGGAAGCAATGAAGCGTCGTCGAGCCACGCGAGCGGCGACGCGGCGGTGGCGGTTCCTGTCCCGGGGCTGGGCAGAGGAATGCTGCTCGGCGGTGTGCTCTTGTGCCCATTGCCTTGGCCGTTGCCACCGCCTTTGCCCTGGGCCTGAACAGGAGCCGAGAGCGCCACTGCCAGCGCGGCACCCGCAGCGAGGTGCCGCGCTAGCAACATGGACGAGAGGCCGGTCACTGCGTGTCGCCGGTAGTCGCTGGCTTGGATGACTGCAAGTCCTGCTTCGCCTGAGTGTTGGCGAGCTGCGCCTGCTGGGTGGCGTTGGCGCCGGGCTTCAGTTCGTGAATGGCCGTGCTGAGCGAATCGTGGTCCTTGCCGGTCATTTCCGCCTGGAGCAGTGTGAACGAGATGCCGAGGTTCTTCGATGCGTGAAGCGCGGCCAGGAATTGTTCCGTGCTTCTGAAGCCCGCCGCTGCCTGCTTCAGCGACAGTCCGGTCGTCGGCAGTAACGCGTTCACTTTCGCGTCAAGCGCCGGGTTGTTGGTGATCCGGGTCACGATTGAGGTGGACCCTCTCGAGCCCTGGTGCGAGTCGTGGTCGGTGTCCTTCGAGCCGGACGTCTCTTTGAGGTCATCGTTGGCCTGATGCTCGGCGTGCTCCGCTTCCTTGTCCGCGTCAGCCGTCTTCTTCAGATTCTGAATCGACTGGCCCAGGCTGAGCTTCTTGGTCGTCATGTCGTCCTGGAGGCTCTTGAACGGGATCCTCAGGTTGCGCGAGACATGCAACGCCGCCATGAACTGGCCCTGGTTCTTGAAGCCTGTCGTGGCGTCGTTCAACGACATCCCCGTGGGCTGGAGCATGTTGGTGACTTTGGCATTGAGCTGCGGCTTGGCCACGATTTTCGCGGCGATCGGATTGAGCGGCGGCGGCGTTGTTCCGGTCGTCGCCCCGCTGGTCGATGGCGTCGTCGTCGGCTTGCCGGATCCTTGTGTCGACGGAGTCGTCGGCTTACCCGTCGGCGGCGGCGTAGGTGGCCGGTGGGCAAACGCGGGCGCAGCGGTCAGACAAGCGGCCGCCACGAACCCGACGAACAGCTTCGGGAGTCGCATAGGTACCTCCGTACCTCGACAGCGCAAGGCCCGTACCACGCCCAAAGTGGGCAAATCACCGCAACCTCGGCTATTACTGGGAACGTGCCGGCACATTCTGGGTGTAACACTTACACTGACGGGATTGATGGGCTCCCTTCTTAAGGTGCGCAATTCGCACCGTGTCGAAAACCGGGCCCTGGCTTCGACTATGTGACAGAGGCGCGGACAGGACGCTGCGCCGCATCGAAGGGAGCCGGGAATGCCGACGATTACTCCGTTTCTGTGGTTCGACTCGCAAGCCGAAGAGGCGATGAATTTCTATGCCTCGATTTTCAAGCGCTCAAAGGTCATCTCGGTCAATCGGGCCCAAGGCAAAGTCATGTCCGTGCAGTTCGAGCTCGAGGGTCAGGCGTTCACGGCGCTCAATGGCGGCCCGCTGTTCAAGTTCACCGAGGCGATCTCGTTTTTCGTCGCGTGCGAGACCCAGCAGGAGATCGACGACCTGTGGGGGAAGCTCACTGCTGACGGCGGCGCGCCGAGCCGATGCGGGTGGCTCAAAGACCGGTTCGGGCTCTCGTGGCAGATTGTCCCGGCCTCGCTCGGGCGAATGCTGGGCGACAAAGACGCGACGCGATCGAAGCGGGTCATGGACGCCATGATGCAGATGAACAAGCTCGATCTTGGGCGGCTTCAGCACGCGTACGACGGCGCGTGATGCGTTATTCGTACCGCAGGGCCACGATCGGGTCGACTTTCGTCGCACGCCGGGCTGGAACGTAGCTGGCCACGACGGCCACGCTCGCGAGCAGGACCGCCGTTGCGCCGAAGGTCGCCGGATCGGCCGCGCTCACGCCGAACAGCAGGTCCTTCATGACGCGAGTCACCGCGAGCGCAGAAACCGCGCCGATGGCAATGCCGATAAGCGCCATCTGCATCGCGCCTCTCAATACCGTCCTGAGCACCGTGCCCCCGTCAGCGCCGAGCGCCATGCGCACGCCGATTTCATGCGTGCTCTGCGCGACGCTGTAGGACACCACGCCGTAGATGCCGACTGCGGCAAGCGCGAGCGCCAGCGCCGCGAAGGCGCCAAGGAGAAGTCTCGTGAAGCGCCTCGCCGACAGAGAGTTGCCGATCACGTCCACCATGCTCTCTTCGCCGTATGCCACCATCTTGCCGTTGATCCCGGAGATCGTGCGCTCAAGAGCTGGAACCAGGGCGTATGGTTCGACGGTGGTGCGCACCACGTACTCGGAGCCTGTTGAAATAAGGTCCATGACGCTGTCGGGGATCTGCCGGGAGGCCAGGTACATCTGCGACTGGACTTTCGCGGTCGCGTCGGCGTCGAGGCCCCACTGCTTCACATGTCCCACGACGCCCACAACCTCACACCTCAACTGAAGCAGCTCGAGATTGACGCGCTGGCCCAAGGGGTCCTGGTTGGGAAACGCCCTTCGGACGAACTCTTCGTCAATGGCCGCCACGCAAGGACTGTTCTCGTCGTCCTGCGTAGAGAGAAAGCGCCCGCGATACAACGGGATGCGCATGACGCTCAGATAGCCGGGATCGACGAAGGAGAACAATGCCAGATCCATCTGGCTCGGTTCGGGTTTGGGGCGGCCCTCGACCCAGTAAGGCAGCTCGGAGTCGCTCTTCATCGGCATCGCGCCGCCCACCAAACTGATGGCCTGAACGCCGGGGATCGACCGCAACCGCTCGGTGGTGTCAGTGACCCCATTGCGAACAGCTGTCGGCGTCCCATGGACCGCGGGGGAGCCGGCCACCCCAAACGTGAGAACGTTCCGCGGGTCGAAACCAGGATTCACGCTCCACAACTGCGACATCGTGCGCATCATCAGTCCGGCTGACGTCGCCAACACCAGCGCGAGCGCGACTTCCACGACCACCAGCGCGCGTTGGAGCCCGTGACGGCTGGTGGTGCCGCGACCGCCTTCCTTGAGCGCCGTGCTCACGTCAGACCTCGCGGCGTCCAGAGCGGGTGTGATTCCGAACAGCACACTTGCCAGGAGAGCGACAAGCCCGTTGAAGCCGAGCACCGACGCATCGAGGTGAATCTGATCGGCTCGAGGCAGCCTCGCCGCGATCTTTGCAATGAGGACCTCGTTGAGAGAGGCGGCCATCGCCAGCCCGAGCGAGCCTCCGAGGATCGCCAGCAGCAGGCCTTCCGTCAGCAGTTGCCGCATCACGCGACCGCGAGAGGCTCCGAGCGCTCCGCGAATCGCAAACTCGCGCCGCCGAGCGCTCGAGCGCGCCAGCAGCAGATTGGCGACGTTGGCGCACGCGATGAGCAGCACGAACCCGACGGCTCCGAGCAGCACCACAAGCGGCGTTTTCACGGCCCCGGTCAGGTCGTCCCGCAGTGAGACGGCGTAGATGCCGTGATCTTTGTCTTCCTTCGGGTACTCGAGCGCCAGCGCGGCCGCGACGGCATCCAGCTCTGCCTGTGCCCGCTCGGTCGACGTGCCCGCCCGGAGACGGCCGAGGACGCCCATGCCCATGCTCACGCTGCGGTCCCAGAAGAGCGGCTCGCTCCACTGACCGATCGGAACGATCACGGACGTTCGCTGCCAGATCGCGTCATCAGCGGGCACGACGCCGACGATCGTGTAGAGCTTTTCATTCAGGGTGATGGCGCGGCCAATGACCTCCCGATCGCTGCCGAAGCGCACACTCCAGAAGCTCGACGTCAGCACGACGACCGGCTCGCCGCCCCTCCGGTCCTCCTCATCCCGGAACGTGCGTCCCACGATCGGCTTCACGCCGAGCGCGGCAAAGATTGTCGAGGAGGCCATTGTGCCGCGAAGCCGTTCCGGAGTCCCTTGCCCCGTCAGGTTGAACGTCTCGTTCCGGTATGCAGCCATCAGCTCGAACGAGCGGCTGCGCAGCTGCCAGTCGAGGAAGTTCGGATACGAAACCGACGCCTCGCGAAACTGCGGCATGCTGGTGTAAAGCCTCAACAGCCGCTCCGGTTCCCGGTACGGCAGCGGTCGCAACAGCACGCCATTCACGGCGCTGAACATCGCCGTGTTGGCGCCAATGCCGAGTGCCAGCGCAATCGCCGCAATCAGCGTGAACCCCGGCGACTGGCGGAGCATGCGCGCGCCATGCCGAACATCCTGCATCAGAGTGCCCATGGGGCTCCCTGCCAGTCAGATACGCAAACAGGCGGTGCCAGGTTTCCGATAAACCATAATGGCGCTGTGAAATTCATCGAGCTGCTCCTCGGACCGCCGCTCGCCACGGAGGACGAGCACGCAGAGCGCATTGGTACCGCCAAGGGGATTCCGATCTTCGGGCTGGACGCGCTCAGCTCCGCGGCGTACGGCCCCGAAGCGGCGTTGACGCTCCTCATCCCCCTCGGGGCGGCCGGAATCGCGTACATCGTCCCTATCAGCGTCAGCATCATCGTGCTTCTCGGAATCGTCTACGTCTCGTACCGCCAGACGATCATGGCGTACCCGCGGGGCGGCGGCTCTTATACCGTTGCGAACGAGAACCTGGGCGTGTGGCCGGGGCTGCTCGCTGCCGCGTCGCTCATGGTGGACTATGTCTTGACGGCGGCGGTCGGCGTCTCCGCGGGCGTGGGCGCGCTTGTCTCGGCTGTGCCGTCGTTTCAGCCGCACACGCTCCTCATCTGCCTGGGTATTCTCGCGACGCTGACGATCGTCAATCTGAGAGGCGTTCGCGAAACCGGGGGGCTGTTCCTCCT
Source organism: Vicinamibacterales bacterium (assembly GCA_035510155.1). Classification (GTDB taxonomy): domain Bacteria; phylum Acidobacteriota; class Vicinamibacteria; order Vicinamibacterales; family CAVVIG01; genus DATKHR01. The sequence goes on from DATKHR010000112.1 coordinate 20,853, forward strand.
GCCAACGTATCTCTTCATCGGCTGCCTGTTGACTACGATCGCTATCGGCTTGCTCGAAACGCTGGCGTCGGGGGGCCATCCAGCCCCGGTCGCGCCGCCGCCGGCCGCGCCGCCCGCGACGGCGATAGTTGGCGCGTGGGTGCTGCTCCGAGCGTTTGCCAGCGGATGCACCGCAATGACGGGCGTCGAAGCGGTGAGCAACGGCGTGATGGCATTCCGTGAGCCGGAGAGCGTCACCGCGAGGCGCGCTTTGACCATCATCATCGGACTATTGATGGTCATGCTGGCCGGCATTGCCGTTCTCGTGCGCGCGTATGGGATTGCAGCGACGCCCCCTGGGGTGGCCGGGTACGAAAGCGTGTTGTCCCAGCTTCTCGGAGCAGTGGCCGGTAAGGGTGTCTTCTACTGGGTCGGCATCAGCTCGATTCTGCTGGTGTTGTCGCTGTCGGCCAACACGGCGTTCGCCGATTTTCCGAGGCTGGCGCGGGCCATCGCGCTGAATGGATACCTGCCTCATATCCTGTCGCTGCGAGGGCGCCGTCTCGTGTTCGAGAAGGGCGTCATCGCCCTGGCGCTCGTCGCCGGTATGCTGCTCATCGTCTTCGACGGCGTGACCGATCGATTGATCCCGCTGTATGCGATCGGCGCCTTCCTCGCGTTCACGCTCTCGCAGGCCGGCATGGTGGTCCATTGGAAGCGCGTGGGAGCACACACGCCGGGCATGATCGTCAACGGACTCGGGGCAACCGCCACCGCCGTCACGACGATTGTGGTGCTGTTCGCGAAATTCACCGAGGGCGCCTGGATTACGCTGCTGCTGATTCCCATCCTGATGCTGTTGATGCTGTCGGTGAGACGTCACTACGACCGGGTCGAGCGGGAGGTCGGCGCGGCGCGGGCGGTCGAGGTGTCGGATCTTCGGCCGCCGTTGATCGTGGTGCCGATCGACGAGTGGAACGCCGTGTCGGAGAAGGCGCTGCGGTTTGCCTGGACGATCTCGCCTGATATTCGCGCCGTGCATGTCGATTGCGGTGAGGAGCCCGACGAGCTCCCGCAGAAATGGGTCGATGTCGTAGAGAAACCCGCGAGGGCCGCGGGGCTGCCGGCGCCGGTGCTCGTCGTGCTCCACTCGCGATTCCGATTCATTATTCGGCCGATTCTCGACTACGTCCTCGGTCTCCAGGCGGAGCACCCCGATCGGAATGTGGCAGTGGTCGTGCCGGAGCTCGTGGAGACGCGGTGGTATTACAGCCTCCTGCACAACAACCGGTCGGCGATCTTGAAGGCGCTGTTGCTGTTCAAGGGCAATCAACGCACGGCGGTCATCAATATTCCGTGGTATCTCACGTCGTAATCATCTCTGTTACTCCGCCGTCACAGCCACACGGTACATACTGACGCCGACGGAGGCCCCATGCGCCATGCCCGCGGCGGTCAGATCCGCCCGTTCGGCTACACTCTGGCCCTTGTCTCCACTGGTGCCATCGTCGCTCGCGTGATGTGGCCGTATGTGTCGCGCGCGGACGTTGGGGACCGAACGGAGGCGGTGCGGCAGGCCATTGCCGGCGGGACGGCGCGCAACATCATGCTGTTCATCGGCGACGGGATGGGCGACTCCGAGATCACCCTGGCGCGCAACTACGCCGTCGGCGCAGGGGGACGGCTGGCCATGGACTCGCTCCCGCTGACCGGCGAGTACACAACCTATGCCGTCCAGGAGCGCGACCCGAGCCTGCCCGACTACGTCACCGACTCAGCGGCGAGCGGCACGGGATGGTCGACCGGTACGAAGACCAGTAACGGCCGCATCTCTACGACCGCCCACACTGATCGGGATTTGAAGACGATTCTGGAAATCGCGCAGGAGCGCGGGATGCGCACGGGCGACATCACGACGGCTGAGCTGACCGACGCCACGCCGGCCGTCCTCGCGTCACACGTCGCGAGCCGCACATGTCAGGGCCCGGGCGACATGAACGCATGCCTCCAGCACAAGAAGAGTGCGGGCGGCCGAGGCTCGATCGCAGAACAGCTCATCGAGCACGATATCGACGTGCTGATGGGAGGCGGGGCCGCCCGATTCGAGCAGCAACGAATGGAGGACGGCCAGCTGCCGATCCAGGAAGCGTTGAAGCGCGGCTACCGGATCGTCGGGGCGGCGGCGGGGCTTGAGTTGGCGACGCCAGGACGCAAGGTGCTGGGTCTCTTCGCGCCCGGCAACATGACGA
>DATKHR010000113.1:0-12534 GCA_035510155.1 Vicinamibacterales bacterium
GATTCGCTGATCCCCGACTACGGCGGCAATCTCTTCAACATCGACGGATTCGCGCATCGTCTCCGCGTCAACATCGCCGACATCCGGCAGCAGTCGACGATGAACTATCTGGTCCGGGATCGCGACGTGATCTTCAACCTCGCGGGCCAGGTCAGTCACATCGACAGCATGCGCGAGCCGTACACCGACCTCGAGATCAACTGCCGCAGCCAGCTCACGCTTCTCGAGGCGTGCCGCCATCACCACCCTCGCGCGAAAGTAGTCTTCGCGGGCACCCGCCAGGTGTACGGCCGGCCGGACTCGCTGCCGGTCACTGAGTCGCACCTGGTCCGCCCCACGGACGTCAACGGCATCAACAAAGCGGCGGGCGAGTACTACCATCTTGTCTACAACAACGTCTTCCGCGTTCCGGCGTGCTCCTTGCGACTGACCAACGTCTACGGCCCACGTCAGCTCATCAGCCACAACCGTCAGGGGTTCATCGGATGGTTTATTCGCCTGGCCATTGAGAACAGGCCCATTCAAATCTACGGCGACGGCTTGCAGCTTCGTGATTTCGTTTTCGTTGACGACGCGGCGGATGCGTTTCTGCGGGCAGGGGCGGACGATGCGTGCAACGGGGAGGTGTTCAACGTGGGTGGAGACCGCCCCATCAGCCATCGCGATCTGTCGGCGCTCCTCGTCCGGGTGGCCGGCGCGGGCTCGATTGAGTATGTCGACTGGCCCGCGGACAAAAAGGCGATCGATATCGGCAGCTTTTACGCCGACTCTTCGAAGTTTCGCCAGGCAACCGGATGGGCGCCAGCGGTGGCTCTCGCCGACGGCTTGCGGCGGACCGTTGATTTCTATCGGAACTACTACGATCGCTATGTAACGGCGGAAAGCGACATCGCGCGCCCGGAACCCGCATGATTCGACCGGAACGCGGATGGCTCGTGCCGTTCACGTCCCTCGTGCCACGCGAGGATGCGGCGGACGTTCGCGCAGCGATCGAGCGCGTCGTGGCGAGCGGCTGGTTCGTTCTCGGTCCCGAGGTCGAGGCGTTCGAGGCGGAATTTGCCGAGCGGAGCGGCGCGCGGTTCGCGGTCGGCGTGGCGTCTGGCACCGACGCGATTGCCCTGACGCTGCGTGCGCTCGGCATCGGCGCCGGCGATGAAGTCATCACGGCGCCGCTCTCGGCTGCGTACTCGGCGCTTGCGATCATGATGACCGGGGCGCGTCCGGTGTTCTGCGACATCGAAGGCGAACGGATGACGATCGATCCTGAGCAGGTGGAGTCAGCCATTAGCTCGCACACCCGGGCGATCGTGCCGGTTCACCTGTACGGGCAACCGGCCGCCATGCGCGAGCTGGAACGGATCGCGACCAGGCACCACCTGGCGGTTGTCGAAGACTGCTGTCAGGCGCATCTGGCGACGGAGTCGGGACGGCCCGTCGGAACGATCGGCGTTGCCGGCGCGTTCAGCTTTTACCCGACGAAGAACCTTGGCGCGCTCGGCGACGGTGGAGCGGTCGTGACGAACGATCCGGATCTCGCGACGCGGCTGAAGCGACTGCGGAACGGCGGGCAGATCGATCGCTACCATCATCAGGAATTCGGAGTGAACTCGCGACTTGACGAGCTGCAGGCCGCCGTCCTTCGCGCGCGGCTGCCGCGGGTCGGCAGTTGGATTGCGCGCCGCCGCGAGCTCGCAGCGCGTTACCGCACGGCGTTGGCGGGCAGCGGCGTGCATGTCCCGCAGGAATTCGACGCCGGCCATGTGTACCATCTCTTTGCCGTTCGCAGCGCGGCGCGCGATGAACTGCGGCAGCACCTCGCGACGCACGGCATTGAAACGCTCATCCACTATCCGCTGCCGATTCCGCGACAACCCGCGCTGGCGGCGACGAACCCGGCAGACTGCTCCACGGCATCGCGGGTCTCGGCCGAGGTACTCTCGCTGCCGCTTCATCCGGGTCTCGGCGACGACGACATCGATCGCGTTGCGGCGACGTTGAAAGGACACGACGCGTGCGTGCATTGATCACTGGAGGAGCAGGCTTCATTGGATCGCACTTGTCCGAATCGCTCCTCGAGGATGGCCATCAGGTGCTCATCCTCGACAACCTGTCGACAGGCTCGATCGAGAACATCGCGCACCTCAAGGGACGACGCGGGTTCGAGTACTTCATCGACACGGTCGACAACGAGCCGCTCGTGGCGGAGCTCATCGATCGGAGCGATGTCGTCTTTCATCTCGCCGCTGCGGTGGGAGTGAAACTCATCGTCGAGCAGCCCGTCTACACCATCGAGACGAACGTGCACGGCACGGAAGTCGTCCTCAAGCACGCGAACAAGAAGAAGAAGCTCGTGGTGATCGCATCGACCTCCGAGGTCTACGGGAAGAGCGACGATGTGCCGTTTCGAGAGGACTCGGACCTCGTGATGGGCCCGACCCCGAAGCACCGGTGGGCGTACGCGTGCAGCAAGGCCATCGATGAATTCCTGGCGCTCGCGTACTGGAAAGAGCGGAAGCTGCCGGTCATCATCGTGCGCCTGTTCAACACGGTCGGACCGCGGCAGAGCGGGCAGTACGGCATGGTGATCCCGAACTTTGTGCGGCAGGCGCTTGCGGGTGAGCCAATCACCGTCTTTGGCGACGGCACCCAATCCCGTTCATTCGCACACGTGGCAGATGTCGTGGCCGCGCTCGTGAAGCTCGTGAACGAGCCTCGCGCGATTGGTCAGGTAATCAATATCGGCAACGCCCAGGAGATCACGATAGAACGTCTTGCCGAGCGCATCAGGACACTCAGCGGGTCGAAGTCGATCATCAAGCACATCCCCTACGACGAAGCGTACGAGTCCGGCTTCGAGGACATGCCCCGGCGCGTGCCGGATCTCACTCGGATTAAGGAGCTGATCGGCTACACGCCTGAGCATGGGCTCGACGATATCCTGCTACAGGTGATCGAATACTTCCGCAAGAAATAGGTGCGCACTTACACTCACCCGGGCCGAGAAGCCCAGAGAAGAATCGAGCAAGCCTTCTCTGGATTCACACCAAGGCGGCGCGTATACTGGGTTTTTGCGGGGTCACCCCATGAAATGCTTGGCTTTTGTCGCTGGCTGTCTGCTTGCCGGCTCCACGGCGTCCGCTGAAGTCCAGGTCACGATTCATGACGGGCTCGTGACTGTCATCGCGAAAGACGCGACCGTCCGGCAGATTATCGCTGAGTGGGCACGCGTCGGGCAGGCCAAGGTCGTCAACGCCGAGCGCATCCCGGGCGGGCCGGTCACGCTCGAGCTGGTGAACCTGCCGGAGTCTCAGGTGCTGGACACGCTGCTGCGATCGGCCGCGGGATACCTTGCAGCACCTCGCGAAGTGGTTGCCTCCAACCTGTCGCGCTTCGATCGCATCGTCGTCATGCCGACGAGCAACCCACCGCGAACGGCTTCTGCAGCACCACCACCGGCATTCCCGCAGCCGCAGTTTGCACAGCCGCCGAACGACGATGATGGAGAGGATGAGCGGCCCATCCCGAACGTGCCGAACCGGCGAGGCGCCGTGTTCAATCCGGTTCCGCAGCCGCAGGCAGTGCCGGCGCCGCAAGCCGTGCCCACGCCTTTTGGCGCACCGGGTCAAGTTCCATCGGTGCCGCCGATGCCGACCGTGCCACAAACGCCCGAAGGGCAGCAGCCGGTCACGACCTACCCGTCCACGCCTACTGCGCCCTACGGGGGCGTTGCGGTTCCCGGGATGGTGGCGCCACCGCCGGCGCCCCAGCCCGGACAAATCGTGCAGCCCGGGCAGCCCGTGCAACCAGGGCAGCCGGTGCAACCGGGGCAGGTGCTCCAGCCCGGGCAAGTGATACAGCCAGGACAGGTCGTGCAACCCTCGCAGTTTGGCGTGCCGCCGACCAGACGACCCGGCGGAAAGTAGAACGACCTGGCGAGCGCCCCACGGGTCGTCCCGTCCGATATCTGGTCATCTCTGACCATCCGGGTGAGTGAATGTCGCTGGTGACCGACGTGAGCGCGGCGATTGGCGATGCGATGCGCAAGCAGGAAGCCGTGCGCTTGGGAGCGCTGCGCATGCTCAAAGCCGCGTTCATGAATCGTGAAGTCGAGCGCGGGCATGCCTTGGACGATGCCGAGGCGCGGCAGGTGGTTGCGGCACTGGTGAAGCAGCGTAAGGATTCCATTGATCAGTTTACGAAGGGCGGCCGGGACGATCTGGCCAGGAAAGAGGCCGCCGAAATTGCTGTGCTGGAAGCCTACCTTCCGCCAGCGGCCGATCCCGCCGTCATCGAGCGCGCGGTTGCGGACGCGATTGCAGAGGTTGGCGCGACGTCGGCGAAAGATTTAGGGAAAGTGATGAAGGCTGCCATGGCCAAATTGTCCGGACAGAGCGTGGACGGCAAAGAGGTCAACGAGCTGGTCAGGCAGCGGCTCGGACGTTGAGTAAACTCTTTTGGTCTCGCTACCGTCTAAGTTGTATGAGATGGCTTGACATCTAGCTGACAGCCAAGAGCCTTCTCATCCATCCTCCTTAGGCCTTTTGCGTGAACCGCGAAGGGCCTTTTTTTTGCTACGATCTAGACTTTCCAAAGATGCGACGCTCCTCATCGGTCTACACCTCGCCGCTCTCTTTCGGACCCGGCCCCGTCTCCTCGGTGCTCAAGGCCCTGATCGCGGCCAACGTCGTGATGTTCGTCGCCACCCTGATCGCCCCATCGCTCGTAGACATTCTCGGCCTGACTCCCATTTTGGTTGTCCGCAGGCTCTGGGTGTGGCAGGTGGCGACCTACATGTTCCTGCACGCGGGGATATTCCACATCCTGTTCAACATGCTCGCGCTGTGGATGTTCGGCGGAGAGCTCGAACGCGTGTGGGGAACGCGCTACTTCCTGAAGTTCTATTTCGTCTGCGGTATCGGCGCCGGCATCTTGACCGTCCTCTTCTCGCTTCTGCCGTTCGACATCGCTCATGCGCTGGAGGGCGCGACCATCATCGGTGCGTCCGGCGCGATCTACGGACTTCTGCTGGCATTCGCGATCTACTTTCCTGACCGACCCATTCTCATGATCGTGTTCTGGGTGCCCGCGAAAATTTGTGTCGCGATCCTCGGAGCGATTGCGCTCGTCACTTCGCTCTCCGAGGTCGGCGGGGTGGCGAACGCGACGCATCTCGGCGGCCTCGTGGTCGGGTACTTCTATCTGAAACGGGGGCGCCTCCATCCGCTTTCCGAATTGAAGTACCGCTACCTGAAGTGGAAGATCAATCGCGGCCGCAAGCGATTCGATGTCTACTCGGGCGGGCGAGCGGACGACTGGGATCGCCGCGTTCACTGACCAAGAGACGACTGCCTCCCCCGGCCTTTCTACGTAACGCCTTCACGCCGGCGCTCGCGTTGCTGTTTTTCGGCTCTCGCGTCAGCGCACTTATCTACCAAGTTCTGTGGACGCGCGTGCTCGGGTGGGTCTTCGGCGTCACTGTCGCGAGCGCGACATCACGCGTCATCTGGATCGGCGAATAGCTCAACGCGTCAGCGGATGCTCCAAGGGAGGCGGGTGCCGCCAATCGTCAGCGCGAGTGTGGCACCGAGGACCGGCAGGCCGTAACCGCTCGTCAGAAAGCTGTACTTGAGCAGCGCCCCGCTTGCGATCTGATAGTTCAGCGCCATGAAGAACGCAACGAACGCGAAAAACGGCGTCCAGAAACCCACGACGAGCGCGAGTCCCGAGGCGAACTCGCCGAGGGGAACGAGACGCGCGAAGATGGCGAGCCCTGGCACGGCGATCCGGCGCAAGTACCATGCCGCGATCGATCCGGTCGCCGCTGCGCCGCTCCACTGTGAGAACTGCCCGGCCAAGATCGATGAATCCAGCAGCCACCGAACCTTGGCGATGCCCTCGAAAACGAAGAACACGCCGATGCAAATTCGAAGCACCGCGAGACCGGTGCCTTGGCGGTCTATGGTCATGACGCCTCAGCGGTGAAAGTAATCGTCGGTATGATCGAGCCAGTCCTGGCGGATCGGACTGAAGATGTCGAGCTCAAAGGTGTCGTCGAGCGCTTCGGCCTGATGCTCGACCCATGACGGGATGTGGAGGACTTCGCCTTCGCGGACCGTGATCTCCTCGCCGCCGATGTGAAATCTCAACGCGCCCTGGAGAATGTAGGTCATCTGCTCGCTCTCGTGCGAATGCATCGGCACGATGCAGCCTCGCTTCAGGTAGATCTGGGCCAACATCTCGCGCTCGCCGGTCACCATCTTTCGTGACAGCATCTCGGTCACCTTCTCGAGCGCGATCTCGTCCCACCGGTGCAATCGAACGGTCTGGGTACTCATTTGCTGAGGAGCATACACCAGGCTTGATTAGGGATTCGGGATTGGGGATTGGGATTCGGGCCTTCACACGACGACGCTGTCTTCGGGCGTCATTCCGGAAGTTCATGCCAAATGCGAATGATATAATTTGCCGGGCACATGAAGGCGGTTCTCAACGGAAAAGACGCCGCGGGCAGCCAATCGAAAGCTGCCAAGAGCGCGCCGTTGCACGGCTTGAGCCGCGAGGAACTGCTGGCGGTGCATCGCTGCATGCTCGTGTCGCGCAAGCTCGATGACAAAGAGATACAGCTCAAAAACCAGAGCCAGATCTTCTTTCAGATCAGCGGCGCGGGACACGAAGCGGTGCTCGTCGCAGCCGGCTTGATGTTGAGGCCCGGCTACGATTGGTTCTTCCCCTATTATCGCGACCGCGCGTTGTGCCTGCAGCTCGGCATGACGCCGCTCGAAATGCTGCTCGCCGGGGTCGGCGCCAAGGACGATCCGAATTCAGGCGGACGTCAAATGCCTTCGCATTGGGGACACCGGGCGCTGCATATCGTGTCGGCGTCGAGCCCTACGGGGACGCAAGTTCTGCACTCGGTCGGCGCAGCGGAAGCGGGAGTCATTTACAGCCGCGTTCGTCAAATCCCGGATCGGGAGTCGAAGTATCGAGACGACGAGATCGCATATGTCTCGCTCGGCGAGGGGGCGACGAGCGAAGGCGAGTTCTGGGAAGCGCTGAGCACGGCCTGCACGAAAAGCCTGCCGGTTCTCTTCCTCGTTGAAGACAACGGGTACGCCATCTCGGTTCCGGTCGAGGTACAGACGCCTGGCGGTGACATCTCGCGCCTTGCGCGCTCATTTCCGGGCCTGCACGTTGATTCAATCGACGGAACGGATTTCTTCGCGAGCCTCGAAGCTCTGCGCGAGGCGACAGCGTACGTGCGCGCCCGAAACGGGCCTTCGCTTGTGCACGCGCGAGTCATCCGTCCGTATTCTCACTCGCTGTCGGACGACGAAAGGCTGTACAAGCCGCCGGCCGAGCGGGAGGCCGAGGCGCGGCGCGACCCGATCGCGCGGTTCGCGGAGTTCCTTCAATCGCACGGGCTGGCCACCGCCGACGACCTGCAAGCGATGGCCGCCGAAGTTCATCACGAAGTGAACGAAGCGGCCCAAAAGGCGCTCGCGGCACAGAAGCCTGACAAATCCTCAGCGGCGCTGTGGGTTTACTCGCCTGATGTCGATCCGACTGCTGCGCAGTTCGAGACCGAGCCGCACTCCGAAAGCAAACCCGACACGATGGTCACGGCGCTCAATCGTACGCTCAAAGACGAAATGGCGCGCGATGCGCGGATCGTCCTCTTCGGCGAAGGTGTGGCCGACGCCAGCAAGAAGGAAGCGCTGCCCCTGGTCCCCGGGAAGGGAGGCGTCTTCAAGCTGACGCACGGCCTGCAGCGCCTCTACGGCGACGACCGTGTGTTCAACTCGCCCATCGCCGAAGCCAGCATCATCGGCCGGGCCGTGGGAATGGCGGTGCGCGGGCTGAAGCCGGTCGTCGAGATCCAGTTTTTCGACTACATCTGGCCGGCGATGATGCAGCTGCGCGATGAGATGTCGATGATGCGGTACCGATCGGGGAACACCTGGTCGTGCCCGATGGTCGTTCGGGTGCCGATCGGCGGCTACATCCGCGGCGGGCCGTACCACAGCCAATCGGGCGAGAGCATCTTCGCCCACTGCCCCGGGATACGAATCGCATATCCGTCGACTGCGGTGGATGCGGCCGGCCTGTTGCGCACCTCGATCCGGTGCGACGATCCAGTGCTCTTCCTCGAACACAAACACCTTTATCGCCAGACGTACAACAAAGGCGAGTACCCGGGCAAAGATTTCATGATCCCATTTGGGAAAGCGAGCCTGCGACGGGACGGTGACGATCTGATCGTCGTCACATGGGGCGCGCTCGTGCAGCGATCGCTCCTGGCCGCACAACAGGCGGAGAAGGAGGGCATCAGCGCTGCGGTGCTCGATTTGCGAACCATTGCACCGTACGACTGGAAAACGATTGCCGCCCACGTGAAACGGACCAGCCGTATCGTCGTCGCGCACGAAGATCAAGTCACGTGCGGGTTCGGCGCGGAGATTGCCGCGCGCGTGGCTGGCGAGCTCTTCGAGCATCTCGACGCCCCCATCCGCCGTGTCGGCGCGCTCGACACGCCAGTCGCCTACAGCCCTATTCTCGAGGAGGCGATCCTGCCGCAGGCGTCCGACATTCTGAACGCGATTCGGGAGACGGCGAAGTACTGACGGCGACCTTGCACACTTCGTGATGAGCCCGCAGAGATTCCGTCGCTTGAGACAACGCCGCGCGGCCCAACCCGACTCCAGGCCGATTTGAAGCTTCACCGGGCCAGTCCAGGATCGTTCATTCCTCCGAGGATGGCCTCGCTCATCAGATGATCTCCGCGAGTCACCTCACGCGACGGTTTGACGCGCGCGTCGCCGTGGACGATGTGTCCTTCGAAGTGGCGAAGTCGGAGATCGTCGCGATTCTCGGTCCGAACGGAGCGGGGAAGACGACCACCTTGAGGATGCTGGCGGGTTTGATTGAGCCTTCAGCGGGCGCGGTGACTATCGACGGCGTCCAGCTGACCCGGGCGACGGCGAACAGCCTGAGGGCGCGGATTGGATTTCTCACCGAGGCGCCAGGTTTGTGGGACCGTTTGACAGTGCGTGAGAACCTGCGCGTGTACGCGGGGCTGTACGGACTGGCCGTGCCGGAACTCGCGGTCAATCACGCGCTGGAGCAGTTCGAGCTGAGCGATCGTGATGCGACGGCTGCGGCTGAGCTCTCCAAGGGCATGAGGCAGAAGGTGGCGCTGGCGCGCACGCTGATGCACGACCCGCCGGTGCTGTTATTGGACGAACCGACGTCAGGCCTCGATCCCGAGATCAGGCGAAGCGTGCGAAACTTGCTCGAAGAACGACGGCGGGCCGGGTGTTCGATTCTGGTGTCGACGCACAACCTCGACGAGGCGGAACGCCTTGCGGATCGAGTCGCGGTCCTGGACCGGCGACTGCTCGCCTTGGATCGGCCGAGCAACCTCAGGCAGCGACTCACAACAGGGCGCCTCGTTGTCCGCGTAGCGGGAGATCCGAAAACCATTCTCCCCGTTGTCCGGCGGTTCGATGCCGAGGCGCTCGTGAACGATGGCCTGCTCATCCTGAATTTCGGCGACGGCCATCTCGAGCGCGACACCCCGTCGCTCGTGTCCGCGCTGGTCGGCGCGGGCGCTCGCGTCCTGGAAGTGCGTCCCGAAATCCCGGCGCTCGAAGATGTCTACCTCCATCTGGTGGCCGACTCGTCGCGCCAAATCGTCGACGGCGCGAAGGCGGAGCGATCATGAGACGGATCCGAGCGCTCATCGGCAAAGAGCTCGTCGACCTCCTCAGAAACCGCGCGGCGCTCGTGCCGGTCGTCGTCGTCACGCTCGTCTCGCTCATCATGCCCTTCATGATCATCTTCGTGATCCCAAGGCTGAGCGGACAAACGCTGGCGCGTGACCCGGATCTCGCGAGGGTCAGCCGGGTTGTGGGCGCACACGGATCGCTCGCAGCCGACGGACAGATACAGTACTTCCTGTTTCAGCAGTTCTTGACGTTGTTCCTCATGACGCCGATCACTGGGGCGATGGCGCTCGCGTCGCATTCGATCGTCGGCGAGAAGCAAGCGCGCACACTGGAGCCGCTGCTGGCGACACCGATCACGACGGTGGAGCTCCTGATTGCGAAGGTGCTCGGGGCGGTGCTGCCAACTCTGGGGATCTCCCTCGTGGGCCTCGCGGTGTACTTCGGCGGGATAGCAGCCTTCGCGGCGCCGGGCGTGTCGCGGGCGATGGTCTCAGCCCGTACGCTCCTCCTCATAACAGTGGTCGGACCTGGAGCCGCGCTCGTCGCGCTTCAGGCGGCCATCGTCATCTCATCCCGGGTGAACGACGCGCGGACGGCGCAGCAGTTTGGCGTCCTGCTGATCATCCCGCTGATCGGCCTGCTCGTCGCTCAATTCTCGGGCTCACTGTGGCTGTCGGCGACGGCGCTGGGCTTCATCGGGGTCGGGTTATTTGGCGTGTGGATTCTGCTGACGCTCGTGTCGGCCGCGCTCTTCCAACGGGAGTCCATCCTGACGAAATGGAAGTGAGAAAGCGCCTGGGCTTGACAGGCAGCCGCAACTGAATGAATATTCATTCAGTCATGGCCCTCTCTGCTGCGGCGCGCAAAACGCGCCCTGATACACCGCCGGGCCCCAAGCGCGATGCGATTCTGCGAGCGGCCATCGATGTCTTCGCCGACCGCGGGTATTTCAACGCTCAGGTCGCCGACGTCGCGCGGGTTGCCGGGGTCGCTGCGGGCACCGTCTACCTGTATTTTCGAAGCAAAGATGACCTGCTGATTTCAATCTTCGAGCGAGGGATGCGCGAGGCGCTTTCGGAAGGCCGCGCCGTGGTCGCAGACCTCGCGGATCCACGCGAGCGGCTCCGGCGCTTCGCGCGGCTGCATCTCGCGCGGCTCGGTCGCGACCGCAATCTCGCCATCGTGTTCCAGGTCGAGTTGCGGCAGTCGACGAAGTTCATGGAACGCTTCTCGGCCACCCTGCTGCGCGACTATCTGGGGCTCATCCGAGGCGCGATCGCCGACGGTCAGCGCGACGGACTGTTCCGAGAGGACATCAAGCCAACGGTGGCGGCGAAGATGCTGTTCGGCGCGCTCGACGAAATGGCGACCAACTGGATTCTCAGCCGCCGCCGCTATCCGCTTGAGGCCGACGCCGACGCCGTCGTCGATCTGTTTCTGAATGGAGCGAGCGCGCGATGAGCGCGCCTCAGGACGTGGCCGGGTCGCAAAACGCGCTCGGGGCGAGGGGCGCGGCAGAGTCGCAGAGCGCAGCTGGGTTGCCGGGGGTGACCGCTCCCCACGCTCCCGTAAGCTCCGTCGCGGTGCTGGGCGCGGGCACAATGGGCGCGCAGATCGCCGCACACTTCGCCAATGTGGGCGTGCCGGTACTGCTGCTCGATCTCACCTCCGATATCGCGCGCGAAGGACTCAAGCGCGCGACCGCGCTCAAACCGGAACCGTTCTTTACGCGAGACGCGGCGAATCTCATCGTGACGGGCGGTTTTGACACGCACTTCGAGCAATTGAAAGGCGCCGATTGGATTCTGGAAGCGGTTGTCGAGCAGCTTGACATCAAACGCTCGCTGCTCGAGCGCGTCGACCGCGCCCGCCGGCCGGGATCGATTGTCTCGTCGAACACGTCGGGAATTCCGATCGCGGCGCTCGCCGAGGGACGCAGCGACGACTTCCGGCGGCACTGGCTGGGCACACACTTCTTCAATCCTCCGCGCTACCTGCAATTGCTGGAAATCATCCCGACGGCCGAGACCGACCCCGTCGTGACGTCAAAAGTCTCGTGGTACGCGAATCACAGACTTGGCAAGGGCGTCGTCGTCGCCAAGGACAAGCCCAATTTCATCGGGAATCACATCGGCATCTACGGCGTGATGCTGGTTCTGCGCGCGCTCGAATCGGGCCGCTACACGATCGAAGATATCGATGCGATCACCGGGCCTGCGCTCGGGCGGCCGAGGAGCGCCACGTTTCGCACGATGGACATCGCGGGCCTCGATATCCTCGCGCATGTCGCGCGGAACCTCAACATCGAGCTGCCGTCGTTTGTCGACGCGATGATCGAGCGTGGATGGGTCGGCGACAAGGCGGGGCAGGGCTTCTACAAGAAAGTCAAGGCGCAGCCCGGCTCGGACATCCTGACACTCGATCCTGCCACGTTGACGTACCGCGCGAGGCAGCCGGCAAAACTGCCCGCGCTGGAAGCCGCGCGGAACATCGAGCCGACGGGCGAGCGCCTCAGGACGCTCTTTTTCGGCAAGGACAAAGTTGGTGAGTTCCTGCGCGAGACGCTCGGCTCCGCCCTGGCCTATACGGTCCGCGTGACGCCGGAAATCGCCCATTCGATTGATGACGTGGATCGGGTGATGAAGTGGGGGTTCGGGTGGGAGCTCGGACCGTTCGAAACCCTGGACACGATTGGCGCGCGGGAGGCGCTCAAGGGAGCCGATGCCGCGCTCGTGCCGCCCAGCGGCCGCTTTCGCGATCTCCAAGGGCTTGGCCCGGCGGCTCCGGATCTCCTCATTCTCAAGTCGGC
>DATKHR010000114.1:0-3207 GCA_035510155.1 Vicinamibacterales bacterium
GGTACCGGGCGTACTCGTTCGAGTACCGATCGTATCGCCCCGCCGGAAGCGCATCGTCCGCAAACAGTGCGCCCGAGGTGAATTGGACGGCCGCCCGGTCGAGGAGCCCGTCGAGCATCATGCGATCCTTCAGGAACTTCATCTCCCAGCTCATCGCCGCGATGCGCGAGGCGACGCCGAGATAGTTTTCCGGGAGGTTGATCACCTGCTTGCTGACCGGGTCATAGAATCGCGTGGCATCGACGAGTGTCGCCCACTGGCGGCGCTCATCGTGCGCAAGCGTTAGCCACAGTCGGTTCTGTGAGAGATCGGCCCCGAAGGTGCGCAGCGAGAGCGCGGCGTAAAGCTGCGAGAATCTCGTGCCGCCGAGCCGCGCTTCGACGAGGCCGAGGTCGCCGAGCTGGCGGGCTACATCGCGACCGGCGACGGTCGTCGCGCCCGACAGTTGCGCGTACACGGCGAGTGCGCGCATGAACGTCCCCCACGTATACTCGCCAGTCGTGAGCGCTCCCACGACGCGTTCTTGAGGGGGATCGAGCGTATGGATGTCGGCGAGATGAGCAGTCATCTCGCGGCCCAGGAAATCCTTGACTTCGCGATCGAGTCGGTCGACCTCGATGTGCGCGGAGTCGACCTCGACGTGGGCGGGGCCGACCTCGACGCGCGCCGGCCCAGCCCTCTGCGCCGCGAGCCTGATCAAGTGCACCGCCAGCCCGCACACGACCGGCCAGCGGATGCTCGTCATTTGATCGGGTCGACCTTGTTGCCCTCGTACTCGACGACGACGACCGTGGCCATCGGATCGAGAATCGGGCGCGGGACGTTGAGGGCTGTTCGGCCGTTCTCGGTCTTCATCTCGACTGGAGCGCCGTCGGCGAGACGGTAAGCGCGCTTCGCGGCGTTCCTCATCTGCGGCAGTTGGAACGGCGCGCGCGGCTCATCGAAGAACGTGAAATACAGCTTGCCGGGTTTCGTCGTCACTCGCCACTGAATCTGCTGATAAACTAAAGCGTCGCCGCGGATATCCCTCGCGCCGCGGGCGCTCGGCTCACCCAGCTCCTCGCCGAAGGGTGTCGGCCCGGCGCCGTACACGGCCTCGCCGTTCACCTGCAGCCACTTGCCGACCGTCCGCAGGATATCCTGACTGGGCTGCGGGATGAGGCCTTCGGCCGTCGGACCGACGTTCAGCAAGTAGTTGCCCCCTTTGCTGACGATGTCGACCAGCTTGAACGTGATCTGGCCGGGCGACTTCCAGTCCGTGTCGTCGGTGCGGTAGCCCCACGTGTGATTGATGGTCGCAGGAACTTCCCAGGCGTCGGTTGAGACCTGGGGCGGGATGACGTTGTCGCCGGTGCTGCGATAGTCGCCTTCAGTCCCGAGTCGCCCATCGATGAGCGTTGCCGGCTGCAATTGACGGACGATCGCCGCGAAGCGTTGGGCTCGGTCGCCGGTCATCATGCGCGGCGTGTCGAACCAGATGAGCGCGACCGGGCCGTAACCCGTCAGCAGCTCCTTTACCTGCGGCTCCGCCTTGCTGCGCAGATACTGGTCATAGTCTTTCTTGTCGTCCGGACCGAAGTCCCAGGTGTTGCCCGCGCCGTTCGGCTCGTGCCAGTCCTGCGACTGCGAGTAGTAGAAGCCGAGCCGAATGCCCTGGCGCGCGGCGGCGTCGGCGAGCTCCTTGAGGACGTCGCGCTTGAACGGTGTGGCATCGACGATGTTGTAAGCGCTGGCGTTCGACTTGAACATCGCAAACCCGTCGTGGTGCTTCGACGTGATCACGATGTACTTCATGCCCGCGTCTTTCGCGACCCTCACCCATTCGTCCGCATTGAACTTGACCGGGTTGAAACGCGAGGCGAGCTTCTCGTAGTCCCTCACGGGAATTGTCAAGCGGTTCATAATCCACTCGCCGATGCCAAGCGAGCGCTTGCCGTTCCATTCACCCGCCGGAATGGCGTACAGGCCCCAGTGGATGAAGAGGCCGTACTTGGCCTCGCGAAACCACTCGAGACGCTTTTCCTTCGCGGGATCGGGCGGCGATGGGGCACGAGCCTGCCCGAGCGGGCCCACGACAATCACCGCGAATGCCGCGCACGTTGCAACGAGCGAAGAGCACCGAGTATCCATGAGTGGCCCTCAAAAGACGAACCGCGCGCCGAGCTGAATCTGCCGCGGGTTGCCGGCGATTGACGTGACCTGACCGGCGCCGCCGACGCCGATCGTCGTCCCGCTCGGAACCCCCAGGCTCATGATGTTGAAGACGTTGAACGCCTCGATCCGGAGCTGCAGCATCCGGCCGCCGCCGAACGGTATGTTCTTGAAGAATGAGAGGTCGACGTTTTTCACTGACGCCGATCGCAGCGCATTTCGCGGAAAATTGCCGAATGACCCCACGGGAATCTGGAACGCGCTCGGATCAAACCACATCGTCGCTGTCTGGTTCGCAGGAATCGGATTGCCGATGAGATTCGGCCGCGCGTAGCTGAACGTCGGGCCGGTGCCGCCAATGTTTGCGACGTCGCCGGTCACGCCGATGTTGAACGGCTGTCCGGATCGCAGTTGTACGATCGAGTTGATTGACCAATTGCCGAGGATCCATGCCGCTGGTCCGCTCTGGATCCAACGTTTGCCGATTCCGACCGGCAGCTCCCACACTGTATACCAGGAGAAGAAGTGCGGGATGTCGAAGCCAGACGGCCCCTCGTTCGATTTCGGATCGAAGAAGTTCTGGATGGACGACCGTGAGCCGGCGCCGTCCTCGACCCCGAAGTACCCGCTGGTCGTGTCGATGGCCTTCGACCACGTATACGAGACGAGCGTCTGCAGGCCGTTGGCGAGCCGACGGTCGAACTTCGTCTGGAGGGCGTTGTAGTGTGACGTCCCGATCGCTTCCGAATAGCTGATGTTGGCAATCATGAACGGCACCGCCCGCTTGGCGTCGATGACGGCGGCAGGCGTTGCGTTCGGCGACGGCGTCGGCGCGGCGTTCGCCTTGCCGGTATACGCAAGGCGGCCGTTGCGGCTGCCGACGTAGGCCACCGACGCCATCATCCGGGAGCCTAGCTCGCGCTGGACTTCGACGTTCCACTGGTTCGAATAGCCGTCTTTGTAGTTCGGGTCGTCGGCGAAGCCTCCCGGGGCCGTCCAGGGGCTGGCCGCTGCGACCGGCGTCGGAAACGCGCCAACGAGCGTCGAGATCGACTG
>DATKHR010000115.1:0-31919 GCA_035510155.1 Vicinamibacterales bacterium
CTCGACGGCGTCAACGTGCTTCGCCCCATGCCGCAACGCGGCAGCCACATCCGTTCCGGTCCCGGCGCCAAGTACCAGCACATCGTCGAACGTGTCGCCGAACACCTGATACGGCCATTGGTAGAAATACTCCTTCCGTTCGACTGGCGCCATCGACTGGTGGAAGATGTTGTTGACTTCGACGACGGTGTCCGGACCGTCCTGGACGACCATGATGCGGTAGTAAGGCGACCACAGGCTGCCGCGCGACATGCGGTGGACGACCGCGAGCGCGCAGAGGAGCAGCGCGATGTTCAGGATCGCGACCCTCCGGCGCCCGTCGACCATCAGCGGAATCGCGGCGGTGAACGCGATCGCAAACCAGACGGCGGGCGGCTGCTCCATCCACGCGAGGCAGGCAAACGCGGCCACGCCCGCGAGGCTGCCGAGAAGGTTGAGCGCGTACGCGGGAAGCGGGGCCCGTGTCGCAAGCTCTCGCCCCATTCGCTGGCCGACGGTGGCAAACAGTCCCGCCACGCTCACGAACAGAACGGGAAGCAACAGCGTGCTCTCGACCGGCACAACCGGCGCCGTCGTGCCACTGCTGAAGTAGATGCTCGTCGTGCTGGGCACCGCGACTTCGAGCCGAAGTCGGTCCACGGCGACGATGACCAGGAGCTGGGCCAGCGGGAACCAGATGAAGAGGTTGCGGCGTTTCCCCGCAAGGAGACACCCGAGCCCGCCTCCGAGAAACGTCGCGAGCAGAATGAAGTTGGAGAAGTACGCCAGCAGCCGGACGTACGCCGGCATCCAACGAATGAGCGCGATCTCCAGAAAGAGCAGGAGGAAAGAGGATGCGAATAACGTCATTGCGGAATAGCCGTCGGCGAGTCTTCAGGGCGGGAGGAGCCCGAGCTTCTTGAGCGCCTCGTCAGGGCAGCCGTTCCAGTCCGACACGAACACGTTCCCCTGGTATTGCAGGTCGGCGACGCCCATCCGGCTCGACCAGAAGCCGCCCGCCGTGAGGTCGCGGAAGCTGCTGAAGAAGGCCACGGCATGGCTCAGACCCGGATCGACGTTGGAGGTATACGCAATCTCGTCGAGCAACTGACGGCGTTGGGCGTCCGTTGCCGCGATGAACCGCTTGCCGAACCGGGCGTCAGACAGCCGATCGATGAGCGCCAGGCCGCCGCGCATCGCAATCTGGCGGCGCGGCTGGTCGACCATCATGAAGTCCATGAACTCCGGCACGCCCGCGTCGGTCGCGCTCCCCGAACGCGCGTCGCCCGGGATAATCAGGTTCACGAGCGTTGCCACGGTCGCGTATTCATGCGGCGTGAAGAACTTCGGCTTGAAAGGCTTGGCTCCGGGGACGCCCGCCGACTGAGCCCGGGCACGCTCGGCGTGTGACTGTGCCTGCTCGGCCTCGGCCGGCGTCCACGCCATTGCCGCAGCAACCGGCCCTGCCGTCAGAATCTCCAAGGCAGCTCGGCGTGACAGTCTCTTCATACAGCTACCTTCGCTCTTCTCCCACCCATCCCACCCGACTCGCTCGCCCCCCGCCTCTCACGTCTTGCTCTGGCGGACAATCCCTTCCGCCGTCCGCATCGCGAGCGCGAGAATCGTCCAGGTCACGTTCTTGTCGGCGTTCGAGACAAACGGTCCGCCGTCGGCAATGAACAGATTCTTCACATCGTGCGCTCGACAGGTCGCGTCGACGACCGATGTCTTCGGGTCGAGCCCCATACGCGTGGTGCCGACCTCGTGAATGATCCGCCCGCCGTTCTCGAGGCCGTAACCTTCGGCGCGCGAGGGCATCGGCGACAGCGGCGTGCCGCCCATCTCGTGAATGATCTCGCGAAACGTCTCCTGCATGTGCTTCGCTTGCCGATATTCGTGATCGGTAAACCTGAAATGGAATCGCAGCACCGGGATGCCGTACGTATCGACGACTTTCGGATCGATCTCGCAATACGTTTCGTCGTTCGGCACCATCTCGCCACGACCCGAAAAGCTCACGGTCGATCCGTAGAAGCGTCTGTAATCGTCCTTCAACGATTGTCCGTAGCCGCCCACGCCGTTGTACCGTTGAATGCCGCCCATGAACCCGAATCCCGGCGCGCGACGGCCGCCGCCGAGCTCGATGTGATAGCCGCGGGGAAAGTCCAACGTTCGGTTGTCGAGCCACCACGGCATGTAGAGGTGTGCGCCGCCAACTCCATCCTCGTTGTGCGGGACGCCTTGAGCCAGCTTCGGAATGAAGCCGGACACCGTCAGGCCGGTGGAGTCCGTCAGGGACCGTCCCACCGTGCCGCTGGAATTGGCGAGCCCGTCCGGGAACCGCGACGACTTGGAATTGAGGAGCAGCCTGGCTGATTCGCATGCGCTGGCCGCGAGCACGACGGTACGCGCTCGAACGGCATAATCACGACGGTCCGATCGGTTGACGTACGAGACGCCCGCGGCCAGTCCGCTCTCGTCGCTCAAGACCTCCCGCGCCATCGCGTTGGTGATGATGTGGAGCCGGCCGGTCGCGAGGGCCGGCGGCAGCAGCACCGACGGAGACGAAAAGTTCGAGTGCGTCGCGCACCCTCGACCGCACTGCCCGCAGTAGTGACACGCGGGCCGGCCGTTCAGCGGACGCGTCAGAATCGAGAGCCGTGAGGGGATGCACGTGATCTTCAGACGGTCGGCGGCCTGCTTGATGAGCCGCTCGTAACACCGCGGCTCGGGCGGGGGGAGAAACACCCCGTCGGGCTCGTTCGGGAGGTGTTCCATGCTCCCGAAGATGCCGACAAGCCGATCGAGCTTGTCGTAATACGGCTTCAGATCCTCGTACGTGATCGGCCAGTCGTCGCCGAGGCCGTCGATGCTCTTCCGCTTGAAGTCATCGGGTCCAAATCTGAGCGAGATGCGGCCCCAATGGTTCGTGCGCCCGCCGAGCATCCGTGCGCGGAACCAGTCGAAGGTCGTGCCTGATCCCTGCGTGTAGGGCTCGCCGTCAATCTCCCACCCACCGATACAGCCATCAAACTCTCCGAAGGGCTTTGTGGGGGTTGCCGCCCCGCGCCGCGGCGATTGGTACGCCCACGTGGACATCTTGGAGTCTTTCGCGGCGTCCCACATCGGGCCCGCCTCGATCATGACGACGTCGGCGCCGGCCTCGCAGAGCACCTTCGCCGCCATTCCACCACCGGCCCCGGAGCCGACGATGCAGACGTCGTAGGTTCGCGGCTGACGGATGATTTGCATGGCAAGGACAGACTACGTCAAGTCGGCCTTTTGCGGTAAGGTGTGCGCATGTTTCCGAGTGTTACGAGCGTGGTGGCTCTCCTGTCCCTGGCGTTCCTCGCCGAGGCAAGCGCTCAACAGCAGGCCTTGACGGCGCCGACCGATGCGCCGGCGGTGGAACGGGGCAAGCAGTTGCTGGCCGAGCAGTGCGGCTTCTGCCACGGGACGAATGCGAGAGGCGGATCAGGGGGGCCCGATCTCACCCGGTCCGTGCTCGTGCAGGAAGACGAAAACGGGAAACAGCTGGGCGCGTTCCTGCAGGCCGGCAGGCCTGATCGCGGGATGCCCACATTCGACTTGCAAGACGCGCAGGTTCAGGACCTCGCGGCGTTTCTGCACTCGGCAATCTATCTGAATTCGAATCGCCGCCTCTACAAAGTCCTCGATATCGTTGTCGGCGACCCCAGTGCCGGAGAGGCGTACTTCAACGGCGCCGGCGGCTGCCGGTCGTGTCATTCGCCGACCGGCGACCTGAAGGGCGTGGGCGCAAAGTACGACCCCGCCAAGCTGCAGGAGCGGATACTCCTGCCTCGCGGTCGAGTCACGGCAAGGACCAGGGACCGAGGATCAAGGACGGACCAAGGACCCAGGACGGATCAGGGACCCAGAACGGACCAAGCACCAGGAACCCAGAACCAAGGACCGGCGGGCGGCCGCCCGGATGGTCCTCTGTATAGAGATCCAACCGCGGTGCGGGCGACCGTGACGCCTGCCGGGGCCGGGGCGGGCGAAGCGGTGATAGGCGCTCTCGTCCGCCTGACCGAGTTCGAGGTGACGATCTTCGAGGCCTCATCCGGCCGCATGCGTTCGTGGCTGCGCAACGGCGACGATCCGAAGATCGTGGTCACCGATCCGCTGCAGGCCCACGTCGATCGCTTGACGAAATGGACCGACGCCGACATGCACAACATGACGGCCTATCTTGTGAGCCTGAAATGATCGAGGTTGACGTCCCGCCGAAGACTGTTCGCGTCGTCCCCTTCGCCCTGGTCGCCTTGCTTGCCGGGGTGCTGTCCGGAGTGGCTGCCGGACAAATCCCCACCGACGCCTGGCCGACCTATCACGGCGATTATTCCGGGCGGCGGTACAGCACGCTGAAGCAGATCAACACGGGCAACGTGAAGAACCTCGCGCTCGCCTGGGTCTACCGCCTGAACACGTCGCGTGCCGACGCGATCGTCGGCGGGGAGGGACCGGACGCGCCACCGTCGGGCGGCGCTCCACCGTCAATCAAATCGACGCCGCTGATGATCAACGGCGTCGTGTATTTTTCCGTGCCCGATCATGTCTGGGCGGTCGACGCTCGAACGGGACGAGAGATCTGGCACTTCGCGTGGAAGACGCGCGGCGGGGACCACATCGGCAATCGCGGCGTCGGGATTCTCGGCAATTGGCTCTACTTTCTGACGCCGGACAACTATTTCATCTCGCTGGACGTGGCTACGGGCAGGGAACGCTGGCACCACGAAATCGCGAACATGAAGCGCGAATACTTCTCCACCAACGCGCCCATCATCATCGGACGGCGCGTCATCATCGGCGTGGGTGGCGATGCGCTCGACATCCCCGGCTTCCTCGAGTCGCGCGATCCGGAGACGGGTGCTCTCTTGTGGCGGTGGAACACGACGCCGCAGGCGCCCGGACAACCCGGCGCTGAGACCTGGCCCGACGAGTACTCGATGACGCATGGCGGCGGCATGCCATGGTTGCCGGGCACCTACGATCCCGAGCTGAATCTCTACTACTTCGGCACGGGGAATCCCAATCCCGTGCTCGCGGGGCAAAGTCGCGAGGGGGACAACCTCTACACCTGCTCTATCGTCGCGATCAACCCCGATACCGGCAAGATGGCGTGGTATTACCAGGTCACTCCGCACGACACCCATGATTGGGACGCCGCGCAGACGCCGGTCCTCATCGATGCCGTCTTCCAAGGACGGCCGCGCAAGCTCGTCGCGCAGGCGAACCGCAACGGACACTTCGTGCTGCTCGACCGCGTCACGGGGGAGCACCTGCTGACCACACGCTTCATCGACTCGCTGAACTGGACGAAGGCCATCAACGCGAAAGGGCAGCCGATCCGAAACCCCTCGAAGGACGCGAGCGTTCCGGGAACGCTCGTCTCGCCCGACACCACGGGCGCGACCAACTGGCCGCCCCCCAGCTTCAGCCCTGACACCGGCCTCTTCTATTTCGGCGCGCGCCAGACGTTCAGCGTGATGTATCTCACCGACACCGACGGACGTCCACAAGGGTGGGCCGCCGCCGAGCATGGTCTCGCGTCCGTCGGAAACGCGCTCGACGCGATCGACTATCAGACGGGGAAAATCAAATGGTCACGCCCGCTGGCGATGGGCCCCGGCGGGAGCTTGGGGAACGCCATGGGTCTGCTGAGCACGGCGGGTGGCCTCCTGTTCGGGAACGACGGCGGCGGCAACTTCGTCGCCTATGACGCATCGACGGGAAAGCCGCTGTGGCATGCGGGGCTCGGAACGAACACGAGCAACGGACCGCAGACCTACCTGCTCGACGGCCGGCAGCACGTCGTGGTCGGCGCCGGCGACACGCTGTATGCCTTTGCGCTCCAACCCTGACCGATCGCGTCATGCCCACTCGCATCAAGGAACTCGAGGTGATGGTCGCCGACGTCATCGTCGAGACCGCGGATACCACGACGCTCGTGCTCTTCACCGGCAACGATCGGCTCGACTACAGCGCCGGCCACTTCCTGACGATCGACCCGCACCAGTTCGAGGCGCTCGAGCGATTCACCGCCTTCCTCGAGGACTTGAAGGGGCGGCGCGAGCCCCCGCGCGCGTACTCGATGAGCTCGGCGCCTCACGAGCGATATCTCGCCGTTACGGTCAAAGAGGAGCGCTACCTGTCGGGGACCACGAAATTCCCGCCGCTCCTTTCTCCAATGCTGGTCAAGCGAACGGTGCGGGGGATGCGCCTTGTCGTGACCGGCTTCACGGGTCCTTACACGCTGGCTGACGACGCCACCACCCACACCGATCACATCGTGCACATCTGCGCCGGGTCGGGAAGCGTCCCGAACTACTCGATGCTCAAATACGCGCTCGCGCACGTTCCCGAGCTGCGCCATACCTTCGTGTACTCGAACAAAACGTGGGACGACATCATCTACCGCGACGCGTTGGCCGATCTGACGGTGCAGTACCGCGACCGGCTCACGGTCATCCACACGTTGACGCGGGAGCAAGATTCGGGCGTGTTCGGACCAACCGTTCGGCGAGGAAGGGTGAGCCGGGCGCTCCTGGGCGAAGTCATTCCGGATCCGGCGAGACCGCTCGTGTACGTCTGCGGTCCCGGGGTCTCGAAGTGGGACGCGGAAGAGGCCCGGCGAAACGGCACGAAGCCGCCGTCACGGTTTCTGGAAACCGTCCTGGACGATTTGAAGGCGCTCGGCGTCCCGCCGGCTCGAATCAAGCGCGAGTTCTATGGATAATCTCGCCATGACACCGAAGCTGCTGCACGATATGTTCTTTCTCGGGCTGCCGGTCGCGGAAAAGGTCCTGCGACCGATTGTGGTCTATCTCTTCCTCGTG
The DNA here is from genome assembly GCA_035510155.1 of Vicinamibacterales bacterium. Taxonomy (GTDB): domain Bacteria; phylum Acidobacteriota; class Vicinamibacteria; order Vicinamibacterales; family CAVVIG01; genus DATKHR01. The sequence goes on from DATKHR010000115.1 coordinate 6,840, forward strand.
GTTGGCTTGCGTCTGTCCGGCAAGCGCGAGCTCGCGCAGCTCAACCCGTTCGACCTGGTGGTGCTGCTCACCATCTCCAATACTGTGCAGAATGCGATTATCGGCGACGACAACAGCGTGACCGGTGGCCTCATCGGCGCCGGAACGTTGCTCCTGATCAATCACGTCGTGGTCCGATATCTTTATTCGCATCAGACCCTGCAGCATCTCGTAGAGGGCGATCCCGACGTCTTGATGGAAGGCGGCAAGATCTTCACCGAGCGACTGCGGCAAGAGCTCATTCCGCTGTCAGAGCTGGAGATCGCCGCGCACAAGCAGGGGTTTGCGTCGTTGGAAGAAGTCGAGCGCGCGGTGCTCGAGCCGGGCGGCGTGATCAGCTTTTTCGGGAAGCGGCCGACGCCGGAAGCGAGCCGGCACGCCGAGCTGCTGGCGCGGCTGGACGCGATCCACGCGCACCTCGTGAAGTGACCGAGTAACGAGCAACGAGTTGTAGAATTCAGGCTCCGATGCATCGCACGCGCGGCACAGCAGGTCTCGGCGTCGTGGCGCCGTTGGTCCTTTCGGCTTTGGGAGCGCTGGGGATCCAGACCGCTCCGGAGGCCCATTGGACGCTGCGGACGAGGCCAGCTTCGGGACCGATCGGCGCCCACCTTACCGCACAGCCTGCGGCAACGCCGGGCGCCGACTGGCGATCCTACGCCGGCGACCTTCGCAACCACCATTACTCGCCGCTCGATCAGATCACGGCCGCCAACTTCAACACGCTCGAGATCGTGTGGCGCTTCAAAACCGACAACCTCGGTCCGCGCCCGGAGTTCAAGCTCGAGGGCACGCCGGTCGTCGCGAACGGGGTGCTCTATACCACAGCCGGCACGCGCCGCTCGGTCGTGTCGCTGGATGCCGCGACCGGCGAGCTGCGTTGGGTGCATTCGGAGCGCGAAGGCGCCCGTGCGGCTGCGTCGCCGCGGCAACTCTCCGGCCGAGGCTTGGCGTACTGGACCGACGGACATGAGGAACGCGTTCTGTACGTCACCACGGGGTACCGCCTCGTTGCCGTCGACGCCAGAACGGGGTCGAGGATCCCGTCGTTCGGGAAGGACGGCATCGTCGACCTGAAGGAAGGGGTCGTTTACGGCGTCGACCAGCAGATCGACCTCGTGACGGGCGAGATCGGTCTGCACGCGACGCCTGCCGTGACGACCGACGGTGTCGTCATGATCGGATCGGCGTTTCTTGAGGGAGCGACGCCGAAGACTCACAACAACACCAAGGGGCTCGTGCGCGGCTTCGACGTGCGGACCGGCCGGCGGTTGTGGACCTTCAACACCATTCCGCGTCCCGGTGAGCTTGGCCACGACACGTGGTTGAGGGACTCCTGGGCGACTACCGGGAATGTCGGCGTCTGGAACCAGATTGCCGTCGACGAAGAGCTCGGTCTCGCGTACCTTCCGGTAGAAACGCCGACCTCCGATTTCTATGGCGGATTGCGGCCCGGGAACAACCTGTTTGCCGAGAGCATCGTCGCCATTGATTACAAGACCGGGCGGCGGAGATGGCACTTCCAGCTCGTCCATCATCCGATCTGGAACATGGACATCGCCGCCGCGCCGATACTCGTGGATCTGACCGTTGATGGCAAGCCGGTCAAGGCGGTCGCTGCGATGGGCAAACAGGCGATGCTCTATCTGTTCAACCGCGTCACGGGGGAGCCCATTTTTCCGATTGAAGAGCGGCCCGTGCCGCAGTCGGACGTCCCGGGCGAACAGACCTCACCCACGCAGCCTTTCCCAACCAGGCCGCCGCCCTACGATCATCAAGGTGTCACGCTCGACAACCTGATCGACTTCACGCCGGAGCTGCACGCGGAGGGGCTGAAGATTGCGTCCCGCTACAAGCTGGGCCCGGTGTTCACGCCGCCGCCCGTCAGCAAGGCCGAGGGTCCAATCGCCGGCTTCCGATCGTCTGGCGGCACGAACTGGCCCGGAGGGTCGTTTGATCCGGAGACGCACATCGCGTACGTACCGTCATTCACCGCCATGCCGATCATCGGGCTGCTCCCGCCTCCGAGCAAGGAGTTCTCCGACATTCCGTATGTTTCGGGCAACGCGTTGACGGGCGTCCGTTACGTCTCCGGTCCCGGTGAGAACGTCGGCGCGGACGCGATCCCCGCAGCACCTGCGGCACGCACGAGCGCGACGACGACCAACGATGAAAGCGTCAACCGGAACGCGTCTCCTCAAGGGCTTCCGCTGCTCAAGCCGCCGTACGGACGAATCACCGCCATCAACCTCGATCGAGGCGAGTTCGTGTGGCAGGTCGCGCACGGCGAGACGCCTGACAGCGTCCGGAGTCACCCGGCGCTCAGGGGGCTCGCAATTCCGCGCACGGGGCAATCCGGCGCCGTCGGAGCGCTGGTGACGAAGACACTCGTCGTGGCCGGCGATCCGCTGGCGACCACGGGTGCCAATCGTCCACGTGGCGCCATGCTGCGCGCCTACGACAAGCAGACGGGCCACGAGGTCGGCACGGTGTACATGCCGGCGCAGCAGTCCGGGACGCCGATGACCTACGCCGTGAACGGGAGACAGTACATCGTCGTGGCAATCAGCGGCGGCAACTACAGCGGCGAATACCTGGCGTTTGCGCTCCCGCAAGGCGCGCCTTCCCGGCAGTGAGCGAACCGGTCCAGTGCGTTCGAGCGGGATGGGCGGGCGTCGCAGCGTTAACCACGAGCTCCGAGCCACGAGCTACGGGTTCCGAGTACCGAGTAACCGATGAGAGGCATCATGAGAAAGATGGCAGTCGTCCTGGCGATTACGGCATGGCCGCTCGCCGGGCTCATGGCGCAGGATCCGCAGCCGACCTGCACCATGTGTCCGGCAACCTACATCAGCGAGGGTGAGATTCAGCAGTACGTGAAGAAGGCAATCGCGGAGAAGCTCACCGATCAGCAAGTCCGGGACATCGACATCGGCAAGAGCAACGTCGCGATCGGAGTCGTCCACCGCGGCAAGCTCGCGGCGCCTGCCCCGGAATCGGTCGCCGAGCATGATTTCGTCAGCGAGGTCTATCACGTCATCGATGGCTCGGCGACCCTGGTGACGGGGCCAGATCTTATCGGGAAGAAGCGTCGCCCCGCAGACCTGGAGACCGTTCGCCTCTTCAACGGCCCCGGGAACAATTCGACCTCGATTAGAGGCGGCGTGACGCATGAGCTGAAGGCCGGCGACGTCATCGTCATCCCTGCGGGCACCGGCCACTGGTTCACGAAGATCGACGACCACATTACGTATTTGATGATTCGGGTCGACCCGGACAAAGTGACGCCGGTGCGGGACGAAGCCGCGTCGCGCGCGTATCTGAGCAAACCCGCTCGCTGACAGAAACACGAGCGACGAGCGACGGCAACGAGCCACGAGCTACGAGTACCGAGTTATCGAGGAGTGAGTATGGCGAAGCCAACGGTGCGGCGTGTCCTGGTCGGCGCCGGGTTTCTGGTGGTGGCGACCGCGTTGTGGATCGGCTCCGGCGTCCTCGACAGGAGAGCGGCGATTCAAGCCGCGGTCGTACAAGCCCCGAGATTTGAGGTCGATCCCCTTTGGCCGAAGCCGCTGCCGAACAAATGGATTCTGGGTCAGACGATCGGCGTGTCCGTGGACGCGCAGGACCACGTGTGGATCATCCATCGCGCCGGCTCGCTCGAGCCTGGTGAGGTGCATGCGACGACAAGTCCGCCGATTGCGCAGTGTTGCGCCCCGGCGCCGCCGGTGCTGGAGTTCGACCTGGCGGGGAATCTCGTGGGGCATTGGGGAGGGCCCGGGCAGGGCTACGACTGGCCCGATTCGAACCACGGCATCACCGTCGACTACCGGGGGAATGTGTGGATTGGCGGCAACGGGCGCGGGTCACAAGGCGCGTCGACCTCATCGGGGTCGGGTCCATCGCGGGGTTCGCGAGGGCGAGCGAACGAGACCGCCACGCCTGCCGCCGGGCAGAACCGGCAACAAGATGAGCGTCAGAGCGAGGCGGGCGCGTCGTTCAATGACAACATGGTGCTGAAGTTCACGCGGGACGGCAAGTTCCTGATGCAGATCGGGAAGCCCGCGTCGAGCAAGGGCAGCAATGACGTCGCAAACCTGCGCCTTCCGGCGAAGACCTTCATCGACAAAGAAGCCAACGAGGTTTACGTCGCCGACGGTTACGGCAATCATCGTGTCATCGTCTTCGACGCCGAGACCGGCCAGTACAAGCGGCACTGGGGCGCGTACGGCAGCAAACCCGAGGATGCAGATCTCGGGCGATACGACCCGGCCGCGCCGCCGGCAAAGCAGTTTCGGAATCCGGTCCACTGCGCCGACCTCTCCGTCGATCGGCTGCTCTACGTGTGCGACCGTGTGAATGACCGCCTTCAGGTGTTCAAGACGGACGGCACCTTCGTGAAGGAAGCGTTCTACAACAAAGAGACGCTCGGATCCGGCTCGGCCTGGGACGTCGCCTTCTCGAGGGATCCGCAACAGAAGTACATCTACCTGGCGGACGGGGAGAACGACCGGGTCCACATCATTGTGCGCGAAACGCTCGAGCTCGTCACGAGCTTCGGGGAGGGCGGCCGGCAGCCGGGCGAGTTCTACGGCGTTCACAGCATCGCCACCGACTCGAGAGGGAATGTCTACACGACGGAGACCTACCGCGGCCAGCGCGTTCAGAAATTCGTGTACAAGGGGCTCGCGCCGGTCACGAAGAAGGATCAGGGCGTCGTCTGGCCGAAACCGTGACGGCGGCTATCGGCCGCGCAGTGGGGCGGTGCTCGATCTGACGACCAGCGTGTGGGGCAGGGTCACGGATTCGGGGACGCCTGCGTCGCCGTTCAGGATCTCGACGAGGAGGCGAACCGTACCGACGCCAATCGCCCGCATGGGCTGAGAGATCGTGGTCAGCGGCGGGTCCATGAAGCTCGCAAAGCGGATGTCGTCGAAACCTACGACCGACAGCTGATCCGGCATCCGCAGCCCCCGACGCTTGGCCGTCTGGATGACTCCCATCGCCATCTCGTCGTTGAAGCAGAAGATGGCCGTCGGCCGCTCGCGACGGCCGAGGAGTCCCTCGCCTTCAGCCGCGCCCGATTCGATCGAGAAATCTCCGTTCGTGACCAACAGATCGCGCTCCGCCCGTTCCTTTTTCGCGCGCGCCAACGCGCCGCGCAGCCGGTCGCGGCTGAGTGGGCTCACGAGCGGTCCAGTAATGATCCCAATCCGCCGATGCCCAAGGCGGAACAGATGATCCATGGCTTCGGAGGCCGCCTTGGCATTGTCGATATGCACGCTCGGGACGCCGAGCCGCGGATTGAACTCGCAGCCGTTCACGACCGGGGCGCAGCGGGGCGCCATGCCGCGGACGAGCGCGGCCGCTTCTTTCGGCAGGCGGTGACCGAGGAAAATCAGCCCGTCGGCTTCCTTCCGTTTGAGCATCGTCGCGTAGCCGTCCTCTCGCGCCTCATCGTGCTGCGTGTCGCCGAGCAGGACGGCGTAGCCTTCGCGCTGGGCGGCGTCTTCAATGCCGCGCAGAATCAGTGAAAAGAACGGGTTGGAGATGTCAGGGACGGTGACAAGGAGCTTGCCCGTCCTGAGCGTGCGCAGATGCTTCGCCGCGGCGGTTGGCGTATAACCCAGTCGGTCGATGGCGTCGAGCACTCGACGCCTGGTTGCCGCTGAGACGACGGCCGGTTGACTGAGGACGCGGGAGACCGTGGCCGTGGAGACGCCCGCTCGCCTGGCGACCTCATAGATGTTGGCCACGGCTCGCGATCATACCCTCGCGCGCGAACCGACTCGCTCTGACCTGATCCAGCCGACCCGCCCGACCCTCCGGGCGCAGCCTGGGCTTGCGCCATTGCGCTCCCCCTTGGTAGCATCCGCACCGGCTCGATGCAACCGATTACATCCGCAAGCGTTCTGGCGATTCTGCTCTGGCTGGGCGGCGTGGCCGCGCAGCCCGCCTCAGCTCCACTCTCGGGCGGTCAGGGGCAGCAAGGTGGCGGGCGCGGTCCAATTACATCGCCTCGGAACGCGTATCCCGAACGTCTGCCCGACGACCCCGCCGCGGTCGAGCGCGGAAAGGCGCTGTACAGCGTGAACTGTCAGTTCTGTCACGGCGCCGACACTCGCGGCGGCGACGGTGGGCCGAGCCTTTTGCGGTCGGGTGTCGTCCTCGACGATCGGCACGGCGAGCTCATCGCTCCGGTCGTGCAGAACGGCCGCACGGACCGCGGAATGCCGAGATTCGCGCTGAGCCGCGAACAGGTCGCGGATGTGGCGGCGTTCATCCATACGTTCCGAGCGGGCGGCTACGACGAATCGCGCCAACGCCCGCCAAACATCGTCATGGGCGACGCGGCAGCCGGCGCGCGCTTCTTTCAGGGCCACTGCGCGTCCTGCCACTCGGTGACAGGCGATCTCCGCGGGCTCCACGCCAGAATTGAAGACCCGCAGGCGCTCCAGCAAACCTGGTTGATGCCGGGTAGCGGTGCCGGCCGCGGCGAGCCGCCGCCGGTGACCGCACCGCCGGCCAGGGCCGTCGTGACGCTGGCGTCCGGTGAGACGGTCCAAGGAGTGATCGAACACCTGGATGATTTTGTCGTATCGCTGACCACCGATGACGGTCAGCACCGATCGTTCAGACTGTTTCCCGGGAGCAACGCCAGCCCTTCCGTCCAGGTCAAAGACCCGCTGCAGCCCCATAAAGATCTCCTCCGCATGTACACGGACGCGGACATCCACGATGTGACCGCGTTCCTGGTGACATTGAAATGAAAGCCGTTTGCCTTCGAGCGCTTTCCACTTGGGGGCGTGCTCTCACCTCCGCGTCCCTGGCTGTGGTCATCCTGGCGGCTGCCCCGTCAACGGGACTGGATCCGGCGCAGCTCCTCAGACCGCTCGGCGACCAGTGGACCACGTACTCGGGCGATTACACTGGTCGCCGCTACAGCGCGCTCACGCAGATCAACCAGGCGAACATTACGAGGGTCACGCTGGCCTGGGCGTCGCGCCTGACTGCCGGACCTAACGCAGGCGGGGGCAACCGGGCAGCAGGCGGTTCCAACCGGGCAGCAGGGCCCCCGGTCATAACCGGCGGTGAGGGTACGGGTGAAGTCGTCGTGGCCGGCGCCACGACCGTGAAGGGCGCCGTGCTCTCGGTAGACGGCGTCCTCTACGTGACCGCGCCGGACAACGTTTGGGCGCTCGACGCCCACGATGGCCATACACTGTGGCGCTATTTCTGGAAGACGAAAGGCGGTACGCACATCGGCAACCGCGGCGCGGCGATGTGGCGCAACTATCTGTTCTTCGTCACGCCGGACGACTACTTCGTATCGATCGACGCGCGCACTGGCGCGGAACGGTGGCACAAGGAGATTGCCAGCTTCGCTCAGCAATACTTTCTCACCTCGGCGCCGGTCACTGTGGGCAATCATGTGATCGTCGGCACGGGCAACGATCTCGATTCGCCGGGGTTCCTGCAGTCGTTCGATCCGGAGAGCGGAGACCTCCAGTGGACGTTCTACACGGTGCCGATGACTCCCGGCGATCCCGGGCTCGAGACGTGGAAGAGCCTCGATGCCGCCCGGCACGGCGGAGGCCATCCATGGCTGCCGGGCGTCTACGACCCTGAAACACGCCTCTACATCTTTGGGACCGGCAATCCGACTCCGGCATACACGGACGGGCCCCGCGGGCCGGGCGACAATCTCTACACGTGCGCCATCGTTGCGGTCAACGTCGATACCGGCAAGATGGCCTGGTACTACCAGACCTCGCCACACGACACGCACGATTGGGATTCCGCGCAGACGCCGGTGCTCGTCGACGGTGATTTCAGGGGGAGCGGCCCTCGCAAGATGGTCCTGACCGCCAGCCGAAATGGCTACTATTTCACCCTCGATCGGCAGACGGGGGAGCGACTCGTCACGAGCCGCTTCTCGGAGACCGTGAATTGGGCGAAGGGGCTGAACGAGAGGGGTCAGCCGGTTCGCGACCCGGCGAAGGATCATCACATCGCGGGCGCCCTCGTCTCGTCAGCCAACGGCGGCGCCACGAACTGGCCGCCACCCGCGTTCAGCCCCGAGACGGGCCTCTTCTACGTGCCTACGGCCGAGACCTACGCGATGTACTACCTGAGCGAGACCGATCCGCGCGGCGCAATGGGACTCGGCGGCAAAGACGAGATCGCCGTCGCGTCGATGGGGACCTACATCACGGCGATCGACTACAAGACCGGAGCGACCGTCTGGCGGCACAAGTTCCAGACCGGGTCGAACAACGGGCGCGGCGCTCCGGGGCTTCTGACGACCGCGGGCAAGCTGCTCTTCGGCGGCGACATCTCGGGCAATCTCGTCGCGTTCGATCCGGCCAACGGCAGGATTCTGTGGCACAGCGCCATCGGGCAGGTGACGAATGCCCCTGAAACCTACCTGGTCGATGGACGGCAGTATCTTCTCGCGGCGGCCGGTGACACGCTGTTCGCGTTCGCCCTTTATGAACAATAACGAGCTACGAGGTACCGAGCTACGAGTACCGAGCTGCGAGGGCCTGATGATCACACGACGGGAGTTCGGAAAGCTGACGCTCGCGGGCCTGGCTTTCCCGGCCACCACGGCGCGCGTCAGTGTCGACAGCGGGATCAGCGGGTCCATCGCTGGCGCTGACAATGTGGTCGCGGGCGTTCGGCTCGGTGTGCAGACGTACAGCTTTCGCGACATGCCGCGGCCCGGCAACGGCAGTAACGCCGTCCAGACGATCATCAGCGCGATGGGCAACTGCGGCCTCACAGAGTGCGAGCTCTTCGCCCCGCAGATCGAACCGCCGGTCTCGACGGCTCGGGGGCAACGCGGCGGACAGCTGGCGGCGGAGCCGCTATCGCGCGATGATCTTCGCCGGTGGCGCCTCGAGACCCCGCTCGATCACTTCCGCGCCATCAAGGACACGTTCGCCGCGGCCGGGATCGCCATCTACGCCTACAACTACAGCCCGAATCAGAGTTTCAGCGATGAGGAAATCGACCGCGGCTTCGAGATGACCCGGGCCCTTGGTGCCGAGATCATCACGGCGTCGACCACGCTGGACGTGGCAGCACGAATCAAGCCGTTCGCCGAGCGGCACAAAATGGTGGTGGCGATGCACGGCCACTCTCGCGTCGATGATCCGAACGAGTTTGCCACTCCGGAGAGCTTCGCGGCGGCGATGAAGATGTCGCCCTTTTTCAAGGTCAACCTCGACATCGGCCATTTCACGGCCGGCAATTACGACGCGATCGCCTACATACGCGAGCATCATGCGAACATCACGAATCTTCACTTGAAGGACCGAAAACGAAACCAGGGCGACAACGTCCCGTGGGGGGAAGGGGACACGCCCATCCGTCAGACGCTTCAGTTGCTCAAGAAGGAGCGATGGCCGATTCGCGCCTATATTGAGTACGAGTATCGAGGCGCCGGGTCACCCGTCGAGGAAGTGAAGAAATGCTACGCCTTCGCACAGCAGGCGCTCGCGTGATCAAGGAACAGGCTCCCCCGGAGTTAACCCCCGCGGGGGGCGGGTCCCGGGAGTGGACTCGTTCACGATGACCCGCCTGGGCATGGGCCTTGTCGGCCCGGGTTTCGTGGGCGCCCACCATATCGACGCCGTTCGTCGTCTCGGTTTCGTCGATGTGGTCGCGATTGCGGCGACGACAGATGCGTCCGCCCGGCGAAAGGCCGAAGCGCTGCGGGTGCCGAAAGCCTACGGAAGCTACGAAGCTCTCGTCGCCGATCCGGACGTGCAGGTCGTCCACAACACCACGCCCAACTATCTACACGAGCCGGTGATCATGGCGGCGCTGGCGCATCGCAAGCACGTCATATCCGACAAGCCGCTTGCAACGACCGCTGCCACGGCTCGCGCGCTCCATGAGGCCGCCACGCGCGCGGGCGTCGTCCACGCGGTCACCTTCAACTATCGCGGCAATCCTCTCGTCCAGCAGGCTCGCACGATGATCGAAAGCGGCGAGCTCGGCGCAATTCACTACGTGCATGGGAATTACCTGCAGGACTGGCTGCTGGAGCCGACCGACTTCTCGTGGCGGCTCGAGCCCGACAAGGGCGGTGAGAGCTCCGCCATCGGCGATATCGGCTCGCACTGGTGCGACCTCGTTCAACATGTCGCCGGTCAGCGGATCGTCGAGGTGCTCGCGGATCTCACGACCGTCGTGCCGACCCGCATGAAGCCCTCCTCATCGCCGGAGGCGTTCGCGCGGGCCTCTGGCGTCGCGCGGGAGCCTTACACCGTGCGAAGCGAAGATCTGGCCGCCGTTCTGCTCAGGTTCGACGGCGGCGCCAAAGGGTGCGTGTCCGTGGGACAGGTATGCGCCGGCCACAAGAATGACTTTTGGCTCGAAGTCAGCGGTCGGCACGCATCGCTCCGGTGGCACCAAGAACGGCAGAACGAGCTCTGGATTGGCCGGCGCGATCGCGCAAACGCGGTGCTGGCGAAAGACCCGGCCTTGATGTCAGCCGCCGCGGCCAGGTACACACACCTGCCGGGGGGGCACCAGGAAGGATGGTCCGACGCTTTTTTCAATGTCATTCGCGACATTTACTGCTTCATTGCAGAAGGACATCCGCCGTCCCATCCGAAACCGCCCGCGTTTGCGACCTTCGAGGACGGGTATCATTCGGCGTGCGTGGTTGAAGCCATCCTTCACAGTCACCGGCACGGCGCCGCCTGGACGAAGGTGCCCGCGCTCATTGGAGCGTCCCGATGAAACTCGGCCTGTTCACGCCAGCGCTCGGCAAGCTCGACACCCGTCAGATGCTCGCCAAGGTTCGCACGCTCGGGAAGGTGCAAGCCATCGAGCTCGGCACGGGTGGATGGCCCGGACGCGACCATCTTGATCTCGATGGGCTCCTGAACGACTCGCTCGCCGCCGACGCCTACGCGCGGACAATCGCCGACGCCGGCCTGACGATCAGCGCCTTGTCCTGCCACGGCAATCCGCTGCATCCCGATCGAAAGATCGCGGAGTGTTACGACGAGCTGTTCAAGAAAACCGTGTGCCTCGCGAAACGCCTCGAGGTGCCGGTCGTCGTGACCTTTTCCGGCTGCCCCGGCGATTCTGACGACGCCAAGCACCCGAACTGGGTGACAACGCCCTGGCCTCCGGAGTTTCTGGAGGTGCTCGACTGGCAATGGGAGAAGAAGGCCATCCCCTACTGGACCGATCGGGCGCGCTTCGCCGCCGATCACGGCGTCCGCGTCGCCCTGGAGGCGCATCCGGGATTCATCGTCTACAACGCAGAGACGCTGCTGAGGCTGCGGGCGGCCGCCGGCCCGAATCTCGGCATCAACTTCGATCCGAGCCACTTCTTCTGGCAGGGCGTGGACGTTCCCGCCGCCATCCGCGCGCTCGGCGACGCGATCTTTCACGTGCACGCAAAAGACGTGGCGCTCAATCCGCAAAACGTCGCAGTCAACGGCGTCATCGACGCCAAGACGTACCGGCGGATGGCGGATCGCGCCTGGCTGTTCCGCAGCGTCGGCTGGGGGCACGGCGAGCTCGAGTGGAAGCGCATCGTCAGCGCGCTCCGCCTGTCGGGCTATGACTACGTGATGAGCATCGAGCACGAGGATGCGCTGGCGTCGGTCGACGAGGGGCTGCAGGCCGCGGTCGACCTTCTGTCGCGCGTGATTTTGACCGAGCCCCCCGTTGACGCGTGGTGGACCTGAGAGATTCGCGAGCTACGAGGACCGAGTTATCGAGTATGTCCCTCTCCGTGAAGATCAAGCTCTCGGCGATGATGTTCCTCCAGTACTTCGTCTGGGGCGCGTGGTACGTCACGATGGGCACGTGGCTCGGCGAGACGCTCCATTTCTCCGGCGAGCAAATCGGCCTCGCAGCCGGGACGACAGCGCTGGCTGCGATCATCTCTCCGTTTTTCGTCGGGATGGTCGCCGATCGGTTTCTCGCGACCGAACGCATTCTTGGCGTGCTGCACCTGGTTGGCGGTGCTGTTCTGGTGTACGCCTCCACACAGCATGAGTTCGCGCCGTTCTATGGCGTGCTGCTCGTGTACGCGCTCTGCTACATGCCGACGCTCGCGCTCAGCAACTCTATCTCTTTTCACCAGATGGCGGATCCGGAGCGCGAGTTCCCGCCCATCCGCGTGCTCGGCACGATCGGTTGGATCGTCGCCGGCCTGTGCGTCGGCACTCTGGGCCTCGAAGCCACGGCTGTCCCCATGCGCATCGCGGCCGCCGGCTCCTTTGCGCTCGGGCTGTTCTGCCTGACGCTGCCCCACACGCCCCCGCAGAAGAAGAGCCGCGTCAGCCTCCGCGACGTTCTCGGGCTCGACGCGCTCAGCCTGCTCGGTGAGCGCTCGTTCGCCGTGTTCGTGCTCGGATCGTTCCTGATCTGTATCCCGCTGCAGTTCTACTACGCATTTGCCAACCTTTTCCTGAACGAGCTCCACGTTTCGAACGCTGCAGGGAAGATGACGCTCGGGCAGATGTCCGAGATCTTCTTCATGCTCGTGATGCCCTGGTTCTTCAGGCGCCTGGGCGTGAAGTACATGCTGCTCGTCGGCATGGCGGCGTGGACGGCCCGCTACACGCTCTTCGCGTATGGTGATAACGGAGCGTTCGCGTGGATGTTGTACGGAGGCATCCTCCTCCATGGGATCTGCTACGACTTCTTCTTCGTCACCGGTCAGATTTACGTCGATCGAAGAGCCCCGGCCGATTTGAGAGCGGCCGCACAGGGCTTCATCGCTTTCGTCACACTCGGAATCGGCATGCTGATCGGATCGTGGGTCTCGGGCCGGGTCGTGGACGCTTTTCGCGTAAGTTCATCCGGTCACGCGTGGGATCGCATCTGGCTGGTGCCTGCCGCCGGTGCCGCGGCGGTGCTCGTTCTCTTTGCGCTTTTCTTCCGATCGGATCGGGCGGAAGGGGTGTCGGGGCAGGCTGTCGAGGCCAGGCGTCAACGATCTCGGCAGCGGGCCGAGGTCACATCGCACGCGTAGCCGAGCAGTTGAACGCGTCTATCCGGCGCTGGCGGGTCAGACGCGTACCCGGCGAGCGAGCGTCGCGACCGCGCGCACGAGTGCAGCGGGGTGGACCGGCTTGGCCAGGTGCATCTGGAATCCAGCAGCGAGCGCCTGTTCCCTCTCGTCATCGCGCACACAGGCGGTCACCGCAGCCGCCGGAAGCGCCGCGATCCGATCGGCCGCCGCTCCGCGGACTTCCCGAATCAGCTCGTATCCATCCTTTTCCGGCATCGCGATGTCGGACAGCATCACGTCGATATGCGAGCGTCTGAGCGCGAGCAGGGCGTCCTTCGCCGATGTGGCCGAGACGACGGTGGCGCCGCAGGCCTGGAGGGCCGACGCCATCATTTCGCGTGAATCCGCTTCATCGTCCACGAGCAACACGCGGATGCCAGTCAACTCCGGGCTGCTCTCCGGAGTCTCGGTAGCGACCGGAGGGACGGCAGTTGCCGAGGCCGCGCGGTTCGAGCCAGACGCGGTCGCCTTCAACCTCACGGTGAACGCCGCGCCCCGGTCGAGCCCCTCGCTCTCGGCGCGGATGCTTCCGTGTTGCGCCTCGACGAGATGACGAGCGATGAACAGGCCGAGCCCAAGTCCGCCGACGCTCCTCGTGGTCGTACTGTTGCCCTGCCGGAACCGGTCGAAGACATACGGGAGGAACGTCGCGTCGATGCCGATCCCCGTGTCCGCGACGCGCACATCGATGAAGCCGTTCGTCCGGGTGATTTCGATCGTCACGCGGCCCTCGGAGGGCGTGAACTTAACGGCGTTCGACAGCAGGTTCAGGAACACTTGTTCGAGACGTCGGGGATCGGCGACGACGCGCACGTCGGATGGCCCTTCGGGCAGCGCGGGCGCGAGCGCGCTCGAGAGGGCGGGTTGGGAAGACGTCGCCCCGGGAGTCAGCGGTGATCGCGGCGTCGAGCCCGCCGGTTGCGAAGACGCACCCGCGCCGACCGGAACCGCCGTCATGAAGCCGAGCTCCACGCCCTTGGCCGAGGCCATGGGCATCATCGCTTCGACGGCACCGCGAATGTTCTCCACGAGGTCGACTTCCTGCAGATCGAGCGCGGCGCGCCCGGCGACGATGCGCGAGACGTCCAGCAATTCTTCGATGAGCCGGCCCTGCCGCGTCGCGTTGTTGAAGATGGCTTCGAGCGCGCGCTGCGTCCGCCCCGCGTCCATCGATCCGCCGCGGAGCATTGCGGCCCATCCCAGGATGGCGTTGAGCGGCGTCCGGAGCTCGTGGGAAATCGTCGACAAGAAGTCGTCCTTCGACCGGTTCGCGGCTTCCGCGTCAGCGCGCGCACGTTCAGCCGCCTCGTAAAGGTACGCGCGCTCGAGCGCCTGGGCGCAATGCTGCGCGACCGACGTCAACAGCGCCTTGTACGCGTCGTCGAAGTTCACTGGCGCCGTGAAATAGAAGGAGACCACGCCGATCACGCGCCCTTCGGTCAGGAGAGGCAGCGTGGCGGCGGACGCGTAGCCGCCGTCGGCCGCGATCGACGCTGAAAGCGGATACTTCTCCTGCCACTCCGCGAAAGAGCCGATGAACACCGGGCGGCGCGAAGTGACGGCCGCGGTCGCGCACAATCCAGCCTCAGCGGGGAACGTCTGCCGCCGTTCTTCGACAGGCGGGTACTCCTCGGCGTACAGGTATTCGAACGCCGTGCCATTCTCCTGGAGGATAGCCACCGATCCGGCCGCGGCGCCGAGAACCACCTTGCCGCGGCTCACCATCACGCGAGCGAGCGCCTCGGCCGTCACGGCCTCGGACAATCCGGCGCTCAAGGAGTACAGACGGCTCGTTCGCGTGGCGAGCGCGCGGTACTTGGCTTCGCTCAGGCGCAAGGCTTCCTCGACGACATGCCGATCACGCAACGCGGCGTCAGCCCGTTTGCGGAACCCTTCGGCCTCCCCGCGCGCCCGCTCCGCCTCGTCGTACAGGCGCGCGCGATCGAGCGCCTGCGCGATGTGACGGCCCGCGTTCAAGAGAAACGCGCGTTCATCGCCGTCGACCGGGCGCACTTTCTCGAAGCTCATTGCCACCGCACCCAGCGCGCGGCCGGACGCGATGAGCGGGACGACGACTCCGCCGGGTCGCCCGGCCAGGAGTTCGTCGGCGACATCGCCCCGGGACTCCGCAGAGCGCCGATCCTTCGGCTCGAGCACGATGAGATCGCGGCGACGGACGGCCTCCGCAATGGGGCTGCTGGATGATGTGGGTCGTGACCGGACTCGCTGGACGACGGCGTCGTCGTAGCCCACGGCGTTCGCGATGTCGCACGTCGATCCATCCTCGGCGACGAGCGTCACCGCGCCGGCGGCCGCGATCATCGTGTGCAGGAGCTCGGGCAGACAGGCGTGGATCACGTCGTCCGGAGTGCTGGCGCGGGAGAGTGTGGCCGTGAGCTGTTGCAGCTGATCGCTGTGGCGCAGCTGCCGTTCCATTTCGGCCCTGGCGATCCTGTCGGTCCGCGCCTGGTACAGGAGGCGGCGCGCGGCCATCATCAGAATGATGGCCGATACGGTCACCAAGACGATCGTAGGCAAGGTCGCCGACCACGCAGTCATGACCGCTCCGCGCGTCGTGGGACGCGACGCCATGGTGCCATAAGTGCTCGGACTCTCAACCCTCTACTTGGCACTGGGACCTGGAACCCTCCGCTCGGTGGTACACAATATGACTGTCAGGGCGGCATGGTATCACTGCAACAATGTGGCCACCGGGGGGATCAGGAACGGCAGGCCGCATGGCAGGCTCAGGGGGAGGGGATGTTCAAGGTCTTGTGGGCGGGATCTCCCGGATGATGAAGACTTTTTCCCCCGGCTTGATAAGACCGAGCTCCCGCCGCGCGATTTCCTCGATGGCTGTCGGGTCTTCCTTCAACCGGCGGGCTTCCTCCCGCATGCGCGCGTTCTCGGTTCGCTGACGCGCGAGTGCGGCTGCCAGCTCATCGTGCTCGTGCCGCGCCCTGAGCATGGTCAGCAAGCCTCGCTCGCCGACGAGTCCATCGACCACAATCAGGGAGGCGACAAACAGCAGCAGCCACCGCACGACGGTTCGATTGCGGGAGGGTTGCGCAGGGGTCGAGGGTTTCCGTTTGCGAGGGGATTTGGATATCACGTGAGTCGGACACTACAACATCTGTGAACGAAGTACAAGGGGTGATCGTGAGCGACGTGAGAATCCTTTTGACGACGATTGCGGAGGATCGCGCAGCTGAACTCGCCACGCGGCTCGTCGAGGAACGGCTGGCAGCATGCGTCAACATCTGCGGGCCCATGACATCTACCTACCGTTGGAAGGGATGCCTTGAGCGCGAGCGGGAGTGCCAGCTCATCATCAAGACAACCGCAGCGCGTGTCGTCGAGCTGGAACGGCGCCTGCCTGAGCTTCACTCGTATGAGCTGCCGGAATTTGTCGTGCTGCGGCCCGAAGCGGTGAGCCGCGCGTACGCCGCCTGGGTGGATGAGTCGACAGGAGGGCAGGCGCCCCGGAGCGATGAGCGACGGGTGTGATACTGTGGCGTCGAGCTTCCACACGGTCGCCTGCTCAACATCGGCGCACGGCCGCGCGCCGGTGGCGAAGCCACTCGACGGCCATGGGCAGGAGCGAAACGGCGACGATGCCGATTGTGACGAGAGAGAAGTTCTGCTTCACGATCGGGACGTTCCCAAACAGCGCGCCCGCCCCGAGGCAGAGGCTCACCCATCCAAGCGCGCCGGCAAGGTTATAGAAGCCAAACGTTGGCGCGGGCATCCGGGCTGCGCCGGACACGAACGGCAGGAACGTGCGAACAATCGGCACGAAGCGGCTCAGCATGACGGCTTTGCCGCCATAGCGCTCGAAAAATGCATGAGCGCGATCGAGGTGCTGCCGGTTCAGCAGCCTGTGGGAAATGCCGATTCGGTCCGAGGCGTTGAACACACGCGGCCCCACGATTCGACCGATGGTGTAGTTGACCGCATTGCCGCTGAAAGCGGCCACGACCAAGAGGGCGGCTACGCCCCAGAGGTTCAGGACGCCCGCAGCCGCGAGCGCTCCTGTTGCGAAGAGCAGCGAATCGCCCGGCAGGAAAGGGGTGACAACCAGGCCCGTCTCCGCGAACACGATCGCAAAGAGGAGCGCGTACACCCAGCTGCCGTACGTGCCGACGAACTCGAGCAGGTGCTTGTCGAAGTGGAGGAGGAAGTCGAGCACAAGTAATGGTCCCTAGTACCTGAGGGCCTAAACGAGGCGGAGCGCCTGCGTGAGATCCTCGCGCAGATCGTCGATGTCCTCGACACCGGCAGAAATCCGCACGAGCCCGTCGGTGATCCCGAGCGCGGCGCGGCGATCGGCGGGAACCGACGCATGCGTCATCGTCGCCGGATGGGAGATGAGCGTTTCCACTCCCCCGAGGCTCTCCGCGAGCGATATCAGCCGGACGCCGTTCAACACCCGCCGCGCTGCCTCGAGCGACCCGAGGTCGAACGACAGCATGCCTCCGAAGCCACGCATTTGCCTGCGGGCCAGCTCGAGCTGGGGATGCGAGGGCAGGCCCGGATAGAACACTTTTTTGACCTTCGGGTGGGCGTTCAGAAACTCGGCAAGCGCGAGGCCATTGACGTTATGCGCCTGCATGCGAACGGGGAGCGTCTTGGTTCCGCGGAGAACGAGCCATGAATCGAACGGGCCCAGGATCGCGCCTTCGGTGTTCTGCACGAACGTCAGCCACTCGATCTCCTCGTCGCCGACGGCGATGACGATGCCGCCGACGCTGTCGCTGTGCCCGTTGAGGTACTTCGTGGTGCTATGCACCACGAGATCTGCGCCGAGCTCGATCGGGCGCTGGTTATACGGGCTGGCGAACGTGTTGTCGACGACCAGGCGCACGCGGTGCCGATGGGCGAGCCGTGCGACGGCGCTGAGGTCGGTCAGTGCCATGATGGGGTTGCTGGGTGTCTCGACGAACAGCATGCGGGTCGCGGGCGTCATCGCGCGCTCGACGGCTTGCAGATCGGACGTGTCGACGTAGGTGAACGCCAGTTGGTAGCGCGTCAGCACTTTGTCGAAGAGCCGGAACGTTCCGCCGTACGTGTTGTCGGAGACGACGACGTGATCGCCGGAGCTGAGGAGGGTCGTGACAGCGCCAATGGCGGCCATGCCGGACGCAAAAGCAAACCCGGCCTTGCCGGACTCGATGGCAGCGATGTTGCGCTCGAGCGCCATGCGCGTCGGGTTCTGCGTGCGAGCGTACTCGAACCCTTTGTGCCGGCCGAGTTCGTCCTGAACGTAGGTCGACGTCTGGTAAATCGGCGTGACGATCGCGCCGGTCGAGGGATCGGGTTCCTGTCCGGCGTGGAGGCAGATGGTACTGAAACGTGCGCGGTCCGGGAGCTTCACGAGCTAGCTACGATACATGTTTTAATATCGCGGAGTCCACGTTCATGAATGCCGTCCGCGGCGCGCTCTTTCATACCCTCCCCGGCCGCGGGATCGTCGTCGGTCTCGCCGTCAAGCTGGTGGTCGCCGCCATCCGCGCGATCACCGGAACCCTGCCGGTGTTTCTGACCGTGATCGACACGGTGGCCGGTCTCGCGGCGGCCGTTGGCGTCATCTATTTTCTGTTTCGGCTCGTTGTCCTCGCGAAGCGCCGTCTGTTGTGGCGGGTCCGCCGCAAGATGATCCTGTCGTACATCTTCGTCGGGTTCGTTCCTGTGCTCCTCCTGGCGGCGTTCGCGCTGCTCTGTGGCTTCCTGTTTTTCTACAGCCTCAGCTCGTACCAGGTGCAGACTCGCCTCCGAACGCTGGGCGATCAGGCGCGGTTCTCAGCGCAGGCAACGGCGCTCGAGATCCAGCGCGCGGGCAATCAGGACATGCGGGCCATCGTCGGCAAGCGTCAGGCAGGGATAGCCGAACAGTATCCGGGCGCCTCCATAGCCGTCGTGAGCACGGATCGCGACTGTGCGGTTTCCACATCGGGTCGACGGGCGACTGGCGGAAAAGGGCGTACGGATGAGAAGAGCCGATCCCGCACCGAGGCTGCACCCTCGATCACCGCCGGCCCATGGACGCACGTGCCGCCGCCGGCGGTGATTCCAGATTGGATCAATTGTTCCGGCTTTGCGGGCGTCCTGGCGTACGTCCGTCCGCGCAACGCGCCCTCCCCTGGAGGGGACGCCGCGGACGCCGCTCCCAACACACACCTTCTGGTGAGGAGCGTGGCGTTTCCCGAGTCACCGAGGCCCGCCTTTGCCGTTGTCGTCGACCTGAAGGTGAACGACGCGGTCCGGGGGCAGCTGAGGCGCGACACCGGCGTGGAGTTGAAGGACGTTGCCGTTCTGGAGACACCCGATGCAACGGCCCTGGCGGGGCTTCCCGGGGCGGACGATGACGGAACGTCGGGCGCGTCGTCGTTTCGCGGGCTGCTCAGCCGTGTGCCGAGCCTGATGCAGTTCACCGACTGGAGCACCGGCGTGCCGGGCACGCTGACAGTCATCAGCAGCTTGAGCATCGGCGAGATCTACGATCGGATCTCCGCCACGGAAGGACGAATCGGTCGCAATCTCGGCCAGGGGCTGCTCCTGGTGCTCTTCGTGATCGGCGCGCTGTTTCTCATCATCCAGTTCATCGCGCTCGTGGCCGGCCTCACGCTCGCAAAATCCATCACCGGGTCGGTGCACGCGCTCTTTACCGGCACCGAGCGCGTGCGTCTCGGTGACTTCACGCACAAGATCGCTGTGTCGAGCGACGATCAGCTCGGCGAGCTGGCGGGCTCGTTCAACTCGATGACCGCAAGTATTGAAGACCTGCTTCAACAGGCCGCCGAGAAGAAGCGCCTCGAGGAAGAGCTGCGCATTGCCCACGAAATCCAGATGTCGCTGCTCCCGCAGGGCCCGCTGGCCATGACGGGCCTTTCGGTGACCGCGCTCTGCGTTCCGGCGCGCGAAGTTGGCGGGGACTACTACGATTTTCTCCCGCTCGACGATCACCGACTGGGCGTGCTGATTGCCGATGTCTCCGGCAAAGGCACGTCCGCGGCTCTTTATATGGCGGAATTGAAGGGGCTCGTCCTGTCCCTCAGCCAGATCCACACCTCGCCCCGCGACCTGCTCATTGCCGCCAACCGCATCATCGCCAAGCACCTGGATGCGCGAAGCTTCATCACGATGACCTACGCCGTCATCGATCTGCACGTCAGGACGATGACTTACGCCCGAGCGGGCCATACGCCGCTCATCTACGTGCCGGGCGGGGACGGGCCGGGCGTGGCCGGCGGGCACATGAAAATTCTGGCGCCCGACGGTCTCGTGCTCGGCCTCAAGATCGACAGCGGGGAGATGTTCGAACGCCTCCTGCAAGAGGAGACGATTCCGATGCACGCGGGCGATCTCTACCTGTTCTTCACCGACGGCATCAGCGAGGCGATGAACGCGCACGACGATTGCTTCGGCGAGAACCGGCTGGGGCAACTCGTCGAGCGGCACGCGCACCTGCCGTCGGACGAGCTGCGCGAGCGGGTGCTGCGGGAGATCTCCGCGTTCGTCGGCGACGCGCCGCAGCACGATGATATGACGATGATTCTGCTCAAAGTGGATGAGGTGCACCAGCGGGATGCCGCCCGCAGGATGACCAGTGTGAAAGACGAAGCCATTGCCTGAGCTCGTCGTCATCTTCACCACGCCCTCGGATATCGAGGCCCGCGTCGTTCGGAGCCTGCTCGAGGCGCACGGACTCATGACGGTGACCTCGTCGGGCATTTCCCGGTCGGTGTTTCCACTGTCGGTCGACCGCGCCGGCGACGTCAGGATTGCCGTGCGCGAGAGCGAAGCGAACGAAGCGCGCCGCATCATCGCGAGCCACCGGACCGAGCTCAAGAACGGCGAAGTCGTCCCGCTGCGTGACGAGTTCGACGCCCTGCAGCGCGCCATTCAGTATCGTTTCCGGGACCGTGGGCTGCTCGAGCACGCCATGACCCATACGTCGCGCGCGAACGAGGACCGGAGCGGCGGCGTTGCCGACAACGAATCGATGGAGTTTCTCGGCGACGCGCTCCTGGGATTTGTGATTGCGGACATGCTGTTCCGAGAGTTTCCTGGCTTCGACGAAGGCGAAAAATCGAAGACCAAGGCCGCCCTCGTGTCGACGGCCACCCTGGCGCGTCAGGCCGACCGGCTGCGGATCGGCGAGCATCTGCTGCTCGGGAGAGGAGAGGAGAAAACCGGCGGGCGCCGCAAGCAGGCGCTTCTGGCCGACAGCTACGAAGCGCTGATCGCGGCCATCTATCTGGACGGCGGGATTGACGAGGCGCGCGCGTTCATTACTCGTCAGTTTGTGCCGCTCTTGGCTGACGTACACCGTCAAGGGGCGGCGGACGCCGACTACAAATCAGCCCTTCAGGAGCTCCTGCAGGCGCGCGGGCTTCCGCTACCAGACTATCGCCTCGTCGGGACGAGCGGCCCCGATCATCAGAAGCATTTCGAAGTCGAGGTCGTCGTCAACGGCGAGACGCTGGGACGCGCGACGGGGCAGAGCAAAAAAGACGGCGAGCAGGCGGCCGCGCGGATTGCGCTCAGTCGATTTCGATGATCCCGGACCGGGGCGAAGGTGGCCCGGGCGTCGACCGCGGCGCAGAGGTCCCCGGCGTCATCGCTCCCGATCGCGGGCCCGCTCCCGCCATCGCCAAGGCAGGCTCCGGTTCAGCTCCCGCTTCTGGCGTCTCCTCCGAGGGCGCGAGCGCGGCGCCCGCGGCAGGCTGATCCGGGGTCCCCAGCACGGCGGCCGCGCCGGGGGGCTGATCTGAAGTCCCCGGGGCGGCGTCGGCGTGGCGGTCGGGGCGATCCGGCCGCTCGGTCATCTGGGGGAGCCTGGGCAGCGCATAACGGTGCATCTCCCGCGCAAGATCGTCCTCGCTTGGCGCCGATGGGCGGCAGTGCAGCCGCACCCAGACCCGCAAGAGCGGATCAGCGAAGCTGTACCGTTTCTGCAGAGACGAGACCAGATCCACGTCCTCCAGCCAGGAGAGATAGTCCTTGGTCGAGCCCGGCGTCCGCTGCAACCGGTGCGAGATCTCGGTGAGCGTCAGCCCTTCCTCTTCCGCGAGGATTTCGAGGATCGCTTTCAGCGCACCGTAGCCGCGCGCGCGGTGCAGACGAAGCTCGTAGCAGAAGCCACACTGCCTGGACAACGTACCGCGCGGCGCCATGAGGGCCGCCAGGGCGCTTATCGGGTCGCCGATCGCGGCGTCGCCGGATCGGCTGTGCTCGCGCATGGTCATCAGCTCGTCGGCCAGCGCGGCGACGTAAGCGGGACGGCCGTCGGCGAGGTTCTGGACCGACCGCGCGAGGTAGTCGGCCTCGTGCGCGTCACTGCCTGAGGCTGACGAACCGAGGATGTCGAGCGTATCTTCGGTGTTGAGCGCCGGCATGTGAATCACCTCGAAGCGCGCCGGGCGGTCGCGCAACAGCCGGAGCGACCGGGCGACGTAGCGGCTCGTCAACACGAAGCGATTTCCAGAGGCCGCGAGACACTCGATGAAGTCGTGGAGGACCCTTCGCAGCCCCGGAAAGCTCTCGAACGTGCGCAACTCGAGGAACTCGTCAATGAGAAACGTCGCCGGCTCGCTGGCCGGCGTTCGCACGCGCGAGAGAAACTCGAGGGCGGCGTCGAACGACGCACGCGCGCCGGGCGCGAGCAGTCGCGTCTGATCCTGCACGGGGAACGGCGAGGCCGAGACGATCGCCCGCAGCCAGCGCTCGGGCGTGGTCGCCGTGCGCTCGACGTCGATGTACTGCGCGGATGTGCGCCCCAGTCGCTCGCGCAGCTGTTGCAGGAGGGTCGTGCGTCCGCTGCCACATCCACCGAGCAGTACGGGAATCCGGGAGGGAGACGCATCGAGCGCGGCGGTCACGCGGCGCGCAAGCGTCGTTCGCGGGGTCAGCATTCGTCCGCCTCACGCATCGGGATTCGCAAGCCTTCGCGATCCGCTGTCGCGATCGCCAAAGGATAGCCGGCGTCGGCGTGCCTGATGACGCCGATGCCAGGATCGCACGAGAGCACGCGCTCGAGCCTTTCGTCTGCGTCACTGGTGCCGTCGGCAACAATGACCATGCCCGCGTGCAGGGAGTAGCCGATGCCGACGCCGCCGCCGTGATGGACCGATACCCAGGTCGCGCCGCTGGACGCGTTCAGGAGGGCGTTCAGAATCGGCCAATCGGCGATCGCATCGCTGCCGTCGCGCATGCCTTCCGTCTCACGCGTTGGTGAGGCGACCGATCCCGTATCGAGGTGGTCGCGTCCGATCACGATCGGCGCCTTGATACGCCCTTCCCGGACCAGCTCGTTGATGCGCAGCCCGAAGCGTGCGCGCGCGCCGTACCCCAGCCACAAGATGCGCGCGGGCAGGCCCTGAAACCGCACGCGTGTCCGAGCCAGACGCAGCCAGCGCGCCAACGGTTCGTCATGCCCGAACATTTCGAGCGCCGCTTCATCGGTCACACGAATGTCCTCAGGATCGCCTGAGAGCGCCGCCCACCTGAACGGCCCCTTGCCCTCGCAGAACAGCGGCCGGATGTACTCTGGAACGAACCCTGGAATGTCGAACGCGTTCCGGACGCCCGCCTGCTGCGCCTGCGTTCGGATGTTGTTGCCGTAGTCGAACGCGACGGCGCCGCGCTGTCGGAGCGCGAGCATGGCGCGGACATGCGCTGCCATCGCGGCCATTGACCGCGCGATGTAATCCTTGGGGTCGCGCTCGCGGAGGCGCAGCGCGTCCTCCAGGCGCAGACCGTTGGGCACGTATCCGTTCAGCGCGTCGTGCGCGGCTGTCTGATCGGTGAGCACGTCCGGAGTGACCCCACGCGCGAGCAGCGCCGGCAGCACGTCTGCGGCATTCGCCTGCAACCCGACGGACCGCGCCGTGCCCTCGGCGGCCCACCGGCGTACGCGGTTCCACGCTTCGTCGACACTGTCGGTGGCTTCGTCAAGATAGCCCGTCGCGAGTCGCCGCGCGATGCGGCCCGGATCCACTTCGACGACGAGGGCGGCAGCGCCGTTCATGGTCGCGGCGAGCGGTTGGGCGCCGCCCATGCCCCCGAGGCCGGCGGTGACGACCACCTTGCCCGACAGCGAGCCGCCGAAGTGTCGCTTCGCAACGGCGGCGAGCGTCTCGTAAGTCCCCTGCACAATCCCTTGGCTGCCGATGTAGATCCAGCTTCCGGCGGTCATCTGCCCGTACATCGTCAACCCGCGGTGCTCGAGCTCCCGGAACGTGTCCCATGAGGCCCACGCGGGCACGAGCATCGCGTTGACGATCAGCACCCGCGGCGCCCCCGGGTGCGTTGGAAAAATGCCGACCGGCTTGCCGGATTGGACGAGCAGCGTCTCGTCATGCTCGAGCGCCGTGAGCGAGCGCACGATGGCATCGAATGCGGCCCAATTACGGGCCGCCTTTCCCGTTCCACCGTAGACGACGAGGTCGTCGGGCCGCTCGGCCACCTCCGGGTCGAGATTGTTCATCAACATGCGCAGGGCGGCCTCCTGCGGCCAGCCCTTGCAGGTGAGGGAGGTGCCTCGCGGCGCCCGAACGATGCGAGTGACGGTGGCCATCAGGGAACGAGTAGAACCTTAAGAAGCGGCGCGAACGTTGTCAATTTGAAAAACGAAGAATTTTTTACTTGACTCTGATGCCGCATGCGTTCTCCACCGCATGCGAGGCGATGAGCTCCGTCGTCGCCACGATATCGGGCGCCGGCGCGCGGTCCGCCTCGAGTGTCGGCACGCGCGACCGTACCAGCGCGTGGACCTGCCGGAGCGGAGCCGACGTTGTCAACGGCGCCAGCAAATCGATCGCCTGACACGCGCACAGGAGCTCGATGGCAATCACCTCGCGCGCGCGCTCGACGGCGCAGCCCGCCTTCAGAGCGGCCGCCATGCTCATGCTGACGTGGTCCTCCTTGTTCGCCGAGGTGGGGATTGTGTCGACGCCGGCGGGATGGGCGAGCGACTTGAGCTCGGACGT
>DATKHR010000116.1:0-7930 GCA_035510155.1 Vicinamibacterales bacterium
CCTGGCCGACAACTGCATTGCGCGACCGGACGGCCTCATCATCGGCAGCGTCTTCACGCTGCTCCTGATGCTCGCGTGCGGAGTGAGCCGATCGATGCGGTCGATGGAGATCCGCATCCCGTACGGTTTCTTCGTGAACGTGGAGAGCTGGAGCCTGGGACCGGAAGTCCGTGGCAAGAAGGTGCATCTGGTGCCCATCACCACCTCCTCGGCCGACGCGCGGCGACGGAAGAGGGCAGAGATCGTCCGACACTTCAACGTCCGCGGCCCGTTCCTGTTTCTCCACGTCAACCTGCTCGACAATCGCAGCGAGTTCTCGGCCCCCCTCGATGTGAACCTCTGGAAGGAGGATGGCGACTACGTGGCGGAGGTCTACGGCGCCGTCGCCATCGCCAACACGATCGCCTTCGTCAGCGAGAGCATCGACCCCATTTCGATTTTCATCAGCCTGACCCGGCGAAGCCTCATGGGGCAGGCGATCCGGTACGTGCTGTTCGGCGAAGGCGAGACCGGACTCATGGTCTATGCGGTCCTCCTGCGATATTGGGAATGGACCGGGGAGGAAGACGTGCGGCCCATGATCTTCCTGATGTCCGACTAGGGTGAAAGAAGATCGAAGCTTATGCAACGCCGTCCCTCGCGCCTGCCGCACCGCCAGCTGGGACCCGTTCCTATGGAATCCCGGATGAATCTCCGGCCCATCGGAGCCCTCCCGCGCGTGGCTTGCCCCCCCAGCCGAAGACTTCGCTCAAAGTCTGGAGAACTGACGCTCAGCAGCGCATCTCGGAGTGGCTGATCAGGCACGCAGCTTGCCCACGCGGGGGAGCAGGTAATCCGTGTTTCCGTCGCGCTCAGAGGAGACTCCATAACCCCGACACGCTGACGCGCCGGTGGCCGCTGACGCCGAAAAGGGACACTCGAAGCGCCCCTGCTCGACTTTGAAGGAGCTGCACGGTGACGCGAACTGAAGAACATATCTCGGTAGACGCATCGACGAAGGCAGAGGGATCCGGCACGCCAAGCAGGCGACGGATGACGGTGGATGGCAACGAGGCCGCCGCATCGGTCGCGTACAGGGCGAGCGAGACGGTTGCCATGTACCCCATCACGCCGAGCAGCCCGATGGCCGAGCTCTGCGACGAGTGGGCGAGCCGGGGGAAGGTGAACCTCTGGAACGCTGTTCCCGAAATCGCAGAGTTGCAGTCGGAAGCGGGAGCGGCGGGTGCGGCGCACGGCGCGCTGCAGGCGGGTGCGCTCGCAACGACCTTCACCGCGTCGCAAGGCCTGCTCCTGATGATCCCGAATATGTACAAGATTGCGGGCGAACTGACGCCCTTCACGATGCACGTGACCGCGCGAGCACTCGCGACGCACGCGCTGTCGATCTTCGGCGACCACTCTGACGTCATGGCGTGCCGTCAGACGGGCTTCGCGCTGCTGTGCTCGAATTCCGTGCAAGAAGCGCACGACATGGCCGCGGTGGCGCACGCGGCAACCCTCGAAGCGCGCATCCCCTTCCTGCACTTCTTCGACGGCTTCCGAACGTCCCACGAGGTCGCGAAGATCGAGGAGCTCAGCGACGATGATCTGCGCGCATTGATCTCGGAAGAGTCGATTTACGAACATCGCCGGCGCGCGCTGACGCCCGATCGGCCGGTGCTGCGCGGAACGGCGCAGAACCCCGACGTGTTTTTCCAAGCGCGCGAAGCCGCGAATGGCTTCTACGACGCGTGTTCGGCGATCGTCGAGCGCACCATGCAGAGGCTTGCCGAACTGACGGGCCGGCGTTACGGCCTGTTCGACTACGTCGGCCATCCCGCTGCCGAGCGCGTCATCGTGCTCATGGGTTCGGGCGCCGACACGGCGCACGAGACGGTGGAACATCTTGCGGCTCGCGGCGAGAAGGTCGGCGTGCTGAAGGTCCGATTGTACCGGCCCTTCGTGAGCCGCGCGTTCCTGTCCGCCCTCCCGGCGACGGTCCGGAGCCTGGCCGTGCTCGATCGAACCAAGGAACCGGGCGCGACGGGCGACCCACTCTACCTTGATGTCACGGCAGCGCTGGCTGAAGCACACGCCGAAGGCCGCTCCCCGTTCAAGGTCCCACCTCGCGTCGTCGCCGGCCGCTACGGCCTGTCGTCGAAGGAGTTCACCCCGGCCATGGTCAAGGCGGTCTTCGACGAGATCGCCAAGGACCAGCCGAAGCGCCACTTCACTGTGGGCATCGTGGACGACGTGACGCATACGTCGCTCAAGTGGGATCCGGCGTTCCGGACCGAGTCGGAAGACGTGGCGGCGTCGGTGTTTTACGGCCTGGGCGCGGACGGCACGGTAGGTGCCAACAAGAACACGATCAAGATCGTCGGGCAGGAAACGGATCTCTCCGCGCAGGGCTACTTCGTCTACGACTCGAAGAAATCGGGGGCGATCACGGTCTCTCACCTGCGCACAAGCAAGCGGCCGATCCGCTCGGCGTATCTGGTCGACCGCGCCGGGTTCGTTGCCTGCCATCAGTTCGAGTTCGTGGACAAGATCGACGTCCTCGAGCACGCCGCACCAGGCGCGGCGTTCCTGTTGAACGCGCCGTTCGCGGCCGGCGAGGTGTGGGACCACCTGCCGAGGGAGATGCAGGAACAGATTATCGACCGGAAGATCCGCTTTTTCGCGGTCGACGCGTACGATCTGGCCAAGCGCGCCGGCATGGGAACGCGCATCAACACGATCATGCAGACGTGCTTCTTCGCGATCTCCGGCCTCCTGCCGCGTGACCAGGCGATTGCTCATATCAAGAAGAGCATCGAGAAGAGCTACGGCAAGCGCGGTCCCGAGGTCGTGCGGCGGAACTTCGAGGTGGTGGATCAGGCGCTCGCGCACCTGCACGAGATCCCTGTGCCGACCGCGGTCAGCGCCCGGCACTCCCGCCCCCCGCTCGTCTCCGAGCGGGCACCCGATTTCGTGCAGAAGGTCACCGCTGTGATGCTGGCCGGGAAAGGCGACCTGCTGCCCGTGAGCGCCTTTCCCGTCGACGGTACATGGCCGGTGGCGACCGCGAAATGGGAGAAGCGGAACATCGCGCTCGAGATCCCGGTCTGGGATTCCAAGATCTGCATCCAGTGCAACCAATGCGCGCTCGTGTGCCCGCACGCCGCCATCCGGGCGAAGGTCTATGACGGGGGCGCGCTCTCGGGCGCGCCGCCGACCTTCAAGTCGACGATCTACAAGGGGAACGAACACAAAGGCAAGCAGTACACGATTCAGGTCGCGCCGGAAGACTGCACCGGATGCAACCTGTGCGTGAATGTCTGCCCCGCGAAGGACCGCACCAACCCGAAGCACAAAGCGATAGACATGCACCCGCAGGCGCCTCTCAGGGAGACCGAGCGCGCCAATTACGACTTCTTCCTCAATCTTCCCGAGGTCAATCGAACGGAGATGGTCCGCATCGACCACAAGAGCTCACAGTTCCTCGAGCCGCTGTTCGAGTACTCGGGAGCGTGCGCGGGCTGCGGCGAGACGCCGTACTTGAAGCTGCTCACCCAGCTCTTCGGCGACCGGCTCCTCATTGCGAACGCCACCGGCTGCTCGTCGATTTACGGCGGCAACCTGCCGACGACGCCGTACACGACGAACCGTGACGGCCGGGGGCCGGCCTGGTCGAACTCCCTCTTCGAGGACAACGCGGAGTTCGGGTTCGGCTTCCGCCTCGCGCTCGACGCGCACGTCGCCGCCGCCCGCGGCCTGCTTCAGCATCTCGCGCCGCAGGTCGGCAACGGTCTGGCAAGAGCGTTGCTCGATGCGGATCAGTCGACCGAAGCCGGCATCGCGGCCCAGCGTGACCGTGTGTTGACGCTTCGGCGCGAGCTGGCGGCTCAGAAAACCGCCGAGGCGCGGCGGCTGGAAACGCTCGCCGACTATCTCGTGAAGAAGAGCGTCTGGCTCGTCGGCGGCGACGGGTGGGCGTACGACATCGGCTACGGCGGCCTCGATCATGTGCTGGCCAACCGGCGCGACGTCAACATCCTGGTCCTCGATACCGAGGTGTACTCGAACACGGGCGGCCAGCAATCGAAGTCGACCCCGCTCGGCGCCGCCGCCAAGTTCGCGGCGGCGGGCAAGCCGATCGGGAAGAAGGATCTCGGGCTGCTGGCGAACATGTACGGCCACGTCTACGTTGCGCGGGTCGCATTCGGCGCCAAGATGGCCCAGACGGCTCAAGCCTTTCTCGAGGCGGAGTCCTACGCCGGGCCGTCGCTCATCATCGCTTACAGCCACTGCATCGCCCACGGGTACGACATGGCAAACGGGGCGTCGCAGCAGAAGCTCGCCGTCGACTCGGGCGTCTGGCCTCTCTTCCGCTTCGATCCGCGGCGGCTCGTGAAGGGCGAGCCTCCGCTGCACCTCGACTACGGGCCGCCCAAGGCGAAGGTGGCCGACTACCTGCGCAACGAGTCACGCTTCCGGATGGTGGAGCGTGCTGACCCGGCCCGTTACAAGAAATTTGTCGCAGAGTCTCAAGCCGCTGCCGAGCGCCGCTACATCGGGTACCAACAGCTTGCGGGCTTCAAGGTACCGGCGGTTCAGGCAACCGACGAACAGGCTCAGCCCGACAGCACGGAGACGTAAATGGACCTCAGCACCACCTACCTCGGGATGCGCCTGCCGCATCCGCTCATCGTCGGGTCGGGACCGCTCGCTGACGATCTGGACACCGTCAGGGCGCTCGAAGATGCGGGCGCGGCGATGCTCGTGCTGCGATCGCTCTACGAGGAAGAAATCACCGGCGAGCAGATGGAGGCCTTCTTCAACGCCGAGAGCCACAGCGAGTCGTTCCCGGAGGCCGAAAGCTATGCGCCCGAGCCCGAGCGGGCGTTCGGACCCGATGAGTACCTCGAGCATCTCAGGCTGATCAAGGAGGCTGTCCGCATCCCCGTCGTGGCGTCGCTCAACGGAGCGACCTCCGGTGGCTGGCACTCTTACGCGCGGATGCTGGAGCAGGCCGGCGCAGACGCTCTCGAGATCCAGATCTATCACGCTGCCAGCGACATGACGTCGAGCGCAGCGGACGTCGAACGGGAAGCCATCCACGTCGTGCGGGAAGTGAAGCGAAGCGTGCGCATTCCGGTCGCCGTCAAGCTCGCGCCTCTGCTCACGGCCTTCGCCCATTTCGCCAAAACGCTCGACTCCGCCGGGGCAGACGGGCTCGTCCTGTTCACGCGGTTTCACCACGTTGACATCGATGTCGACGAGCTCGAGGTGATTCGCACGCTGCCGCTGTCGGATTCATCGGAGCTGCCGCTTCGCCTCCGCGGCGCCGCGGCGTTGTCCGGGCGTGTCAAGGCGTCAATCGCCATCACAGGCGGAATTCATACCGGGCTCGACGTGATCAAAGCTACGATGGCCGGCGCCCATGCAGCGCAGATGGTTTCGGCACTGCTCCGGCACGGTCCCAGTCACCTGCGCACGGTTCTCCGCGATGTTGAATCGTGGATGAACGAACACGAATGGATCTCGCTCAGCGAGATGCGCGGCAACATGAGCCTCGACCGAATCCCTGTTCCCGCCGCGTACGAACGCACGAATTTCCGCATGGCTCTGAGATAACGACGCGCTCTGGAGGGTCATCGTGCAACACCGCCTGGGTCTAGCTGCGATATGTCTTCTCAGCGCGACGCTCGCCGTCCGCGCCGCCGGTGAGATCTGGTCCGCCCCCGGGGATGGCGGGGCGAAGTCCGGCCCCGCGGACGGCACGTCGACGTCCGGCCCCGCGCCGGGCGGGCCGCCATCCGGCGCGCAGGCGCAGCCAGGTCAGCCGTCGGGCTACGTCGGGAGCGACACGTGCCTCGCCTGTCATTCCGACAAGGCCGACTCTCTCAAAGGCACGCCGCATGCGCAGGCGAAGAATCCCCGCACTCCGGAGGCGACGCACGGCTGCGAGAGCTGCCACGGCCCGGGGCAGGCGCACGTGGACGACGATGCGAAAGGGCACATCCGCAAGTTCGGCCAGATTGCCCCCGCCGAGATCAACGAGACCTGTCTGGCGTGCCACAACCGCGGGGAGCACGCGGGATGGGAGGGAAGCACGCACGACCGGCGGAAGCTGTCGTGCAGCACGTGTCATAGCGTCCACAGCCCCAAGTCTCCGACGCGCCAGCTGATCAAGGCCGCGGAGACGCAAGTGTGCGTAACGTGTCACCGCCTGCAGGTCGCGAAAACCGAGCGCGCTGTCGCCCACATGCCCGTGCGCGAGGGGAAGCTGTCCTGCTCGTCGTGCCACAATCCCCATGGGTCCATCAGCAACGTCAAGCAGCTGAGAGTCGGCAGCTCAATCAATGAGACCTGCATGAGCTGCCACGCTGAGATGCGCGGCCCCATGCTGTGGGATCACGCCCCGGTTAGAGAGAACTGCACGACGTGCCACGACCCGCACGGCTCGTCGAACGACCGGATGCTGGTCGTGCGCATGCCGATGCTCTGCCAGCGATGCCACATCTCGACGAGGCATCCCGCGACCCTCTACGACAACAACGCCATCACGGTGAACAAGAGCAACCGGATGTTCGGACGGTCGTGCATGAACTGCCACCAGAACATCCACGGATCGAATCATCCTTCCGGTCAGTTCTTCCTGCGCTAGCGCTCGGAGGTTACATGCGCCGTCTTGTGCTCGTCCATGTCGCCTGCTGGCTTGGGCTCGCGTTGCCATCAGCCGCGCAGGCACAAACTGCGCCGCCGACGCCAGTCGCGTCGTCGGCAGACTTGCCGCCGGCCGCGCCGCCTGCAGATTCGCCGCCGGGCGTGGTCCCTGGAGATTCGCGGCCGAGGCTGGCGGCGGGGTCGTCAGACTCGCCGATGACCGTCGATCCGGAGACCCCTGTGCCGTCGTCGGCGGTGCAACCCGCACCCAGCGCGGCGCCTGAGGCCCGCAGCCTGTTCGAGCCGACCTGGCACCAATTCCAGATCGGGGGACGATTCACCAATATCAATGGCGATCCGGCGCGACTTCAGCGGTACCAGGACCTCACCAACGGTGTCCTCTTCACCGACGCGCGGTACGCGCGCGAAGACCAGGGGGGCAAGTGGCTGTTCCGGGGAACGGCGGACAACGTCGGGTTCCTCGATCAACGGTACGTGGCGAGTTACGAGCGCACCGGCCGGTTTGTCATCTCCGGCAAGTGGGACCAGATCCCGCAGTTCTACAGTGTCGACACCAAGACCCCCTACAGCGGCTCTGGCTCCCCGCTGCTCCTCGACAACGCGACGCAGCTCCTGATCCAGCAGGGGAAAGCAAACCTGTCGGCGTGGATTCCGCTGGCGCCGCAATTCGAGCTCCGCGAGCGGCGCGATATTGGCAGCGTGAGCGTGGTGGCCACGCCCACGCCGGAGCTCGACGTGAAAGCTTCGTTCACGACCACTCGGCACAGTGGCGAGCTGCCGTGGGGCGGCACGTACGGGTTCTCGAACGACGCCGAGGTGGCGTTGCCCTACGACTCGCGGACAAACGACCTCACGATCGGCACCGAGTGGATGAAGGGCCGCAACATGCTGCGGGTCGCGTACAACGGCTCGTGGTTCAACAATCTCGCCGACACGCTGGTCTGGGACAACCCGCTCCGGCTGACCGACTCCTCGACGAGCGGCCCCGGCAGCGGGCGGATGGCGCTATGGCCGACCAACTCGGCGCAGACCGTGAGCGCCGCCGGCTACAGCAAGTTCCAGCACCACACGCAGCTCACCGGCTTCATCTCGTACGGATTCTGGAACAACGACCAGCCGCTCCAGCCGTTCACCATCAACGCGGCGCTGCCGCAGATCCCGCTGCCGAGGGCCACGGCGCAGGTCGAGGCCCGCGTCTTCTCGACCAACCTGAATCTCGTGTCCCGCCCGGTGACGGACTGGCAATTCGCCGCGCGCTTCCGGGACTACAACTACGACA
>DATKHR010000117.1:0-39603 GCA_035510155.1 Vicinamibacterales bacterium
GGAATCTTGCCGAGGACGCCGCCGTCCTGGAAGCAGCCGGCCGTGTTCGTCGCCGCACACGGCTGCGACGACAGGGGATCCTTGATCAGATTGAAAAGCGCGCCGGTGTTGTCGCGCGTCTGCGAGAAATCGCCGGCGCGCTCGAGGGCTGTCGGCACACGAATCCGGATCGGATTGCCGTTGTTGATCGCGGCGGTCACCGGACGATACTCGTGAGAGTAGAAAAAGAACAGCTTGTTGTTGCCGCCCGGCTTGCCGACTGGCCCGCCGAACGTGTAGCCGAGCGTCTTCGTGCTGGTCTTCGGTTTCGGGTCGCCGTTCGCGATGTTCACCCAGCTGTTGGAGTCCCAGTCCGAGTTCGTCTGGATGTCGTAGGCTGAGCCACGAAACCGGTTCGTACCGCTCTTGGTGACCGCGGTGATCTGGAGGCCGCTCGACCGGCCGTACTCCGCCTGATAGCCCTGCGTCAGGATCTTCACCTCGGCGATCGCATCGACGTTCATGTTGAGCATCTGGCCGTTGTTGCCGGTGTCCATCGCCGAGATGCCGTCCATCATGATGTTGTTCTGCCCCGCGCCGCCGAGCCGCGTGCCGCCGGCCGACGCACCCGTCTGCACGACCCCTGGCGTGAACGCCGTCAAGGTCGTGAAGTTGCTGCGCGCGAACGGCAGCGTTTCGATCTGCTTGTTCGACACCGCGTACGATCGCTCGCCGCTCTGCGTCTGAACGAGGGGCGACTGACCGATGACGGTCACGGTCTCGGCCAGAGTCCCCGGCTCGAGGATGAGCGGGGGGATGCCGACTCGGTCGCCGCCGCTCACGGAGATGCCCTTGCGCGTGACCGTCTTGAACGCATCCAGCGTGACCTCGATGGTGTAGGTGTCCGCGGTCACGTTGGGAAAGACGTAGTCGCCCGTGCTGTTGGTCACGGCGGGCGCTGACCGGGTTCCGCGCGTTTCGCTGATCAGCACGACGCTTGCGCCCGGAATCACGGCCCCAGTCGGATCCTTCACGCTACCCGTAACGGTTCCGGTCGTGATCTGCGCGAGCACTGGGTATGAAAGAACGAGTACGGCGATCAAAGCGGCCCCGACACAGAACGTCCCTCGTCTCATGTCCCCCTCCTCGGGCCTCCAGGGATCCCACGGTTGTGAAATCGGTTACATAGGCGCAGACACTAGGGGTTCAGGGTCGAACTGTCAAGCCAAAAAGCATTCGGCGGCTCGACCCCCATTCGTGCACAATTGGCGGGCGCGGAGTAGTCGGCAGCGCGGAACGCAAGAGTTGTGACCGAAAGGACAAGCTGATGAACCGGAGGAGAACGGCTCGAATCGCGGCGGCGCTGATGGGCGTCTCAGCGTTTTGCCTCATCGGCGCGCCGCTGGCACTGGGCCAGGCCGTCGGACCGGGCCGGGGCGCGCCGGCGCCGGCGTTCGTTTCCCCTGAGGTGCTCTCAGACCGGCGCGTCGTCTTTCGAATCTTCGCGCCGAGGGCGGACGAGGTCCGGCTCGTGGGAACGGATATCCCGCGCAACATGCAAGGCATCCCCATGACGAAGGCCGACACCGGCGTGTGGGAGCTCACGTCCGAAGCGCTGCCGCCGGGCGCGTACCGCTACAACTTCAACGTCAACGGCGTTGCTGTGATCGACCCACGCAATCCGGCGACCAGCCAATCGAACAACAACACGTGGAGTCTCGTGTACGTGCCTGGCTCTGAGTTCATGGAGACTAGAGACGTCTCGCACGGAGCGGTCGCAGCCGTCACCTATTATTCGACGGCGTTGCAGAAGTTTCGCCGCATGCACGTGTACACGCCGCCAGGCTACGATCTCGGCGGGGGCAGGTTTCCCGTCTTCTATCTGCTTCACGGCGCCGGTGACAGCGACGACTCCTGGAGCTCGGTCGGACGCGCCGGATTCATCCTGGACAATCTGATCGCCGCGAAGAAATCCGTCCCAATGATCGTCGTGATGCCGGCCGGCCACACGAGTCAGACGACCGGAGGGGGTCGCGGTCAAGGGGCGGCCGATGACTTCGTGCAGGATTTCGTGAAGGACATCATGCCCCATGTCGAGAAGAATTATCGCGTCATCGCCGATCGTGCGCACCGTGCGATTGCGGGCCTCTCGATGGGCGGCAGCCAGACGCTGAACATCGCGATTCCCCGTCTCGAGGAGTTTGCCTGCGTCGGTGTCTTCAGCTCTGGTCTGCTCGGCGCAATTGGCGGCGGACGCGGCCCGGCTGCGGCGTCGCCGCCCTCGCTCGACCCGGCATGGGAGCAGCAGCACCTGGCGGTGCTCGATGACCGAGCGATGAAGAAGGGCCTGAAAGTCTTGTGGTTCGCCACGGGATCCGAAGACCGCTTGCTTCCAGTGAGCAAAGCCACTGTGGAGCTCTTCGAGAAGCACGGCTTCGCACCGGTCTTCCACGAGAGCCCGGGGGGCCACACGTGGGCGAACTGGCGCGACTATCTCAACGAGTTCGCGCCGCAGTTGTTTCGCTGAACTAAAGCACTGCGCCTGGTTCTTCTGTGCCGGTCGCGTCGCTATCTCGCTTTGTACTCCTTGGCGTATCCGTTTCGCGCGTTCGTGACGACGAAGCTGCCGTCGGGCCGGACCGAGATCTTCAATGAGAAGGCCGGCGAGTGATCCGGCGGTGCTTCGTCGACGTTTGCGATGAACGGCTCGGGAGCGTTGGCATCCTTCCCTCCCGGTTCACCCTTCTCCTCGAAGCGGGGAGTTGGCGCGCGCTGGACCGAGTAATGGAGCTGCCAGATGTCCTCGAGGCCTGGCGCACTCTTCAACGTGTCCCAAGTCTCGTGCGAGGCCCCTTTGCGCGGACCGTTGTTGATGATAGACACCCGCGGGCGAATGGCGTGTACGAGGGCGGGCGGCCCCGACCGCGCCAACCCATGGTGGGTCGCGATATACACGTCGACCGTGCCGATCAGGTTGTTCGGACAAACCAGATCGTGCTCGGTGTTCCAGGTCAGATCGCCGAGATCGAGCAGTCGAAAACGACCTCCGAAGCTGCTGATCACCATCCCCAACGAGTGGATGTTCTCGCTCGTGTCGGGTTCGTGCGGGGTGAACGCGCGGCAGAGGGCATTCGGCGCCCCCGCCGTCTCGAGCGGCTTCTTGATCACGTCGCCGCGACTGGACACGACTTGGATGTCCAGGCCTCGGATGGGCAGTTTGTCACCGGCGTTCGCGACGACGTGACGCCCTTTGCCGATCGCACTGCGATACGCCTCGTCCAACCTCTCGACGTTGGCTTTCTCCTGCAGCGTCATGGGGGGCGCTCCGCTGACCGGGATCCTCGGACCATGATCGATGAACGTTCGAACTGGCATCCGATCCGCGAGGTCCTTCGCGCCGCCTACGTGGTCGCCGTCGTAATGCGTGATCAGGACGTAGTCAAGGTTGGTCAGGCCCGCCTGTTTCGCTGTCGCGGCAATGCGGTTGGCGTCCCGGTCGCCCGGACTGCCGGTATCGACGAGCAGCGACTCGCCGGACGGCGAAACGAAGAGCGTCGATTGCCCGCCTTCGACGTCGATTGAGTAAATGTCAAATGTGTTGTGCGGCTGCTGGGCGCCGGGCACGGCAAAGAACACGACCCATGCCGCTAGCAAAACGGCCGACTTGGACATGGCAAGCTCCGATCCGACTGATGTCAGGAGGCCGAACAATCGGAAGTCGGCCCGATTGGCACTACCGGCGGCCCTCCTTAACCGCGGGGAGCATAGCAGATCGCCTAAGACCGCGATCGATTGGCCGGCTGTGAGTCGGTGTTCAACGTGAACGCGACGATGCTGCTGCCGGAGGGGGCGCCATTCTTGCCGCCACCGCAGACGATCACGACGTACTGTGTGCCGCCGACCGTGTAGGTGGCCGGCGTGGCGTTCCCTGCCGCCGGAAGCGTCGTCTCCCACAACAACCTGCCGGTGGCTTTGTCATATGCATGGAACTTGCGATCGAAGTTCGTGGCGCCAATGAAGAGCACGCCGCCTGCGGTGACGAGCGGCCCACCGTAATTGTCGCTGCCGGTGTTCTTGAGCCCCTTCGCGGCCAGTTCCGGATATTCGCCGAACGGAATCTGCCAGCGGCGGGTGCCGCCGTTGAGATCGATGGCATTGAGCGTGCCCCACGGTGGCGTAATCGGAGGATAGCCGTCGGGGTCACGGAAGAGCGTTTCGCCGTCGATGCGGTATTTCAGCCAGCTCGGATCCGACTTGAGAGTCGGATCGGCGCTCTTGTCGATTCCAGTAACCAGAAAATCGACCAGATCGCTGATGTTGCGGCCGCCCATGTCGGGGAATCCCGGCATGCGGCCGGTGCCTTCGCGAATCATCGTGGCGATCTCCTCACGCGAAAGCCGCTCGCCGACATGCTCGAGCGAGGGCGCCGAGGGCGACCCCTTTCGGTCCTCGCGATGACAGGCCGCGCAGTTGACGTTGTAAAGTGATGTGTCGTTGTTGGGAATGAGGCGTACGATCCAAGGCATCTCGTTCGCGTTGACATAGAGTAGCGCGGTGTCGGGATCGAACGCCGCGCCGCCCCACTCAGCGCCGCCGTCGAAACCGGGAAACACAATGATGCCGCGTTCGGTCGGCGGCTCGAACATACCCGCCCCGAATTGGCGGAACCGCTTGACCACCGCTTCGTGCGCCTCCGGCGTCCGTGTCGTCAGCATGTCTTCGGTCAAGCCCTGACGAGTGAACGGAGGCGGCTTGAGCGGGTACGGCTGCGTGTCGGCTGGCTGCTCGCCGTCGATCGAGGAAGGGGGCACCTTGCGCATGGCGATAGGGAACAGCGGCGTTCCGTCACGGCGATTGAGAACGTAGACGTACCCGTACTTCGTGATCTCGGCAACGGCCTCGACCTTGCGCCCGTTGCGCGTCACGGTCACCAGGCTCGGCGCCGCGGGAAAGTCCCAGTCCCAGAGATCGTGTCGGATGCCCTGGAAGTGCCAGAGGCGTTTCCCCGTTCGCGCGTCGAGCGCGAGGACGCAGTTTGCGTAGAGATTGTCCCCCGCACGGTTGACGCCGTAAAAATCGAACGACGCCGATCCCGTCGCCGCGAACACGATGCCGTTCTTCGCGTCGACGGTGACCCCGGCCCAGGCGTTGGCGCCGCCAATCACCCTGTACGCCTCCGGTGGCCACGTGTCGTACGCGGGCTCGCCCGGCTGCGGGATCGTGTGAAAGATCCATCGGAGCTTGCCCGTGTTCACGTCGTACGCGCGAATGTGCCCCGGCGTTCCCGGCAGCGTTTCGGGTACGGTGCTGCCCATGATGATCAGATCCTCGAAAATGGATCCGGGTGTGCTGGCGCTGACGGTGGCGCGATCGGGCGGCATGCCGAGTCCCTCGCGCAGGTCGATCCGGCCGGCGACGCCGAACGACTCAATCGGCCGGCCGGTCTTCCTGTCGAGGGCGTACAGGAAGTTACGGTAGCTGACGAAGACTCGGTCCTTATGTACGGCGACGCCACGATGGCGAAAGCGGAGGCCAGGTCGTGCGCCGCCGCTCGGCTCGAAGGTCCAGATTTCGGTTCCGCTCGCTGCGTCGAGCGCCACCACCTTCAGCGTCGGCGTCGTCGCGTACAGGACGCCGTCCACCACAATCGGATTGCTCTGCATTTCCGAGCCCTTGAAGGCGTCGTGCGAGTCGTACCTCCAGGCGACCTGCAAGCGCGAAATGTTCGTGCGATTGATCTGAGTGAGCGGCGAGTAGCGGATGTTGTCGGGGCCGCCGTTGACGGGCCAGTCGGCGTCGCGGCCGCCGGCGGCCGCAAGAGCGGCGATCAGGAGCAGGGCAGAGAAACGCACCCGCACATTTTACGCGGGACATCGGCCCCGAACGGGGCCGTGGGTCGACTGCCTGCAATCGGCGTCAGAGCGGAAGGAGGTCGCGAGTCAGCTCCTTGATCAGCTTGATGGGCGGGTTCGGATGCCGCTCCCATCCCGGAAAACCGCCCCACGCGAACACTCGCCGGAGATACGCCACGAAGTAATCGCCCTTCCAGTCCTGAAAGACCACATCCGCCTTGTTGTCCGGCAAATCGACGTAATACACATCACCGCTGATATGCGCCTTCTGGAGGTCGTCGGGCGAGATGATGAAGCTGTCGCCCCCACGATCATCCTCCTCGGTCTCCCCCAGGACCTCTTCGAGTGGTGCAATGACCAACGGGTCGGGAAGGGCGTCCTCGTCCAGTGAAGAAGCCGGTGCCTCGCTCGTCACGCGAAATCCGAGCGATTCGGCCAATTGGCGCGCTTGTCGTCCACTCGGTCCCTGCAGCATTGACGGCGCGACGTACATCATCGGCTGCGCAGGTGCCGGCGTGCTCGGATTCAACTCGGGATGCGATCCGAGCAACGATACGTAGTCGAACGTGTCGTACCAGGCCCTGAGTGAAATGGGCAATGGGCCACGCAGGCGCCGTTCAGCATCCGCGATCACTTGACCAGATTCCTTGGTCGCGCGGCTGTAGACGCTGGAATCTTCCAGCGGGTGGGTCGCGGCAGGTGTTGCGGCCGTGGCCTTCATCCGCTCAATAGCTTGTTGCTGCAAGGCCGGCGACGCGAGGCGATCGATGAGACTCATCAACTTATCGGCCACCGGGAACTTATCGGCGATCGGGCCGCGCGCGACCGTGCGGAGGACGTCGATCCGGTGGGCGGCGGCGGCCATCCGGTCAACGGACTCCTGCGCCGTGCTCTGGGCGGTGTCGAAGCGATACCCAACCGTGTGCAGGCGACCGATGAGCGTTTCAATGTTCGACTGCGCCCGCCGCATCGTTTCGCGGGCCACGGCCATGGCATCCGTGTAGACAGGCTCCCCGCGAACGGCTTCGCCCATCGCGACGAGCTCCGCCCACACGCGCTCGTGTTCTCCGGCGCCGTAACGATCGTGAAACGTCGGCATGTTACGCTGTACGACGTATCGACAATGGCGGAATAGGCCTTTAGCGGTTCCTTTGGCTGCGATGCGCCGCCCCGCGACGCGCGAGTTCGGAAAGAGTCGCAGGGGCCGCGGCCGTTCCACCCCGTGTCAACCTTTATGCAAGCAGGCATTCGCACCGAACAACTGCGCAAGGTCTATACGACGCCGCCCCCTGTGGGCGGACAGACGCGCGGGGCGTTCAGCGGCGCACGCCGCGGGAAGGGCGGCCGCAAGCCGGCCTATGAAGTGGCGGCGCTCGATGGCGTGAGCCTCGAGGTCCGGCCAGCCGAAATCTTCGGGCTGCTCGGACCGAACGGCGCCGGGAAATCGACAACGGTCGGCGTGCTGACGACGCGCATCAAGCCGACGGCTGGCCGCGCCTGGATTGGCGAGTTCAACGTCTGGGAGCGACGGGTCGATGTCAAGCGACTTATTGGCGTCGTCCCTCAGCGGCCCAACCTCGATTTCGCGCTGACCGCTCGGGAGGTCCTGACGTTTCACGGCGCGTACTTCGGCCTCTCCTCGGCCGAGCGCAACGCGCGCGCCGATGCGCTGCTCGACCAGTTCAAGTTGACCGATCGCGCCAATCAGCTTCTCCATGGGTTCTCCGGCGGGATGATGCAGCGCCTCTCGATCGCTCGCGCGATGATGCACGATCCCGATGTGCTGTTCCTCGACGAGCCGAGCGCCGGCCTCGATCCGCAGACCCGGCTTCTATTGAGCGACATGGTCCGCGAGTACAACAGTCGCGGAAAGACGATTCTGCTGACCACGCACAACATGGAAGAGGCCGACACCCTCTGCCATCGCGTCGCCATCATCGATCACGGCAAAGTCATCGCGCTCGGGACGCCGCAAGAGTTGAAGCGCTCGATCCCAGGTGGGTTTCTCGTGCGCGTGCAGTTCATGTCGGCGCCCGACGGACTCGTCGATGCGCTGAGGGCGCTCGAGGGGGTCACGGAGGTGCGCGTCGGTCAGGATGGTCAGGTGGACGTCTACGCAGACCATGGCGGCTCTTTGATTCCCGCGCTCGTGTCGGCGGCGTCGGCATCGAATGCGACAATCCGCGACATGCACATTTCGGAGCCGAGTCTCGAAAATCTGTTCTTGCACCACACAGGAAGAAGCCTGCGGGATTAAGCCATGAATTTCACGACGTTCTGGGCGATGCTCTCACGCGATGCGCACGTGGCGCGGCGCAATTTCGTCACGCTGGCGTCTCAAACGCTCCTGCAGCCCATGATGTTCGTGTTCGTGTTCGGTCGGGTGATGACAACGAGCGGGCTCATGGCCGAGCAATACAAGGCGCTGCTCCTGCCGGGGATCATCGCGCTCAGCATGGTTTTTACGGGAACGTGGGCCGTCGCGATGCCCCTGCTCGCCGAATTCCAGTTCACCAGAGAAATCGAAGATCGGCTCCTCGCGCCGATGGAGATGGAGTGGCTCGCGGTCGAAAAAGTCGTCGCGGGCATGGTTCAAGCGCTCGTGTCCGGCCTGATCGTGATACCGATGTCATGGGTCGTCATGGGCGGTGTGACCCTCAGCGCCGATCATCTGACGCTGTTCTTCACGCTTGCAGTGCTCGTATCGCTGCTCGCCTCGTCGATCGGCCTGGCGCTTGGCTGCAGTGTCGGTCAGCAACACATCGGGTTGATGTTCAGCATGGTGCTCGCGCCCATGATCTTCTTCGGCTGCACGTACTACCCGTGGCAGGCGCTCAGCGCGTTTCCGATCCTCAAGCGCCTGGTCCTCGTCAACCCGTTGGTGTACGCGAGCGAAGGATTTCGAAGCGCGCTCGTGCCGGCTTTCCCACACCTCTCTCGAGCCGTGATTGTCGTGTCGCTGTTCGCGTTCGACGCGCTCTTTCTCGCTGTGGGCCTACGCCAGTTCAAGCGAAAGGCATTGACGTAGGAATGCGCCAACCCGCGCAGTGCGGCATTGCGGTCGGCGTCACCTCGATGTGTCTTACTTCAGCAGCACT
This sequence comes from Vicinamibacterales bacterium, assembly GCA_035510155.1. Classification (GTDB taxonomy): domain Bacteria; phylum Acidobacteriota; class Vicinamibacteria; order Vicinamibacterales; family CAVVIG01; genus DATKHR01. The sequence goes on from DATKHR010000117.1 coordinate 8,930, forward strand.
CTCGTGCCCTTGATCTTTTGACTGCTGAGGGCGCTCAGGAAAGTCGGCACGAGCCGATCCATGAGCTCGAAGTACGAGGAGAGCGCAGGCGTGTTCTGCTGCGCGTTGTAGAGGACTTCCTCGCGATAACTCTCCGAATACATCGTCGCGCCGGTCCGCCCATCGATGAACACAAACTTGGGTCGCAGGATGAACCCCTTGCGCTCCATGTACGTGCGCACGGGCATCGTGTGCCGTCGACCGAAGCTGTCGAACTGCTCGACATCCCGCTGCACCATGCCGGACCGCGTCTGCGGCGTGAACAGCACGGTTCCGGTGACAATCAGCGGATTCTGGTACTCCTCGCCGATGCGCTTCCAATACGCCGTGTTCGCGAACACGCGCTCGTACGCTTCAAGGTCCTTCTCTTCCTTGATTTGTTTCGGCAACACGACCCCGATCGTGGGACGCACGGAGCCGTTGTCGCTCGCCGGACGGTCGTCGGCGATGAGCGGCTGGCTCTGTTCCTGTGCAACCTCCACCAGCGGCAACAGATCGGCGTCGATGACCTTCAGCTGCGACTTCGTCCGGAGCTGGCTGCGCAGGAGGCGCACCGTCTCCTGGTTGGCGTCGACGTCCTCGCTGCCGCCCGCGACGAACCCGGCGACGAGCACACGCTGGAACGCCGAGACATCCATCTTCGGTTGAATGGGCGTTTCAATCGGGATCTCGTAGTAGCTCGAGCCGCAGCCGATCGCCAAGGCGGCCAGCCCGGCGGAGAACACTCCGAGCGCGAGTTTACGGTTTCTCTTTGTCGGCACTCGTGCGGTCATGGATTTCCCTGAACAGCTCGTAGTTCTGACGAATCTGGGAATTGTTCGGCTCGATCTCGAGCGCCTTCTCGTACGCTTTTCGCGCTTTGTCAAGCTGGCCTTCGTGCTCGTATGCGACCGCCAGGTCATTGAAAGCGGCCGCATATGTCGGGTCGAGCTCGACCGCCTTCTCCCATCGATAAATCGCCTCGCGCCACAAGCCGCGCTGCGCGACGTTGATGCCGAACTCGACCTCCGTGCGTGCGTCGCGCTTGCTGTCGGCGGACGCAAGAGACGCGAACGCCACCGCTAAGACTGCGACGACGAGCGCCGTGCGCACGTTCATGACCGAATTACCTCCCACTATAGCGACTCGCCAGTAAGCTGTGCAAGGTAATTACCGGAAAACGACATCCGTCGAGCAAGCCATGTGCCATGGCTGAGCCTGCAAAAAACGGGGTCCGACGAGCGTTTCGCGTGCAAGGCGTCGACGAAACGTGATCGGAACTGGCTATATTAGATGACGGAGGTCGGGTCCGGCGCTTCGAACGCGCGACGGCCCCGGCCTCGTTTCTTGTGGCCCCGCTGTCGTCCACGGGGAGGAAGCCCCGTTGACGAAAGTCATGAATGTCCCGAAAGCCACTGAGGGCACAAACGCCACAGGCGTGACGCAACCAGGTGACCCGAGCTCGACCCGGAAAGCGGCCCAGGAAGTCCCTGGACCCATCTCCCCGGTAATCTTCGTCGCGTTCTCGCTGCTGCCGCTCTCACTCTGGTTGCGAGCGCCCGAACAGCTTCGAGATGGACATCCGCCCTCCGACGTCCTCGATGAGCTCCTCGGGAGGCACTACCCTGGCGAACCGGGCAGGGGAGCGGCTCTTCGCGCGCGTGCGGCAGCCGCGCTCGACCGCGCGAACGAGATGGGCCTTGCACCCGTCTGCTGGGGTGAGGCGTCGTATCCGATAGCGCTCGCGGCGACGGTGGACCCGCCGCCGCTGTTGTGGGTTCAGGGATCCGTCACGGCGCTTCACGCCTCGATCGTTGCGATCGTCGGCGCGCGGGCGGCGACGTCGTACGCGTTGTCGACCGCCAAACGCATCGCTGCCGACCTGGCATCTGCGGGACTCGTCATCGCGAGCGGTATGGCGCGCGGCGTCGATTCGGCGGCGCATCTCGGCGCGCTCGACTCGTCCGGTCAAACCATCGCCGTGCTCGGATCGGGCGTGGACGTTGTCTATCCGGCCGAGCATGCGGGGCTGGCCTGCAGCATCGCTGCCTCGGGCGCCGTTGTCAGCGAGTTGGCACCTGGGACGCCTCCGCGCCGCATGTTCTTTCCGCGTCGCAATCGCATCATCAGCGGGCTGTCGCGTGCGGTGGTCGTGATCGAAGCGGGGGAGCGCAGCGGATCGCTCATCACCGCACGGTTGGCGCTCGAGCAGGGTCGCAGCGTCCTGGCGGTGCCTGGCAACGTCCTGACAGGCCGTAACCGAGGTGCCCACGGGCTCTTGCGCGCAGGTGCAAAGATTGTGGAGTCCGCGGACGATATCTTGGAAGAGCTGGCGATAGGCGGGGAGGATTTCGGGGAGGGACGCGGGCGAAAAAGACGTCAGGCTTCCACGGTGGAGGATCGCATTCTGGCCTGTTTGACGCCAGGTGAGCCGAGCGACTTGCAGGAGATCGCCGAGCGGAGCGGCCTGAGCCCGCCCCGGTTGCTGCCGCGGTTGTTCCAGCTGGAACTGCGCGGAGCCATCGCGCGGGTCGGGGGCCGGTTCGTGCTTTCTTGACAGTTCGTGTTACGGTGAAAAGAAAGGATTCGCCCGAGCAGTGAGCAGGGACCAATGGCAAAAGCCTTAGTAGTGGTCGAATCGCCGAGCAAGGCGAAGACCATCAACAAGTATCTCGGCCGCGACTACAAGGTCGTCGCATCGATGGGACACATCCGCGACCTCCCGAAGAGCAAACTGGGCGTCGATGTCGAGAACGACTTCGCCGAGCAGTACGAATCGATCGAATCGCGGAAAGCCGTCATCAAGGCGCTCAAGGACGCAGCCAAGGACGCTTCGGACATTTACGTGGCGACGGACCCCGACCGCGAAGGCGAAGCGATCGGCTGGCACCTGACTCACGAGCTGAAGGGCAGGAAGCGGAAAATCCACCGGCTGACGTTCAACGAGATCACGAAGAAGGCGGTGCTGCACGCGCTCAACAATCCGCGCGCGATCGACGAGAAGATGGTCGACGCGCAGCGCGCGCGCCGCGTTCTCGATCGCCTCGTCGGCTACAAAATCAGCCCGCTCCTCTGGGACAAAGTCCGACGCGGGCTCAGCGCCGGCCGCGTGCAGTCAGTGGCCCTCAAGCTGGTCTGCGACCGCGAGCGTGAGATCGAGGCGTTCGTGCCCGACGAGTACTGGAACGTCTTCGCGCGACTGGCAGCCGCCCAGCCACCGGAGTTCGAGGCAAAGCTCGTCAAGAAGAACGCCGACACCATCAAGATCAGGAGCGAGGCAGAGTCGAACGCCGTGCTGGCGGCGCTCGAGGGCGCCACGTGGACCGTCTCGTCCGTCGCGACGAAGGAGCGCAAGCGCCACGCGCCGCCGCCGTTCATCACGAGCAAGCTGCAGCAGGCCGCTCGCTTCCCCGTCAAGAAGACGATGATGCTCGCGCAGCAGCTGTACGAGGGCGGCATCGATATTCCGGGCTTGCCGGGCGGCCTCATCACCTATATGCGCACCGACTCGGTGCGCGTGGCCGATGAGGCGCTGGTCGCCGTGCGTGACCTCATCAAGACGACGTTCGGCGGCGAGTTCGTGCCTGACAAGCCGAACTTCTTCAAGACGAAATCGGACGCCCAGGACGCTCACGAGGCGATTCGACCGACGTCGCTGCAGCACGACCCCGAGACCGTGAGGCCATATCTCACGCCGGATCAGCTCTCGCTCTATCGCTTGATCTGGAACCGATTCGTCGCGTCGCAGATGCCTCCAGCGACGTTTGACGAAACCATCGTCGACGTGACCGCCGGCGAGTACATGTTCCGCGTGAAGGGCACCGTCCCGAAATTCGCCGGCTGGATGGCGGTTTATGGTCTCGTGCCCGGCGCGCCGGCAAGGCCCGAGCCTGTGGAGTTCGGTGCGCGCGAGACGGGCCCCCGGGGTGAGGCGGGCGAATCGGCGCTCGATCGCGAGGCCGGTCGCGATGGCGATGGTGATCGTGACGCCGAAGAAGACGCCGCGGCGGATGGAGCCTCCGGCGTGCTGCCGCCCCTTGCCGAGGGAGATGTGCTCGAGCTGAAGGCGCTCCGACCCGAACAGAAGTTCACGCAGCCGCCCGCACGATTCTCCGAGGCCACGCTCGTGAAGGAGCTCGAAGAGAACGGCATCGGCCGGCCGAGCACCTACGCGTCGATCATTGCGGTGCTCCAGGATCGCGAGTACGTCTACAAGATTGAAGGCCGTTTCAAGCCGACGGCGCTCGGCCGGATGATTACGGACCTGCTGACCAAGAGCTTCGACGACATCATCGACGTCGACTACACGCGGTCGCTCGAGGACGATCTCGACAAGATCGAGCAGGGCAAGACCGACTATACCCGTACGCTGACCGCGTTCTACCGCAAGTTCAAAAAGGATCTGGCGCGCGCCGACAAAGAAATGATCGATCTCAAGAAGGGCATCGAGATCGGCGAGGCATGCGACAAATGTGGATCGCCGATGCTCAAACGGGTCGGCAAGTTCGGGCCGTTCATTGCGTGCAGCGCCTATCCGGATTGCACGAATACGCGCGAGATCGAGACCGAGGAGCCGGAATCGGAGACGGGCGAGGACGAGATCGAGCCGTGTGAGAATTGCGGCAGACCGATGGCCGTGAAGCGCGGCCGATTCGGACAGTTCCTCGCGTGTACGGGCTATCCGGAGTGCAAGACCACGCGAAAGCTGATCGCGACCAGGCAGGGTGGCCTGCGCGCGGCGAAACCCGATCAGATTCTGGACGAGAAATGCCCGCGCTGCGAGTCGAATCTGGTCATCAAGCAGGGGCGGTACGGTGAGTTCACCGCCTGCACGAATTATCCCGAGTGCAAGTACATCAAGCACAAGAGCACCGGGGTCAAATGCCCGAAGGACGCCGAGAAAGGCGGCGAGATCGTCGAGCGCAAATCGAAGCGTGGAAAGCTCTTCTTCGGCTGCTCGAACTATCCGGATTGCGACTTCGTGCTCTGGAACCGCCCCATGGCCGAGCCGTGCCCCAAGTGCGGCGCGCCGTTTCTCATCGAGAAGACCACCAAGCGCCACGGCCGCCGGCTGCTCTGCCACAACGAGGAGTGCGATTACTCGAGGTCCGAGGAGCGGCCCGTATCCGCGGCGTAAGGGCGTCGGTCCGGAGTGTGATTCGGGATTCGGGCCGCCAGCGTCGCCCCGAATCCCGAATCCCGTGTCTGTAATTTCCCCCCACTCTGTGGCAAGCTCTGGTCGGATGGTTACGATCATCGGCGGCGGCCTCGCCGGCGCGGAAGCCGCATGGCAGGTTGCATCCCGGGGCGTTCCCGTCATGCTCTACGAAATGCGGCCCGTGCGCCCCACGGCCGTCCACAAGACCGACCGCCTGGCCGAGCTCGTTTGCAGCAATTCATTTCGCGGCGACAAGCTCGACAACGCGGTGGGCCTCCTGAAAGAGGAAATGCGGCGGCTCGGATCGCTCGTGATGCGCGCCGCCGAAGCCAGCCGGGTGCCCGCAGGCGCGGCGCTGGCCGTCGATCGTGAGGTCTTCGCGAAGACCATCACGAGCGCCCTGACCAATCACGCCTTGATCAGCGTCCTGCGAGGCGAAGTCACATGTATCCCGGACTCGACCATTCGGGAACCGGTCATCGTCGCCACGGGTCCACTGACGTCGGATGCGCTGGCTGCCGACATCGCATCGCTCGTCGGCAGCGAGCACCTGTACTTCTACGACGCCATCAGCCCGATCGTCCTTGCCGAGACAATCGACGCCTCCAAGGTCTTTCGCGCGTCGCGGTGGGGAAGGAGCCTGCGGTCCAATCACCCGGCGGACGGACCGGGCGACTATCTGAATTGCCCGCTCTCTCGAGATGAGTACGAGCGATTCTACGACGCGCTCGTCGCCGCAGAGTCCGCAACCGTGCACGATTTCGACCGGGCGAGATTCTTCGAGGGCTGCCTTCCGATCGAAGTCATGGCCCACCGCGGCCGCGACACCCTGCGCTTCGGCCCGATGAAACCGGTTGGCCTGATCGATCCGCGGACGGGCCGCGAGCCGTACGCGGCCGTACAATTGCGGCAGGATACGCTCGCCGCCGACCATTTCAGCCTGGTGGGCTTCCAGACGCAGATCAAGTGGGGCGACCAGGCGCGCGTGCTGCGGTTGATTCCTGGACTCGAAGCCGCGGAGTTCGTTCGGTTTGGGATGGTGCACCGCAACACCTACATCAACGGGCCGAAGGTGCTTGTCGAGACGTGGCAGGTCCGCTCGCGTCCGTCGCTTTTCTTCGCCGGTCAGATGTCTGGTGTCGAAGGCTACGTCGAGTCGGCCGCCTCGGGCCTCCTCGCGGGCATGAACGCCGCCGCGCTCGCCAACGGCGAGCCCGTTTCGGCGGCCCCGCGGACGACCGCCATCGGCGCGCTCGCCTACTACGCGTCGCACGCGGATCCGGAGCGGTACGATCCATCGAACATCACGTTCGGCATCATTGAGCCGCTCGACCGCCCTCCGCGCGGCAAGAAGCTGCGCAGCCTCGCACTATCCGAGCGCGCGCTTGCCGATCTCGACAGGTGGCGGACGGGTGCCCTGGCCCCACCCGCTGGGCCCGCAGGTGTCGCCGAATCGTTGCACTCCGTCTGATGTCCGCGCGCCTGGAGGCCAAGGAGTTCATCGACTTCGTGCAGTGGAACCGCAGTCTGTCCGCGCACACGGTCCGGGCGTACGAGAGCGATCTTTCACAGTTCATTGCCCATGTCGGCGCCGCGCGCGGCATCAAGCCCTCTGGCGTCATGCCCGGCCACCTCGATCGGGCCGCCATCCGCGAGTTCCTCGCCGGACTCCACAAACGGGGCTGCTCGCGGGCCACGAGCGCGCGCAAGCTTGCCGCGATCCGGACGTTTCTCAAATACTTGCTGCGAAAGGAGACGATCGGCGACGACCCGGGGATGCTGGTCGCCACGCCGAAGCGCGACCTCCGCATGCCGGCGCACCTGTCGGAGCGCGAGGTGAACGCGCTTCTCGACGCTCCCTCGACCGATGGACCGTTCGGCCGTCGGGATCGAGCCATCCTCGAGCTGTTTTACGCGTCCGGACTCCGCCTCAGCGAGCTCGTCGGCGTTGATGTCGACGACATCGACCTCGCGTCGAGGCGCGTGCGCGTCCTTGGGAAAGGCGGGAAAGAGCGGATCGTGCCGTTCAACACGAGCACGGCCCGCGCGCTCAGGGAGTACTTGAAGGATCGGGAGCAGCTCGCCCGATTCGCCGCCCGCGAGGACTCCCGGCGTCCCTCTCGCCCCGCCAGCCCCCTTTTCTTGAATTACCGCGGCGGACGTCTCACCGTCCGCAGCGTCGATCGCCTGGTCCGGCGGTACGTCGCCGTCACCAGCACGCGCATGGGCATCAGCCCGCACGCGCTCCGCCACTCATTCGCCACGCACCTGCTCCAGCGGGGGGCGGATCTCCGCGCCATCCAGGAAATGCTGGGCCACGCGCGTCTCAGTACCACACAGCGTTACACGCATGTGAACGCCGCGCAGCTCCTTGACTTGTATAGGAAGACGCACCCCCGGGCGTCTTCAACAGGCTTGAACAAACCCTGACCGGCGGCAGGAGCGGTGGGAAGGGCGGGAGGGGGAGGAGAGGCGGGACGGCCGGGAAGGTGAACCGAGCCCTGACTGCTCCGCCTTTCCCGCCCTTCCCGCCGATCCTGCCTGAGACGGTCACGGAGTGAGCTACGACGCGGCGGCAACCGGCGGCTGCTGCGCGAGCGGCGCCGCGCGGCGGCCGCGCGGGAACTCAATGCCGAGTGTCTTGATCTTGTAGTTCATGACGCGCGGGCTGATGGACAGGAGCTCGGCCGCGTCTTTCTGTACCCAGTTCGACATCTTCAGCGCCTCGACCAGCGCATGGCGCTCGATGTCTTCGAGCGGAATGCCCGTTGGCGGAATCTTGACCACGGCCGCATGCTCGCGGGTGCCGCCCGCTGTCGAGACTTCGCCAAGCCGCAGGTCCACCGAGGCTATCGCCCGCCCCTCCGCGAGCAGAATCGCGCGCTCCACGGTGTTCTCCAGCTCGCGGATGTTCCCGGGCCAGTTGTAGCGCATCAACAGCTTCTGCGCGTCCGGCTCCATGCCTTCGATCTTCTTCTTGAGCTCGCCCGCGAACCGCCGCAGGAACGAGTTCGCCAGCGGAACGATGTCGTCTTTGCGCTCGCGCAGCGGGGGCATCTCGATCGAGACAACATTCAGCCGGTAGTAAAGGTCTTCCCGGAACTGTCCCGCTTGCACCATCGCCGACAGGTCGCGGTTGGTCGCGGCGATCAGCCGCACATCAACCCTCAAGGTGCGCGTCCCGCCAAGCCGCTCGAACTCGTGCTCCTGCAGCACGCGCAGGATCTTCGCCTGCGTGCTTGGGCTCATGTCTCCGATCTCGTCGAGGAAGAGCGTGCCGCCGTCCGCCTGCTCGAACCGTCCGATGCGCTGCTTGTCGGCACCCGTGAACGCGCCCTTCTCATGCCCGAAGAGCTCGGATTCGAGCAGGTTCTCCTGCAGCGCGGCGCAGTTGACCTTGACGAAGTTGCGCGAGGTTCGCAGCGAGTTGTGATGGATCGCCCCGGCAATCAGCTCCTTGCCGGTGCCCGTCTCGCCGCGAATCAACACGGTCGTATTGCTCTTCGCGACTTTCTTGACGATGTCCAGCACGCGCTGGAGCGCCGGGCTGGATCCGACGATCCGATCGAAGTCGTAGAGGTCCTGCTGCGTGCCGCGCAGGTACTCGAGGTCGGTCTTGACGCGCTTCACCTCGAGCGCCTTCTCGATCTTGACCTCCATCTCCTCGATCTCGAACGGCTTCTGCACGTAGTCGAAAGCGCCGATTTTCATGGCCTCGACCGCCGTGTTCACCGAACCAAACGCCGTCATCAGGATGACCGCGGTCGTCGGATGCAGCGCCTTGGTCGTGCGCAGGACGTCGAGCCCATCGCTCCCGCCCATCTTCAGGTCGCTCAGGACGACGTCGAAGTAGCTGTCGTGCAGGCGCTCGATCGCTGCATTGCCGTTCGAAGCTTCTTCCACCTCATGACCCGCCTCGGTCAGCCCTCGCGCCAACCCCCGGCGCAGCGCGTCATGATCATCCGCAATCAGAATACGGCCCATCGTCGTCTCCTACTGCCCCCGGACCCACGCGACCCGCCTGAGACCCCTCCGGCCTACTTGAACCATCCCGTCGCGCTCTTCACCGGCAGCGTCACGCGAAAGCGCGTGCCCGCCCCGGGTACGCTGCTCACGTCGATCCGTCCATCGTGGGCGTTGACGATCTTTCGGACAATCGCCAGCCCGAGCCCGGACCCCTGCGGCTTGGTCGTGAAGAACGGGTCGAAGATCTTGTCCATCGCGTCCCGCGGCAGCCCCGGCCCATCGTCTGCGACTTCGACGATGACCGTTGGCGTCGGCGGCTGCAGCCCCGCAAACGCGGGGTCGTCATCGATCGCCCCTGTCACGCACGAGATCGAAATCTTCCCGCGTCCGTCGAGCGCCTCGAACGCATTGGTGAGCAGGTTCGTGAAGACCTGCGACAGCTGGTGATGATCCGCCTCGATCATCGGCAGATCTTCTTCCATCTCGATCGTCACAACCACGTCGCCGCGATTGGTCTTCGATTCGGCCATGGTCACCGACTGCTGCAGCACGTCGGTCATGTCGGTGTGCGCGACCTGCAGCCGGACGGGTCGCACGAACTCGAGCATCTCCACGACGATGGCGTTGGCCAGCTTGGCTTCGCTCAGGATGTCGGCGACCAGAAGCTGCGCGTTCTTCGAGTCGGGCACCTGACGCCGGAGCAGTCCGGCCATGACCTCGATGCCGGCGAGCGGGTTCTTGAGCTCGTGCGCGATCCCTGCCGCCATTTCACCGAGCGAGGCCAGCCGGTCGCGCAGCCGCTCGCGCTCCTCGAGCTGCTCGACCTGCGTGAGATCCTTGAAGTACATGACGGCGCCGATGACGTCGCCGGAGTCGTTCTTCACCTGCGACAGCGTGTAGCCGATGACGCGATCGAGGTCCTTGAGGCGCAGCTCGGCGCGGTTTGGCAGGTGGCTCAGCTCGAAGGCGCTGGCCACGACGCGAACGGCGGCGGGCCGATCGTGAAGGACGTCGGTGAACTTGCGCCCGACGTCCTCCGCGCGGCGGGTGAGTCCGAAGATTCGGTACGCCTCGTCGTTCATGAGCGCAAGGCTGCCGTCGCGATGAACGGCAATGACCCCGTTGCGCATGCTGCTGACCAGGTGGCGGAAGAAGGGGTCGTCGGCCGCTGCGGGTGGCCGCACGGTGAGACGGCGTTCTGTCTGAGACGGGGCGGGCCGGGCAGACCGCCGCACCAGAGGTGCACCCGGGCCCTGCGGAGACATGTCGGACATGGTCGCGCGCACTTTGAGCTCAGCCGTGCAGGGGCAAAGGCTGTGCCCGCTGCTGATTTCGGCCGACGTTCGAAAAACTGACGTCCAATCAGCGAGTTACGGGAGTCGATTTGAGACGCATGATAACAAATACGTAATTGCTTGACGATTCCGTCACTGTTTCGGAGAGTGCGAGACCGCGCTCTGAAGTTCTTCCCACTGGTGCATAAGGTCGCCCACCTTCCACATCAGCGCCTGATGCTCGTCGACGACTGGTTGTGCCGTCATGCGGTCCTCATAAAAGCCGGGCGCCGACATCGCCTGTTCGAGCTGCTTGATCGCCCGCTCGCACTCGGCGATCTGGTGTTCCAACCTCTCAATCTCCGACTGACGCGCCTGATCGGCCCGCTGCCTCTTTCGAGCCTCGGCGTCGATCCGTTTCTTCTCTTGGTGCGAAACGCGCGGCTTGTTGGCTTCGACAGCTCGTGACACCGGCGCGTGACCGCGCTTCGCATCGCCTTCCTGCTGCCGCCCCGGCCTCGCCTCGCGTTCGTGCCGCCCTTCCTGCCTTTCCCGCCTCTCCTGCCTTCCCCGCCCTTCGTGCCTTTCCTGCCTCTCCCGACCTTCCTGCCTGTCCTGCTCCTCCCGCCCTTGCTTGTGCCAGAGAAATTCTGTGTATGTCCCAGGGTAGAGCGTGGCTGTGCCTCCGCCGACCTCGACGATCTTGGTCGCGAGTCGCTCGACGAAGTACCGATCGTGCGAAACGAAAATCAGGGTCCCGCCGTAATCCACGAGCGCGTCGAGCAGGACCTCCTTCGAGTCGAGATCCAGGTGGTTGGTGGGCTCGTCGAGCAGCAGCATGTTCGATGGCTGCAGCAACATCCGCGCGACGGCGAGCCTCGTCCGCTCACCGCCCGACAGCACACGCACCGGCTTGTAGACATCGTCACCCGAAAACAGGAACCCGCCCAGGATGTGCCGAATCGCCGGCACCATGTTGAGCGGAGAGCCCGAGGCCAGCGTCTCGTACACGGTGGGTGTCGAATCCATGCGCGTCGCCTCGTCCTGGGCGAAGTACTGCATCACGACGTTGTGCCCGGGCGTTCGCTCGCCGGAGTCGGGCGACTCTTCACCTGAGAGCATGCGCATCAGGGTCGACTTGCCCGACCCGTTGGGACCGACGAGCGCGATGCGATCGCCGCGCTCGATGTGCAGCCCCAGATCCGCGAATACAACCAACCCGTCGTACGCCTTGCGCGCATGCTTGAGCTCGATGACGGTCCGCCCGCTCTTGGCGGAGACGGGGAAGTCGAAGTGGATTCGCTTGTGCTCCGGCGGAACCTCGATCGGCACGACCTTCTCGAGCATCTTGATCCGGCTCTGGACCTGCGACGCTTTGGTCGCTTGGTAACGGAACCGGTCGATGAACATCTTCACGCGCGCGATCTCTTCGTCCTGCTCACGCTTGGCCTTGCGCAGCGCTTCGATGCGCTCGTGGTGCTCGGCGAGATAGCCGCTGTAGTTCGTGTAGTAGTCGGTCAGCGTGCGGAGCGTCAGGTCGGCGATGCGGGTCACGACCGCGTCCAGAAAGAAGCGGTCGTGCGACACCAGGATCACAGCATGCGGATAGGCGGTCAGATACTCCTCAAGCCAGTTGCGCGCCTCGAGATCGAGATGATTGGTCGGCTCGTCGAGCAGCAGCAGGTTTGGCTGGGTGAGCAGCAGCTTGGCCAGCGCAATCCGCATCTGCCAGCCGCCCGAAAACGTCTCGGTTCGGCGCTCGAAGTCGGAGGTCTTGAACCCGAGACCCTGCAGCACCGTCGCGGTCTTCAACTCGATGCTGTAGCCATCGTGCACGCGGAATCGATCCTGCAGGTCGCTGTAGCGGTGCAGCATCTCGTCGTGCTCGGCTTCGGGGATCGACGGATTGCCCAGCCGGTCTTCGAGCGCGTGCATCTCCGCCTTGACCGCCAACAGCGCCGCGAACGCGCTCGAGGCTTCCTCGAAGAGCGATCGTCCGGCATGGGTCAAGCCATCCTGTGGCAGATATCCTGTCGTGAGGGTCGACGGCTTGAGGATGGCACCTGCGTCCGGCTCCTCGAGCCCGGCCATCATTTTCAGGAGCGTGGTCTTTCCCGCCCCATTCGGCCCGCAGAGCCCGACCCGCTCGCGGTCGGTGATCTGCCACGTGACGTGATCGAACAAGACCCGGTCGCCAAAGGATTTCGTGAGTGCCGAGAGCTGAATCACTCTCCCAGCGCCTTTGCCGCCGCCGCCAGCACCTGCGGCACCCGGAATGGCTTGGTGAGATACCCGGCGACGCCCAGGTTCACCGCCTCGATCGCGCTCGATTCGGTCGAGAACCCGGTAATGATGATCACCGGCAGATTCGCCTTGTACCGCTTCGCCTCGCGAATCACGGTGAGCCCGTCCATCCCCGGCATCTTCAAGTCCACAATCAGGAGATCGTACGAATACAGCCGCATCCGGTCCAGCGCGGAGCGCCCCCCGCCCGCCACATCCACCTCGTACTCGGCCAGAGCGAGCGTCTTCTGCAGCAGATCCCGGATGCTCGCCTCATCGTCCACGACCAGCACGCGCGGGCGCGTCGCGCTGGCGGCTGGTCGGGCTGCCGCGGTTACCGGGGCGGGTCGCGATCCACCGCCCCGCGGGCGTTGGCTGTCCAGCCACGCGTCGATGTCGGTCTTGCGAAAACGCCACTGCCGGCCAACGCGGACGGCTGGAATTTTTCCGGCCTTGATGAGCCGGTACACCGTCCGCAAGTTGACCTGCAGGTATTCGAGGACTTCCTCTGTCGTTAAGAAGGTCTCGTCAATCATGAAACAATTCGCTAGGCCCGGCTAAAGGGGCCGCCGTTGGGAGTTCGACCGTGAAGATCGCACCGCCTTCGGGGTGATTGGCGGCCATGATCTGCCCGCCGTGTTCCTGAACGATGCCGTAGGCGATAGCGAGCCCCAGGCCGGTGCCCTGGCCCACTTCCTTGGTCGTGTAAAACGGCTCGAAGATCCGCGACAACGTGTCTTCGGCGATCCCCGTGCCCGTGTCTCGCACCATCGCCACCACGCGGTCGCGACCGGGCGACAGTGACGTCGTGACTTCGATCCGACCGCCCCGTCCCTTCGCGGCAACCGCGTGCTCGGCGTTCATCACCATATTCAGGAACACCTGGTGGAGCAGCAACGGGTCGCTCTTCACGCGGGGCAGCTTCTCGTCATAGTGTCGCACGAGTTCGATGTCGAGAGCACGGCAGGTCGAGGCCCTGAGCGTGAGTACCTTCTGCAGCACGGCGTTCACGCTGACCGACCGGCGTGCGAGCCGGCGCGACCCGGCAAACACGAGCAGATTCCGCACGATTTTTGCCGCCCGGTCAGCCTCGCGGTAAATCGTCTGGACTTCCTTGCGCAGCTGCTTCGGGAACGCGCCCGTCACGCGCAGCAGCTCCATGTGCCCGAGCACCCCCTGCAGCGGATTGTTCAGCTCGTGCGCAATGCCCGCCACGAATTGACCGAGCGCCGCCAGCTTTTCGGTCTGCGTGAGCCGCTTCCGCAGCTCCTCGCGTTCCGCCTCGAGCCGGGTGTGCGGCGTGAGATCGCGCGCGACCATCACCCGTCCGACGCGCTCCCGCTCCGGGTTCACCAGATGCGTCAGGGTCACCATGAATGGGCCCCTCAGCACCGGATCCAGGATCTCGCGAGAGACCGCGATATCCGCGTCCGCAGCGCCGCTCGACTCGAGATCGGTCATCCACTGGGCCAGCTCAGCGCCCACATGATCGGCCAGCGGCGCGTCGACCAGCTCGTCGCGTGTGCGTCCGCGGCGTGCGGCGAACGCCTGGTTGACGTGCGTCAGCCGCCCCCGTCGATCGGTCACTGCGACCAGATTCGTGATCGAGTCGAACGTGTTCTCCAACTCGCGCCGTGATCGGATCAGGTCGTCCAGGAGCTGCATGTTCTCGATCGTGCCCGCGAGCTGCTGGCCCAGTTCGTCCGCGCGGTCGAGCACATCCAGCTCACTGCCCGGACGGATGCGCACGCCGTCGAACACAATGGTGCCGAGCGCCCGCCGCCTCCCGCGAAGAGGAACCGTGACCGTTACCTTCGCGTCTTCCTTCGCCTCTGTGGGAATCGCCGATCCCTCGGCCGTCGTCGACAGGCCAGCGGCCGTCCGCGCTCCTCCGACGATCTCAGCTCGTGTACAGCGCATTCCAATTGCCGGGGGCGCTGCCTCATCATCCACGCCGACCCGCATCCCTCGCGGGGCGCCGCCAGTGCCCGAGGAGGCCTGCAGGATCAGGACGCGAGCCCGGCGATCGTGTATCCACACCGACGCGCGATCCGTGCCGAACAGCAGGTTCGCGCTGCGGCAGAAAGCGTCGAGACCAGCGGAAAGGTCGAGCGTCGCTGACAGGCTGGCGGACAACTCATCGACGAGCGCCCGCGTCTCCCGGTGATGCACGTCGCGTTGGCGGAGATGCGTCAGTTCGAGCGCAATCGAGAACCCGTCGGCTGTTTCGGCTAGTGCCTCAGCGATCTTTCCGGTGAGCGCTTCAGGGAGGGTCTTCGACCGCGGGGTCCGAAAGCCAATCGCGAGCAGCCTGTTACCCGCGCCGCTCCATTTCAGAGGCAGCAGGAGCAGGCTCTTTGCGTCCAGACGCCGGGCGAGATCCGGCATTCGCCTGGCCGCGTCGCTGACAGAAACGGGCTCGCGACCTTCGACTGCGCTCGTGACAGCGGCCATCTCCCGCTGTCCCGGAGACCAGGGATCTGTCCCGAGCGCATCGATTCCGAAACCGGACGTCGCCCGCAACACGCCATTTCGTGGATTCTGCTGGAGGAGAAGGGACGAGTGGCCACCCGAGCGCTCGATTGTTTCCCGATGCAACTGGCGGAGCAATTCGTTTTGCCGACGCTCGCTCGCGAGAAGGCGGATCGCGGATCGCCGGGAGGTACCCGAACGCAACGAGGGCAGTCGGCGGCGCTGGCGAGCGTGTGTCTCTTTTCGGCGCATCAAAGGTCGGGGACCCCAGCGCAGCGACCGCGTCCGGGGGGCGGCCGCCCGGGATGTCGAGCGCCGCAATCGCGTCAGGGCCAGGCTCTGCCGGTGGCCGATTCTACCGCGAACGTTTTCCGTCCGCCACCGAACGCTCGCCACTGCCCGTCCCTAAGTAAATGACTGCGAGTTAGTTAGCGCCTTGCCGACTATAATCACTTGAAGGGAAATCGTCCAGACTCTCTGCTGTTCGCCGACGTCTTAAGAGTAACGAGCACGAAGTAACAAGTAACGAGCACCGAGTTGCCGAGTAACGACTAACTGAAACCCGCCGCGCTCCGCATGACGTGGACGGACGAAGAGCTCGTCGCCCGATCGATTGGGGGCGACGCCGACAGTTTCAACGAGCTCATCCTGCGATGGGAACGGCCGATCTACGCCCTCGCGTACCGCACCATCGGGCGCGAAGAGGATGCGCGGGACGTGTGCCAGGAGACATTCCTGCGCGCGTTTCGCGCGCTGCCCGGATTTCGCGGGCAAGCCAAGTTCTCGTCGTGGCTGTACCGCATTGCGCTCAATCTCTGTCGCGATTGGATCCGCCGGGAGCGTCGCGCCCCTCTCGTCCAGCCACCCGAGGACGGGGATCTGATGGAGCTGGCGGCGGCCGCCGAGCCGGCCGAGTCGATCGAAGATCTGGTGGCGCGCAAGGATCTCGCGCGATCCGTCGAGCGTGCGATGGCGCTCCTGCCGGAGGAGCAGCGCACGGCGATTGTGTTGAAGGAGTTCCACGGGTTGACCTTCCAGGAGATCGCGGACCTGGCGGGGTGCCCCTTGAGTACGGTAAAAACGCGCCTGTATCAGGGATTGACCGTCCTCAGGCGCGAGTTGGCCAGAACTGGCAAGGTGTGCGTCAAATGACCAATGACATCATGTGCGGATATCCGGGTGATCGCGAAGCCGTGTTGATGGCGTATCTATACGACGACATCGCGCCTGCCGATCGCACCGCGTTCGAGCAGCACCTGACGACCTGCGCCCGGTGCCGCGGCGAGCTGAACGGGCTCGTCGACGTGCGAGCGCAGCTGGCGCGCTGGTCGCCACCCGATCTGAATCTCGCGCCCTCCGGCCGGCGACCATCTTTTGTGAGCGAGATGCCGATCGTCCAACCTCCCCCGGCGCGGTGGTCGCTCTCGCGCGATATTCCGAGATGGGCGCGGTTGGCGGCCGCGCTCCTTGTGGTCGGCGTCGCGGCCGGTATCGCCAACCTCGAGGTGCGCTACGACCGTAACGGGCTCAGCATTCGTACAGGTTGGTCGAAATCCACGAGCCAGGGTCTTCCGAGCTCGAACGCTGCGAGTCTTGCCGACCCTTCGAGTGCCGGGCGCGCCGACCTCGTCGCCATCGAGCAACGTCTGGAACGTCTGGAACGGCTTCCGAGTGAGCTCCGCGCCCAGTTCGGGGCGCCCTCCGCGGCCACGATCGCCCACACACCTTCGGTGGGCGATGCCGAGCTGATGCGCCGCGTGAGAACGCTCGTCGACGAGAGCGCCCGCCGACAGCAGACCGAGCTCGCGTTACGCGTTGCAGAAGTCGTCCGCGACATGAATGTGAAGCGGGAGGCCGACTTGCAGAGAATCGATCAGAGTCTGGGTATGTTCCAGAACAAAACGGGCGTCGAAGTCCTCAGAAACCGTCAAAAGCTCGACTATATTCTGCAACGTGTATCGCAGCAGCAGCCGCAGCAGTAGGGGGATCCGTGACAGCCAAGGGAATCAACGTCGCCATCGTCGTTATCGCGACTGGATGCCACCTGACGGCCGCCTCGCCTGCCAGGGCGCAATCCACCGCGCTCAGCCTGTCCTCGGCACGTGAGGATGCGGAAGCGCGGGAGGATCGGTATCAGATCGGCGTGCTCGAGCGCGTGCTCGAGGGCGCCGTCGAGCACGGCGTCACCGTGACGCGCGATCGCCTGCAGGCCATCGCGCAGGTGCCGACCGAGCTGCTCGTGAGCGACAACGCGCACGCGCGCGGGTTTCGGCTCGAAGCGTACGGCGTGTTCTTCGACGTGTCGGTGCCGACGTTCGAGACGACGCTGTGGACGATTCGGACTCTGGACCAGAACGATCTCGGCTTCGACAGCGCCATGAAGCAGTTGCAGCAGCTCGTCAAGGGCAATGCAAGCGCCGAGCAGGCGCTGAAGCGCGTGGAGCTGCAAGTGAGCCCGTTTGCGCGCCAGGCGTCGGCTCAGGCCTCCGATCGCTCCTCGATCGATGCGCGAAACCAGACGGGGTCTCTTGCAGCCGCGGCGGACCAGACGCCGGAGCCCCCAAGGGTGGTCCCCGATCAAATTCTCGCGGATCCGGACGAGGCGTATCGTACCGAGGTCATTGCGGCGCTCAAGGACGCGATGCTCGATCACAGCAGCTCGCTCGGCATCGGTCCCAACGAGTGGCTGACCATCGCCGCGCGCGGCAACGACGATCGCCCCAGGCTCGCGCCCGCCGACAGCAGTGCGAGAACGCGAATCATCCGCCTGCGCGGCTCGGACCTTTCCGCCTATCTGGGGCGCCAGATCACGAAGGACGAAGCCAAGGCCCGCATCGAAGTGAAGGTGTATTGAGCCGTCGCGGCGCGACAGCCGAAAGTTCCGAATCCTGAATTACGTTCAGGATTAGAATGTCCAAATGTTGCGGGCGGCCGTCCGCTCGGTGCTGATCGTCGCGGTTCTGTGCGCAGGATGCGGTCCCACAGTTGATCTCACGAAGGCCCTGCAGATCGACGTTCTCGATTCAGGGTGGTTCGACGCCGGCATCGTGAACGGGCAGAACAAGCTGGTGCCCGCGATCAAGATTGCCGTCAAGAACAATTCCGATCAGAAGCTCGTCGTCTTGCAGATCAATTCAGGCTTTCGGCACGGGGGCGACGCGGAAGAATGGGGGAACGCGTTCCTGACAGTGGCAGGGTCGGACGGCCTCGCCCCCGGTGCAACCGCCGGACCGCTCCTGCTCAAATCTCAGAACGGCTACACAGGCACTGACCAATCGCGGCAGGAGATGCTGAAGAACACGCAGTTCGTCGACGCGAAAGTCCAGCTGTCCGCCAAATACGCGTCGTTGCAGTGGGTCAAGATGGGCGAGTACCCGATCGAGCGAAAACTCCTCGAAAAATAACGGGACTCCCCAATCCTGAGTCCCAAAATCACGCCGCGACTCGCCACTTCGCGGTGGTCACCAACGCCCACACGGCTAAAACCGCCATGGTGCCGTCGCTTAGCGCGAAGAGCAGAAACGACGGCGGGGAGTGGCGCACGACGTAGTCAATCAGGAAGGCGCCTGCGCCGCCGCCCTTCAGCACCGGTCCCATCACCCACATGTACAGGCGGCCTCCGCGCGACTGAGGATCGCGATACGGGATCAGGTACCCCGCCGCCACCGACAGCAAGAAGATCCCGTTCAAGTCCGCGTGAATAGGAGGAACTGGAAGCGGCACCCGGAACAGGCTCGCAAGCATCGGCCGCCCCAGGATCATGACGGCCCCGACGACAGCGTCGTAGAGTCCGGAGGCGGCCGCCACGCCGGCGATGCGCCGGGCGGCGGTCCGCGGCGGATCGCTACTGGATTCGCTTGAGATCACCCTGATATGTCGTGGCGTGATCGGGCGTGATCTCCACGTCGAACGTCAACGACTCATAACCGGGTGCGCGCACTTCGACGCGGTGCTGGCCGCCCTCGATGTGCAGCTTGTGGAAGATGCCGTTGAAGTCGCTGACAACGCCCACGTAGTAACCGTCAACGTACACTTCCGCGTCGGGAGGCTTGATCTTCAGTCGCAGCGTGCCCTCGCCCGCGAAGGTGCCACTGTCGCCACTGTAGGCGGGTGGAGTCGGGTCAGGGTACGCGCCGAACCACGGATCGTAATACCCGCCGTAAGAGGCATACGGGTACCCGCCGTAAGAGGCGTACGGGTACCCGCCGTAGTAGCTGCTCAGACTGTAATAGCCGCCATAGAAACCCACACCGCCAAACCACCACCACGGATAGTAGGTGTTGACGATGACGGTGCCGCCGCCGGGCGCGGGCGCAACCGACGCGCGGGGAACTGCTGTACCTGTGACGGGCGCGTTCCCGCGTGGCCGCCCACGCGCAACGCCGGCCGTGCTCCCGTCGGAGGGGCCGGTGCTGCCACTGCTGCTGGAGGCGGGATCGCGCTGCCCCGCTGTCCTATTCGACCCACTTGACCCGACAGACCCGCCTGATCGGGTTGACCCAGCGGACGGGTTTGCGCTCCCCGACCCCGCCGTTCCGCCGGATCCCACATGGGAACCGCTGCCCCCGGTCCCACCTCCGGCGTGCGATGAGGCGCCACCACCGCCACCTTGCGACGAACCACCGCCCCCGCCGCCCCCACTGTGCGACGAGCCACCGCCGCCCCCACCACCTCCGCCGTGCGACGACCCACCGCCGCCGCCGCCACCACCGCCGCCGCCGCCGTGCGACGACCCACCGCCGCCGCCGTGCGACGAGCCACCGCCACCGCCACCGCCCCCACCACCCCGCTGCAACGCAGCCACCGGAAGTGCCGGAAACGCGACCAGAACGGCGACCGCCAGCAAGCGCTTCATGGCAGACACCTCAAAAGGGACAGAGCCGCTGTCCTAACGAGAAGCAAGCCACCTGCCACCGCACGTTCCCGCAAACGCCTGTAAATCGAACTCTCCTCAAGTATACGCCCGGATGTGTCGCCTGCCGAGTCGGAGCATCTCGATTTCTTGACACTGTTTTGAGACGGCCGATAGACTCCAGAAAAGGTGTCCTTTCACAGCACGACCATCCTCGCGGTCCGCCATCGCAACCATGCGGTGATGGCCGGCGACGGCCAGGTGACGTTCGGTCAGACCGTCGTCAAGCAGACCGCCAAGAAGATCCGTCGCCTCTACAACGATCGGATTCTGGCCGGCTTTGCCGGCTCCGCCGCCGACTCGTTTGCCTTGTTCGCGCGGTTCGAGTCCAAGCTCGAACAATATCGCGGAAACCTCGAGCGCTCTGCCGTGGAGCTCGCCAAGGATTGGCGAAGCGATCGCATCCTGCGCCGGCTCGAGGCGATGCTGATCGTGCTCGATCACGCGTCGACGTTCCTGCTGTCCGGCAACGGGGATCTCATCGAGCCCGACGACGGGATCGTGGCGATTGGATCCGGGGGACCGTTCGCGCTCGCGGCCGCGAAGGCGCTCGCGAGCAATACCGATCTCGGCGCGCGGGCGATCGCCGAAAAAGCGCTGCGGATCGCCAGCGACATCTGCGTCTATACCAATGCGAACATCATCGTCGAAGAACTGTAGAATCGTCGAACGCTAAAGTCGTGAGAGTGTAGGGACCCTTGGCCATTCCTCTGCCAGAAACCACGCAATCCTCTGCCGGCGCCATGACCCCGCGCCAGATCGTCTCCGAGCTCGACAAGTTCGTGGTCGGGCAAGCCGCCGCGAAGCGCGCCGTGGCGATCGCACTGCGCAACCGGCTCCGGCGCCAGAAGCTGCCGCCGGAACTGGCCGAAGACATCGCGCCCAAGAACATCCTCATGATCGGTCCGACCGGTGTCGGCAAGACCGAGATCGCGCGCAGGCTCGCGCGTCTCGCGCAGTCGCCGTTTCTGAAGGTGGAGGCCTCCAAGTTCACCGAGGTCGGCTACGTGGGACGCGACGTCGAGTCGATGGTGCGCGACCTGGTGGAGCTCGGCGTCGACATGGTGCGCGGTGAGCGGCTCGACGAGGTGAGCGCCAAGGCGATGCAGAACGCGGAGGAGCGGCTGCTCGATATCCTGCTGCCGCCGCCCCGGCCGGTGGCGCCCGACGAGGATCCGGCAGCGGCGCGCGAGCAGCAGCGCCGAACGCGCGAGCAGTTCCGCGATCAGCTGCGCGCCGGACGGCTCGACGGGCGCACTGTCGAGGTCGAGGTGCGGGAGAAGGCGTTTCCGTCGTTCGAGATCATCGCAGGGTCGGCGGTCGAAGAAGTCGACGTGAACCTGAAGGACATGCTGCCGGGACTCTTCCAGGGGAAGATGAAGAAGCGGAAGGTCAAGGTCCCCGAGGCCCTCGACTACCTGACCCAGGAAGAGGAACAGAAGCTCATCGACATGGACAGCGTCGCCAAGTCGGCCGTGGAGCGCGTCGAGCAGGCAGGGATCATTTTTATCGACGAGATCGACAAGATCGCGGGACGCGAGGGCGCGCATGGTCCCGAGGTGAGCCGGGAAGGCGTTCAGCGGGACATCCTCCCGATTGTGGAAGGCACCACCGTCAATACCAAGTACGGCATGGTTCGGACCGACCACGTGCTATTCATCGCGGCTGGCGCCTTTCACGTGTCGAAGCCGTCTGACCTGATCCCCGAACTCCAGGGCCGTTTCCCGATTCGTGTCGAGCTCGAGCCGCTCGGCAAGGAGGAGTTCGTGCGCATCCTCACCGAGCCCAAGAGCGCGCTCGTCAAGCAGTACACCGCGTTGATGGAAACTGAAGGGATCGACCTCTCTTTCACCGACGAGGCGATCAGCAGGATCGCCGACTACGCCACGCTCGTGAACGAACGGACCGAGAACATCGGGGCCCGCCGGTTGCACACCGTCATGGAGAAGCTGCTCGACGAGATTTCCTTCGAGGGACCCGATCTCGGGAACAAGTCGGTCAGGATCGACGAAGCTTACGTCACCAGAATGCTCGGCGATATCGTCAAAAACGAAGACCTGTCGCGATACATCCTGTGACAGCCGCCGATCTCTCACGCGCGCAGGTGATCGTCGCCGTCGCGATCATCAGCTCGGTCGCGTGCTACGGCTGCGGCAAAAAGGGGCCGCCGCTGCCACCGCTCGTGAGGCTCCCTGTTTCGCCGGCTGGTTTTTCCGCACAGCTGCGCGGCGCCACCGTCGATCTGCAGTTCACCGTCCCCGCCACCAACACCGACAACTCGCGTCCAGCCAATATCCAGCGCGTCGACGTCTACGCAGTCACGTCCAGCGACGCGTGGACCGATGAGCAAATCATCAAGCGTGGCAAGCGAGTCGCGAGCGTCGCCGTGAAGGCGCCCCGCGATCCCGACGATGTGATCGAAGAGGACGATCCGCCGGTCGATATGGCCGCGCCCGAGGGACACGGGCTCGATCAAGGCGCGATTGCGCGAGTGTCGGAGAATCTGGACTCGGCCGCCCGGGCGCCCGTCAGCGTGCCGACCGATCGCAGGCTTCGAGACCAGGGGAGAGGCGGCTCGTACGGATCGACCACTGCGTCGGGAAGCGGACCGCTCGTGCCGCCGCGGTCGACACCTCTGGCGCGCTCGTACGTCGCCGTCGGCGTCTCGACGCACGACCGGCACGGTCCGTTTTCCAAGCGCATCGCGGTGCCGCTCGTGCCGGCACCACCGGCGCCGACCAGTCCTACGATGGCGTACGACGAGAAAGCGATCACGGTCCAATGGAAGCCGGTTGCGTCGGCGCCTCCGATTCAACTGCCGCCGGCGGGCAACGAACTGCCGTCGACCCCAATTGGCGTCAGCCCCGTGGCGATTCGCTACAACGTGTACGACGTAACGGCCACGGCCCCGAACGGCGCGCCCCCGAGTCGTTCATCTCCGCCTGTCGCGCCGCTCAAGCTCAACATGACGCCCATCGCGGAGCTGGCCTTCTCTGACGCCCGCATCGTCTGGGGCGAAAGACGCTGCTACGTTGTTCGCGCTGTGGAGACTTTCAGCGACTTGACGATCGAGAGCGACGCAGCCCCGGCGACCTGTGAGACGCTCGTGGACACGTTTCCGCCCGCTCCGCCCGCCAACCTTCAGTCGTCGCCACAGGAGGGCGCGGTGACGTTGATCTGGGACGCCAACACCGAGCAGGACCTCGACGGGTACGTCGTGCTGCGCGGGGCGTCAGCCGACGCGCTCCAGCCAATCACCGCCGAGCTGGTTCACGTCACACAGTTTCGCGACGAACACCTCGAGGCGGGCGTCCGGTTCACCTACGCAGTCAAGGCCGTCGACAAAGCGGGCAACATCAGCGCCCCGTCGAACAAGGTCGAGGAAGCCGCGCGCTGAAGGACCCGCAAGCCTGATTGTCCTCCCGCCGGTCCCTCGCCCTTCGCGCCGCTCCCACCCATCGTTATGATTTAATGCCGTCGATGGATCGTCTGTATCGATACCAAGCCGACGGAACCGGGCCAGCGCCCAAATCCGCCCTTCCTGACCATCCCGTGGCCTCTGCGTCTCGAGTCAGGTATGCGATCGAGCGCGACGGCCAAGCCCACGAGCTGACCGGCGACATCTTCGGCGTCTATTCCGCCGGCCCGACTATTGCTGGGGGCGTGGAGGCCCTTGCACTGCTCCCGCCCGTCAGCCCGTCGAAAATCGTGTGCGTCGGCCTGAACTACAAAGATCATGCGGCCGAGCAGCGCATGGCGCTCCCCACCGAGCCCCTCATCTTCATCAAACCCTCGTCCGCAGTCGTCGGGCCCGGCCAGCCGATCAAGCTGCCGCCGGGCGTGGGTCGCGTCGATCACGAAGCCGAGGTCGGCGTCGTCATAGGGAAACGCGCTCACCGCGTCAAGCGGGCCGATGCCTGGCGCTACATCCTGGGCCTCGTGTGCGTCAACGACGTTACGGCTCGCGACCTGCAGAGCCGGGAATCTCAATATACCCGCTGCAAGGGATTCGACACGTTCGCGCCGATCGGCCCGTGCGTGGCAGCCGGCCTCGACGGTTCTCCCCGCGCCGTCGAGGGCTGGGTGAACGGAAAACGCCGCCAATCGTCGAGTACGGCGTACCTGATTTTTGGGATCGACTACCTGGTGGAGTTCGTCAGTTTCGTGATGACGCTCGAGCCTGGCGATATCATTTCTACGGGGACTCCCGCCGGCATCGGATCGCTGGGCGACGGAGATTCCGTGACCGTCAAGGTCGAAGGCGTCGGCGATCTGACCAACGCTGTCCAGGCTGAGACATAAGGTTTTCGAGCACCGAAGATCGAGCACCGAGCCACGAGTTACAAGGAGCTGTTATGAAATTGTTCGTCGATACCGGAAGCATCAAGGACATCCAAACCATTGCCGACCTCGGCATTCTCGACGGCGTCACGACCAACCCGACGCTGCTCGCGAAAGAACCGGGCGACTTCCGCCAGAACCTCAAGAAGATCTGCGACATCGTCAGGGGACCGGTCAGTGGAGAGGTGACGTCGACCGACTTTGCGGGCATGCTTCGGGAAGGGCACGACATCGCGGCGATCGACGATCACATGGTCGTCAAGGTGCCGCTCACGCGCGACGGCATTCGGGCGTGCAAGGCGCTGTCGAGCGAGGGCATCCGGGTCAATGTCACGCTCTGTTTCAGTCCCGCCCAGGCCCTGCTCGCCGCCAAGGCGGGCGCCAACTACATCAGCCCGTTTGTCGGCCGCCTCGACGACATCGCCACGAACGGCATGGATCTCGTCCGCGAGATCGTCGAAATCTACGACAACTACGAGTTCACGACCGAAGTCCTCGCGGCCAGCTGCCGGCATCCGATTCACGTGGTGGAGGCCGCGCGAGCGGGCGCCGACATCGCCACCTGTCCGCCCGCCGTCATCGACCAGTTGTTCAACCACCCGCTCACCAGTATCGGCTTGGAGAAGTTCCTCAAAGACTGGGAGAAGGCACACGCGGTGAAAGCGTGACATCGCGTCGTCGCGAGCCCGAGCGGTGGCCAACGTCCCGCGAGCGCCGGCAAACGTCCGACGAGGCGTCGGCCCCGAGCGATCAGCTGTGACAGACCCGCAAAAGGTTCTGGCTGATCTCGAGGCGCGCGCCGAGCTCGGCGGCGGACAGGCACGCCTCGACCGCCAGCACGCCGGCGGCAAGCTGACCGCGCGGGAGCGCATCGATCTGCTGTTTGACGCCGCCACGTTCGAGGAGGTCGACAAGCTCGTCACGCATCGGTGCCGCGACTTCGGGATGGAGAGCCAGATCGTCCCGGGCGATGGAGTCGTCGCGGGCCACGGTCTCGTCGACGGGCGCCAGGTGTTCGCGTTCGCTCAGGACTTCACGGTTTTCGGCGGGTCGCTCTCGGAGACCAACGCCGCCAAGATCGTGAAGATCATGGATCTCGCCATGAGCCTCGGCGCGCCGATCGTCGGCCTCAACGATTCGGGCGGGGCACGGATCCAGGAAGGCGTGCTGTCGCTCGGTGGTTACGCGGACATCTTTCTCCGCAACACGCTGGCCTCGGGCGTCGTTCCCCAGATCTCAGCGATCATGGGGCCGTGCGCCGGGGGAGCCGTGTATTCACCCGCCATCACGGATTTCACCATCATGGTCCGTGACACGAGCTACATGTTCGTCACGGGTCCGGATGTCATCAAAACCGTGACCCACGAGGACGTCACCAAGGAGGAGCTGGGCGGCGCGATGACGCACAACGCGACGAGCGGCGTGGCGCATTTTGCCGTGGCCGACGACCGCGAGTGCGTCGCGCTCGTTCGTGAGCTGCTGTCATTCCTTCCATCTAACAATCTCGACGAGGCGCCACGCGTCCCATCGGACGATCAACCGGACCGCGAGAGCGAGGCGCTCGACCGGATCGTCCCGCTCGCTCCGAACCAGCCGTACGACATGCTGGAGGTCATTCGCGCCGTGATGGACGAGCAGTACATGCTCGAGGTCCACCAGCACTATGCCAGAAACCTCATCGTCGGCTTCGCGCGTCTCGATGGGCGGTCGGTCGGCATTGTTGCCAATCAGCCGGCCGTGCTCGCCGGGACACTCGATATCGACGCGTCGGTCAAAGGCGCCCGCTTCGTGCGGTTTTGCGACGCGTTCAACATCCCGCTTGTCACGTTCGAGGACGTGCCTGGCTTCCTCCCCGGCACGGTGCAGGAGTACGGCGGCATCATCAAGCACGGCGCCAAGCTGCTGTTCGCGTTTGCCGAGGCGACGGTTCCCAAAGTGACGGTCATCACGCGCAAGGCATACGGCGGCGCGTACTGCGTCATGTCCAGCAAACACATTCGAACGGATTTCAACTACGCGTGGCCGACCGCGGAGATCGCCGTCATGGGCCCGGAAGGCGCCGTGAACATCCTCTACAAACGCGAGTTGGACGCCGCGTCGGATCCCGTTGCCGCGCGCGCCGAGAAAGTCCGCGAGTTTCGTGAGAAGTTCGCAAACCCCTATATCGCCGCGGGCCGCGGCTTCCTCGATGAAGTCATCCACCCCCGAGAGACCCGCCGCAAGCTGATTACCGCGCTCGGAAACCTGGAGTCCAAGAGGGTGAAGAACCCGCTCAAGAAACACGGCAATATTCCGCTCTGAGGACCAAGGCCGAAGGACCAAGGCGGGACCACGGCGAAGTCCCAGGTACCAACGACCACGATGGAGGTGCCCCGTGAAGAGTCGTTTGACGCCTGCCGCCGTCGCGCTATTCGTTGCCGGTGGCGCGGCCATCATCGCAGCACCGGGTCAGTTCGGCCGGCCAGGCGAGATCTCACGCGCAGAAGTGTGGGTCCAGAACCGCGACACTGAGGCCATACCGGTGACGCTGCACGACGTCAGCGTGGAGAAGCCGATCCGCGTGTCCATCTGGAACGGCGAGCCAACTTCGGGCGCGCCCCCCGTGCCGGTACGCGTTGCGCGGCCGCTGTGGGAGTACCAGACCGTTCGCGTCAGCTCCGCCGATGCGTCCGGACGCCTCAACGCATTGGGCAACGAAGGGTGGGAAACGACCGGCATCGTGTGGCCGGTCGGCGCCGATACCATGCTGCTGCTGAAACGACCCCGCTGAACATGGCGGAATGGACCGTCGAGCCCGCTGAAGCCGGCCGCCGACTCGACAGGTTTCTGGCCGTGACAGGCCGACTCGGATCGCGAGGGCGCGCGTTCGACGCGCTTGCGCGCGGCAAAGTGTTCCTCAACGGTCGCGAAGCGGTGCCGGAAGCGCGTGGAGCGAGACTCGTCGCAGGCGACATCGTGCGTGTGTGGATGGATCGCCCCGGGACGTCGAAACGGCGCGCGACGCTCGGCGATCGGCGCGACCTTCCCATTGTCTACGAAGACGACGCGGTGGTGGTGCTGAACAAGCCCGCCGGTGTGTTGCCCGTACCCCTCGAGCGGCGCGAAGGCGCCCGCTCGGTCTTTGAGGATCTCGACACCTATCTGCGCGCCCGCAGCGGGCAGCGGCCGCTCGTCGTCCATCGCATTGACCGCGACACGTCGGGCCTGGTGGTGTTTGCGAAGACCGCTGCGGCGCAGTCGGATCTCAAAGCGCAGTTCAAGAGCCGCCAACCGGAGCGGGTCTACCTCGCGGTTGTCTACGGACACCCGGCACCGGCTTCAGGGACATGGCGCGACCGGCTTGCGTGGGATCGGAAGGCCCTCATACAAAAAGAGACGCATGCAACCGACGCACGGGGGAAGGAGGCGGTGTGCCACTACCGCGTGATCGAGACGCTGAGGGGCGCGTCGCTTATCGAGGTTCGCCTCGTCACCGGCAGGCGGAATCAGATTCGCCTGCAAGCCGGGCTCCGGGGTCACATGCTCGTGGGCGAACGGCGTTACAACCATGGGCCCGGCTCGCTCCGGCCGATTGCGTTTCCGCGTCAGGCCCTGCACGCTCACCAACTCCGTTTTCTCCACCCGCGGGACCGGCGCGAGCTCGCGTTCGAGGCACCGTTGCCGGCGGATCTCGCTGATCTGCTTGACAGGTTGCGCCGCGACAGGCCGCGCTGCGGCTGATTGCCCGTCACTGAGCCGTCGGGCGCCAGACCGCGCCGGTCATCGGCTCGGGCGAGCGATCAGGCACGGCACCGGTAGTACCCGCCGTTCCACGCCGGTCGAGCGTTACGACGGACAGGGGATAGGCGAGCTGCTGCGCCTCCGTTTCGGCCAGCTGCTTCACGCCGGGCGCCGTCGGCAGGCTCAGGTCCGCGACAGAGAATGGGACGTCGAACTGCAGTTCGGAGCGGCCGTTCGAGAACGCGAACACGGCGAACCCGCTCGAGATGTAGCGTCGCACCACGCCGGCGTCTGCGGGAATCACCTCGATCCGACGTCCGCGGCCGCAGTCCTCGGCGAGCAGCTTGTACAGCACCATGTGGTCGATCGTATAGCTCTCGGCGACGATGGCGCTGCGCTCGGGGAGAGCTTTGAAGAGCGCGTCGAAGTATTGCGCCTCGAACGTGTGATCACGGTGATTGTTCGCCTTGAAGTTCGCGCGAAGCTGCGCCCACGGCAGAATGAGCACGGCGATGCTCGCTGTCCCCGTCAAAAGCCGTCCAACGGCCGCCGAGCGCGGCATTCCTGGACGGGCTTCGCCTGCGCGGGTCAACATTTCCCCCCGCCGGATCAACGCCTGCGCTGCGCGACACAGCGCTTCGAGCCCGGCACCGGCGAGGAGGCCGAAGGCCACCATCGGAATGATGAGGAACACCTGAACATCGTAGACGTCGTAGTTGAGCGCGAAGACCATGACGGCCGCGGCGGACCCCAGCAGCAGGACCAGGTCCCTGCGGCGTAGGTACGCCAACCAGATGGCGCCGACGGTCGCCCCCGCGACGCCGCCCCACCGCAGCTCGGAGAGGAGCCACGCCGCGACGAGCGGCGCGCGCTCGGTGACCAGCTCGCGAAATGAAAAACGGAACAGCGCCGGGCTGAATTGACGCGCCGATACGATCCCGACAAGATCGGACAGTGTGTTCGCGCGCGCCTCCAGGAACGGCGCCTGCTGGTGTGTTCGCACCCAGACAAACAGATAGCAGCTTAAACCCGCGACGCACGCCACGAGTGCAGCCCGCAGCGTGCGCGTCGTGATGACGTGCCTGTCGACCATCAGGGCGAACGCCAGCAGGGCGGGTGCCGTCATGGCCAGCGTCAGATGATGCGCGAGGCCGGCGGCAAAGAACGCGAGCGCCCAGGCGAGGTCTCCGAAGCGACGCGACCGCGACCAGCGCAGCAGGAACAGCAGGACGCCGCTGAAGAGCAAGACGTTCAGCGCGTACACTTCAGCCAGGAGCGACTGCGACCAGAACAGGTGACCGAAAGCAATGGCGAGCGCGCCCGCGAACGCCACGAGGCGGCGGCAGCTGAGCTCGCGCAGAACCAGCGACAAAATACCGATCGCGGCTCCCGAGCACACCGCGGAGAGCAGGTTCACTCGAAACGCGACCGTCGAGCCCAGCGGCAGGCGCGAGAAGATCCAGGAAAGCCAGACATACAACGGGTACCCCGGACTGTGGGGTGTGCCAAGCACCGCGCCGACTAATTGCAGCTTCGGCGTGTCGCCGATGCCCACGAGTCCCGGGTACATCGTCGCTGCATAAATGCCGAAGGCGATGAGCGCGGAGGAGATGGCCCAGAGAGCGTCGCGGCGGTCGAGCTCAGCTGTAGAGCCGGCGATCACAGACACCTATTATTGCTTGTAGACCTTGCCGCCTTTCATGACGAACGCGACGCGGGTCACTGCCGTCACGTCGCTCAGCGGGTCGCCATCGAGAGCGATGATGTCGGCCTCGTACCCGGGTGCCAGCGTGCCAACTGTCTTATCGAGCGCGAGCGACCGCGCCGACAGCGATGTTGCCGAGACGATGGCGTCCATCGGCTTCTGGTGGCCCTGCCGGACGCGCTCGACGAGCTCATTGGCATTGTGCCCATGGGCGCCAGCCACCGCATCGGTGCCGAGCACCAGCTTGAGGTTCGGCGTCGCCACGGCGAGCTTGATCATCGCGTCGTTGATCTTCACCCCCTTCTCCATGTATGCGAAACCCTCCTCGTTGTAGTTGCCGACGCCGAGGAACTTCGCCTTGTTGGCCAAGTAATTCTGCAGCACGACTCCGACGTTCGGGTCGAAGTAGACGCCTTTCTGCGCCATGAGCGTCAGCACCTCCTGCGTGGCGAACACTCCGTGCTCGATCTGCTTGCAGCCGGCGTTCACCGACGCCTTGATCGACTCGGGGCTGTGCGCGTGCACCATCGTCCGCATCCCGAGCGCGTTAGCCTCCCCGCACGCCGCCTGCAGCTGATCGTCGGTCATCGTCTGCTTGCCGCCGTCTCGAATGCTCGCGGAGGCGAAGATCTTGACGACATCCGCGCCGTCTTTTTTCAACTGCTGAACTTTCTCTCCAATCTCCGCCGGCGTCCCGCTGCGCTCGTTGAGTTGCCGAATCGATGTCAGGATCCGTGGTCCCGGAAGCACGCCGCGCGCGATCGCCTCTCGCAGCTCCACATCGTTCGCCTGGCCTGGGCTCTGAATCGTGGTGAAGCCTGCCAT
>DATKHR010000118.1:0-18802 GCA_035510155.1 Vicinamibacterales bacterium
ACGACGAAATCGAGCCGGTGATGGCGGAGTACATCGATGCGGGCATCGAGCAAGCCGGCCGCGAGGGGGCGGCTCTCATCCTGATCACGATGGATACGCCGGGCGGCGTCGACACGTCGATGCGAGCGATCATTCAGCACATCGTCGAGTCGAACGTCCCTGTCGCCGTGTACGTCACGCCGAGCGGATCCCGGGCCGCGTCAGCCGGTTTCTTCATCCTGCTCTCCGCGGATATCGCCGCGATGGCGCCGGCGACGCATACGGGCGCGGCCTCACCCATCGCCGCGATTGGCGGCTATCCCGTGACAATCGACGAGACGATGAAGAACAAGATCGTCAACGACGCTACGGCGTACATGCGCAGCTACGCCGCCCGACGGGGCCGGAACGTGGCGCTGGCCGAGGCCGCGATTACCGAGGCGAAGGCGTTCACCGAAAAAGAAGCGCTCGACGGCAAGCTCTGCGACCTGGTCTCGAGCTCGCGGGAGGATCTGCTCGCCCGGCTCGATGGCCGGATGATCTCCCGCTTCGACGGACGGACCGATCGCCTCGTGCTCACGAACCCGGAGATCGTCGACCTCGAGATGTCGGGTCGCCAGCGCTTCCTGGCCCGCATCGTCCAGCCGGACATGTTCTTCATCCTGCTGCTCGTCGGGGTCATCGGGCTCTATACCGAGTTCACGCATCCCGGCCTGGTCGCGCCGGGCGTCATCGGCGCGATTGCGCTCCTGCTCGCGCTGTTCGCCATGCACTTGCTCCCGATCAATCTGACCGGACTGCTCCTGATCGCCCTCGCGCTCGCCTTGTTCATCCTCGAGGCAAAGTACACGAGCCACGGCGTCCTCGGCGGGGGAGGCGTCGTGGCCATGCTGCTTGGCGCGCTGATGCTCGTGCGATCGCCGCTGACCGGCGCCGGGGTGACGATCGGCGTCGCGCTGGGCGCTACGCTGCCGTTTGCGGCGATCACGATCATCCTGATGC
Organism: Vicinamibacterales bacterium; assembly: GCA_035510155.1. Taxonomy (GTDB): domain Bacteria; phylum Acidobacteriota; class Vicinamibacteria; order Vicinamibacterales; family CAVVIG01; genus DATKHR01. Next base: position 982 of record DATKHR010000118.1, read on the forward strand.
GGCTCGTCCTGCGATCGCGCGCCTGGCAGCCGCAGACGGGCGTCGAGGAGCTGGTCCGCGAGACCGGCCGCGTCACGACGTCGATCGACGGCGGCGCGGGCGCATCCACCCGCGGCATGGTGAGGGTTCATGGCGAGCTGTGGCAGGCCACGTCGGCCGCGGCGATTCCGGAGGGCACCGCTGTGCGCGTGGTGCGGGTGGACGGTTTGACCCTCTACGTTGAGCCGGTCGATGCGCCGTCCCGAAGTGAGGCGGCGGGCGGAGGAATCCGAGACCGGCGGTGAGGAAGGAGAGGCGCGTGGATATTTCTCAGTATCTCTCTCTGGGATGGACCCTGGCGTTCGTGATCTTCCTGATCTGGATCTGGAACTCGCTGTACATCATCAAAGAATGGGAGCGGGGCGCCGTGCTGCGCCTCGGCCGCATGATTCCCACGGCGAAGGGCGCCGGTCTCCGGCTGGTCTTCTGGCCGATCGAGACGCTCTACCGCATTCCGCTCCGCGTCGTTACGCTCGACGTCCCGCCGCAGGACATCATCACGCGCGACAACGTGTCGGTGAAGGTAAACGCCGTCTGCTATTTCAAGGTCGTGGACGCCAATCGGGCGCTGCGAGAGGTCGAGAACTATCTCTACGCCACGTCGCAGCTCGCGCAGACGACGCTCAGGAGCGTCGTCGGACAGTTCGAGCTGGACGAAATCCTGTCCGAGCGCGAGAAGGTCAACGCGAAGCTGCAGGTCATCCTCGATCAGGATACCGAGGCGTGGGGCATCAAAGTGACGAAGGTCGAGGTCAAGCAAGTGGACATTCCAGAGACCATGCAGCGGGCCATCGCGCGCCAGGCCGAGGCCGAGCGCGAGCGGCGCGCCAAGGTCATCCACGCCGACGGCGAGTTCGAAGCGTCGCAAAAGCTGGCTGATGCCGCGAAGGTTCTCGAGACGCAGCCGGCGGCGATCCAGCTGCGGTACCTGCAGACGCTGACCGAGATCGGCGTCGAGAAGAATACGACGGTTGTGTTTCCGCTGCCCATCGATATCATCAATGCCTGGGTGAAGTCGCTCGCGTCGTCGCGATAGCTCTGCTTTGGAGGCACGTGCATGAGACTGACCGTTCTGATAATTGCCAGCCTGGCCGTTGTTCCGCTCCGTGCGGAAGACAACCTCAAGACCACCAACCTGCAGCGCTATTACATGCCCGTGCGGCTGTTCCTGCAGGGGGCCGCGGATGTGATGCCGGCGGAGAAATACAGCTTCAAGCTGGCTCCCGAGCAGATGGACTTCGGCCAGTGGATCAACCATTCGACCGAACGCAATTACCTGGATTGCTCGACGCTCAGGGGTGAGCCGAATCCGATGCCGAAGGCCAAAACCGATGCGATCAAAGGCAAGGCCGACATCGTGAAGTACTTGAAGGAATCGTTCGACTACTGCGATGCGACGTTCGCCATGCTCGACGACCAAAAAATTCTCTCTTCGCCGCAGATGGTGTTCTCGTTCCTGCACACCTCCGTGCACAACAACGAGATCTACGGCAACATCGTCGGCTATTTGCGAGCGAACCACATAACCCCGCCATCGACGGAAATGGTCCAGGAGATGATCAAGTCCAAGAAGACGCCGGAGCAGATGATGAAGGAGATGATGGACAAGTACAACAAGAAGTAGGTCGCCTCTTGTCCGGGTGGCTCTGCCGCCCCGCGCTCAGGTCAGCGCCAGATAATCGTGCGCGAGGCGCACGACCATCGATCCCTCGCCCACGGCTGACGCCACACGGTTCATGCCGCCGGCGCGGACGTCGCCCGCGGCGAACACGCCTGGCACGCTGGTCTCGAGCGGCATGGGCTCGCGCGACTGCTTCCAAACGCGCTGGTAGGCGTCCGCCGCCATCAAATCACGACCGGTGAGGACGAACCCTTTCACGTCGCGCAGCACTTCGGGTGGGAGCCAGTCGGTTCTGGGTCGGGCGCCGATGAACACGAACACGGCGTCAGCCTCTTCCACCTGACGCGATCCATCGTCGAGCGACGTGAGCGCGACGCGTTCCACGTGACCGTCACCGTCGACGCTGTCGATTTCCGTGCGAGGCCGCAGCTGAATGTTGGGCGTCTTTTCGATCTGATCGATCAAGTACTGAGACATGGTGTCGCGAAGGGTCGTACGGCGCAGCACGATCTCGACTTCCTTCGCGTAGCGCGCCAGATACATAGCGCCCTGGCCAGCCGAGTTGCCGGCGCCGACGACGAGCACACGCCGGCCGGTAAACGCCGGTGCTTCGGTGGTCGCGGCGCCATAGTAAACTCCCGCGCCCCTGTGCTCGGCGACGCCGGGCGCCGGATGCTCGCGGTAAATCATCCCGGTCGCGGCCAGCAACGTTCGCGTGACGAGCTCGCGGCTGTCAGCGAATTTCAGATGCTTGTATCCGTCCTCGATCGAGATGCCAGTCACCTCGAGCGGCGCGAGAAACTCGGCGCCAAGCCGCTCTGCCTGCGCCAGGGCCCGCCGCGTCAGCTCGCTGCCGCTGACACCGGCCGGAAACCCGAGATAGTTCTCGATGCGAGAGCTGGTGCCCGCCTGTCCGCCGGCCCCGTGCCGGTCGAGCAGCAGGGTCCGCAGCCCCTCGGACGCTCCGTACACCGCGGCCGCGAGGCCGGCCGGCCCGGCACCGACGATCACCAGGTCGTACACGTCGAAGGCCGCCGAAAGCGGTCGGCCGAGACGCTCGGCGACCTGCCGCGGCTCGGGATCGCGCAAGACGGATCCGTCTTCCAGGAACAACGCCGGAAGCTCGCTTGCGCTGACGCCAGCGGCGTCCAGCAGAGCCTGAGCGTCCAGGTCGCGCGCGACGTCGAGCCATCGATACGGGACGAGGCTGCTGGCCAGGAAGTCCTTGATCGCGTGCGATCGAGGCGACCATTGGTGTCCCACCAGCCTCAATCCCTTCGTCTCGGGAAGATAGTCGACCTGCCACGCGTCGAGGAGATCGTCGATCACGGGATACAAATGCTCTTCCGGCGGATCCCACGGTTTCGACAGATAGTGATCGAGATGGGCTTCGTTGATGGCCTTGACGGCCGCTTCGATGTCCGAATACGCCGTAAGCAGAACGCGCCGCGCCAGCGGGTATATGTCGCGCGATTTCGCGAGCAGCTCATTTCCCAGCATGCTCGGCATGCGCTGATCGCTGATCAGCATGGCGAGCGCGTCGCCGCGGCTCTTCAACTCGCGGGCGGTCACGAGCGCCTCCCGTCCAGATCCTGCGCTCACCACCGTGTACTGCTCCCGATACCGGGAGCGCAGATCGCGGCGCACGGCCGCGAGGACCTGCGGATCGTCGTCGACGACGAGGATGACAGGCTTGTTCACGGCTCGACTCCGTCGCTCCCAAACTCGACCATGGGCAGGACGACGCGGAACTCCGTCCGGCCCGGGCGCGACTCGACCGTGATGTCGCCGTCGTTGTGGCGGACGAGGCGCCGGACGATGTCGAGACCGAGGCCTGTGCCGTGACCCACCGGTTTGGTGGTGAAGAACCGATCGAAGATGCGCTCGCGCATCTCGTCGGGGATGCCGGTCCCGTTGTCGACGATGTGGACCACCACTCGCTGATGGTCGCGGTTCGCCAGCACCTCGACGCGGCCGGAGTCCGGGATGGCGTCGAGCGCGTTGTCGATCAAGTTCGCCCAAATCTGGTTGAGCTCGCCGACGAAGCCGAGCACACGCGGGAGATCGGGTTCCAGGTTCACGATCACGGCGGCCGCCTTGCTCCGTGCCTTCGCCTTGAGCACGGCGACCGTGTTGCTCAGGCTCTGCGCGAGGTCTACAGGCTCGGCGACCGTTGCCTGATCCATGTGCGTGAAGCCCTTGATTGCCAGAACGAGGCCCGAGATGCGCGTTGCCGCTTCCTGAATCTCGGATGCAAGGCCGCGGACCGAACATCCGGCTGCGGCCCACCGCAGGACGGCGTTCAGCGCCGGTCCATCGACCGCCCTGGCGGTGCGGTCGAGCGCCTCGAAGGTTACGGCGGTTTCGGCAAATGCTTCGGCCAAGTCGGTGTCGAGGTCGTGATCGGCCAGCCAGCCGGCGATGGCCTCCTCGCGTTCGGCCTGCTCGATTGGCGAACGGACGCCGTGCACGGGCGTCGCAAAGCAGGACGCGCGAATGCCGTCTGCTGCCGCGAGCTGCGCTTCGGCCAGCCGAGACGCGGCGAGGGCGCGCGCGGCCCGGTCGGCGTCTTCCAATCGCTTCTCGAGCAGCGACGCGCTGCGCTCGATCGCCGACGCCGGGTTGTTCAGCTCATGGGCCAGCCCGGCGGACAATTTCCCAAGAGAGATCATCTTCTCGTCGTGCAGGTCGCTCGACGTGAAGGCGCGAGCGCGATCGAGCATCGTATGCACCAGAATCGTCGTGACCTCATCGCATTCTCGGATCATCTCGCCCAGGTGGTCTCGCTGAATGGTAAGGAGCGTCGACGGCTCCTGGGCGACGGTATCGCCGGGTGGGCTGACCAGGCGCGAGTACGGCAACAGCCCAGTGACATCGCCCTCCCGCCACTCCATGATCTTGTGCAGCCCGGCGCCCCGATCGACGAAAATGGCGATGCGCCCCGACAGCACGACGAACAGGCCCTCTATCTGGACGCCCTTGGCGCTCAGGACTTCGCCGGTGTTCATGTGTCGAAGGGATCCGTGCGAGGCCAGCCACGTCAACTCCTCGCGGGGCGCGCGGCCCAGCGTCTTGTGCGCTGCGAGCCGATCCACGAGATCGGGTGCCGTCATCAGCATCTCACTCCTTGAGGACCGAAGCGTAACCAAGTGGCCGCGTCAGACCGGCGGCATAACCGGCACGCCCGGCGGGGCTGGCGTGGCGATCGCCTCGGGGAGCAGGTCGGCATAATGACGGCCATCGCGCATCACAACGTCGCCCACGCTGACGCTGACCGGCCGTTGGAAGATTGGGCCGTCGTACACGAATGTATGAAACTCCCCGTACTCGCCGCACGGATCGGTGCCCGCCGGCAGCGCCGCGAGTAAGGCCAGGTCGTACGGTCGACCGGCGAAGCCCGGCCCCACCTTGCCCTCGACGCACGAAAGATAGCTCTTGAATCCGAGCGCGATGACCTCACACGCCAGCTGGGCCGTGTCCCTTTTCCAAAGCGGAAACAACCCGCGCATAGCCGCCTTGGCCAGGTTCCGTTCACGATACGCCCGCAGATCCTCCAAGAACAGATCGCCGAATGCCACCGTCTCAATGCCCTGGGCCTTGTACCCGGCCATCACATCGCCCATGATCTGTTCGTACATCTCATTCGTACACGGATGACTGCCGCTCGAGGGGAGGTACACCTTGTGCAGCGGGATGCCGATCGCGTCTGCCTGGTCCTCGAGCAGGGCTTCCCGGACGCCGTGGTGGCTGATGCGCCGGTACTCTGCAGAGACCGAGGTCAAAAGCGCGACGATGGCGTAGGGTCCCGCCCGCAGCACCTCATGCAGCGCCATCGCGCTGTCTTTTCCGCCGCTCCACGACATCACGACTGGGATGGTCATCCTGTCACTCCGTTCACCGGTACCGCCATCGTTGTTCGGTTGTCATTGCCGGCGCGATCGACCCGGCACGATGATTGGGCCGGCAGCCTGCACCTCGGCCCAAATCCGCCGTCCGACCCTGTCGGCTTCGGCGATGATGCGGTCTTCGTCCATCGTGAGAACTTTCCGGCTGCGCATGATGAACTGGCCATCGACCATGACGGACTCGATATCGGACGGTTGACCATTGTGGATCCACGCGGACACGATGCGCCCGGCCGGTACCAGATGGGCCCGTCGGGTGTCCACGACGATGAGGTCCGCTTTTTTCCCAACGTCGAGCGAACCGAGGAGCCTTCCCTGCCGTACTGCGCGCGCCCCTCCTTGCGTTGCGTCTTCGAGTACGTCTTCCGGTTGAGGGCGGAGGCCGGGGATCGCATCGTTGCGCCGGATTCGTTCCGTCAGCAGGGCGACCCTCATCACCTCGAACATGTCATTGGTGTTGTTGTCGGTGCCGTTGGCGATGGGGCAGCCCGCCGCTCGCAGGGCGGGGATGGGTGGGATGACCCCGCGGTTCGCCGCCATGGCAGCCTGGTGCGAAACGAGCGTGCCCGAGCGGCCAAGCAGCGCGATTTCGGAATCGTCGACGTACCGGCAGTGGGCGGCGAACAGCCGCGGTCCCAGGAAGTCGTGCTTCTCGAGGAAGGCTGACGGACGAGCGCCATGATATCGCTGCATGAACTCCACCTCGGCGCGGCTCTGGGCCAGGTGGATCGTGTACCCTAGATCGTGCTTCTCGGCGAACGCGCGGACGGCGTGCAGAAGGTCGGGCGATGCGTCCTCGGCGAGAGCGGCCGCCGGAAATACGCTGATGCGCCCCTGGCTCGCCCCGTGCCAGGTCGTGAACAAGTCATCGATGCGCTGCAGACCCTCGTCTCGCAGCTTGGCTGAGAACCTGGGGGCTACGCTTCTGTCGAGCAGCTCCGGGGACATCGGGCCGGAACCGTTCTCGCGATCGCGAACCGACTCGGCGAAGACGCAGCGCAGGCCCGTCTGAGCCAACGCCCCCGCCGAGCGGGCAATCCCTGAGGAATTCTCCACAACCGTGGTGGTCCCTGTCCGTATACATTCCAACGCACCGATTGTGACCATCAGCGTGGCCTCCTCCCTGGAAAGGAGACTCGCTGGCTGAATCGCGAGGTGCGCGCTGTTGGGAAATCCAAAGTCCTCGTTGAAACCACGGGCGAGCGTCGCCGCGAGATGGGCGTGACAGTTGATGAGGCCGGGAAACAGGGCTTTGCCCCGTCCGTCATACACCTCGGCTCGCGGATACGTCTCGAGGATGGCGCTGGTGGGGCCGATGGCGGCGATCTTGTCCCCTTCGACCGCGAGCGCCACGTCATCATGAACCGCATCGAAGGCGACGACGGTTGTATGAGAGAAGACGATGCCACTCGATGTCGTCTGCGCCTGGAGCCGGCCCTGCTCGAGAAGCAGCGCTGCCGCGCCGGCGCCGGCTCCGGCGAGCAGCTGGCGCCGACTGAGCTTGACGCGGCCCGGAGAGCACGGCGAAGACGGCGATCGCTCCACAGTCGATCTTGGCATGGCTAATGGTGTCGACTCGGCCCGTACAGGTCAAGAAAATCAAGGAGTTCAGCGTCTTGTGGCGGATTCGATCTCCGCCATAGTATTGAGCGCCATGTGCCGCTCGCGTCTTCATTCATTGGGCGCAGGCCTCCTGGTCGCCGCGTCGCTTGGAGCCTGCCGCTCAAATCAGGAGACCGCCCGTCCAGAGACCGTCCTGACGTACACGAGCCCGATGTGGTACGAGGAGACTGCCCGTTACTTCGAGCTCGCACCTGATGGCACGCTGGCAATCTATGGGCCAGGGTCGCGCTCGCGCCTCTACAGCGTCACGACCGGCAAGGAAGACACCGCGGCCTGGCGCCGCGAAATGAGCGAGATTCGTCGCGGCGCCTTCGACTCCACAGGCGCACTTGCGCGGCTCGGCTCCGCGGATGGCGACCAGGGATGGTACATCGAGCGGAGCGGCCGGCTCACACGACTCGACATCCCGCCTGCGGCGCTTCCGCGATGGGCGCCGGGCGGCTCGCGACTCGCGTACTTCATTCCGGGGGAGCCGACCGTCGCCCTGACTGCTTCGAGTTCGCCGACGATCGTTCGGCTCGACGGCGCTGTGAGCGGTCTCAGTTGGGCGCCTGCGGGCGACACGCTGTACGCCGTGGTGCTGCACTCAACCGGTTTGTCGTCGCTCGTCAGAATCTCGAACGGCGGAGCAGTTGAGGTGATCCTTTCGCAGCTCGACGCCTCACCATTCTTCAACTCACTGGCCTTTTCCGCGGACGGCGGTACTGTGTTCGTCGCGCTGGCCGGCGACGGGGTGCCCGATCCCAAGTCTCGGCATGACCCCGAGGCTCCGCACCGCGATCTCGACATCTATGCGCTCGATCTTCGGCGCGGCCGGTTGCGCGCTGTCGTGGCGATGCCGGGCGATGATTGTTGCCCCTATGTAGCCGGCGATTCCCTGTATTGGACTCACAACGATCCGAAACCAGAGGTCGTCGTGTTTTCTCTGGCAGGTGGGGAGCCGCATGGCGTGGCCGATCATGGCTTCCTGCCGCGTTGGAGCCCCGATGGCCGGCGGATCGCGTTCACGCGCGCCTACTATCGTCTGTCCGACTACGGATTGGACATGGATGGCTGGGTGGTGGGCGTCGACTCCAACGGGGCGGTGACATCTCCGCCCAAATCGTGGATCGCGGGGTTCGGCGAAGACATGGGACCGGTCTGGTCACCCGACGGCCATTGGGTGGCCTATCATTCTCACCGTTCCGCGACCGCCGTTCCCCTCTACGAATCACCTGGACGCACCGACGACACATGGCTCATGTCGGCGGAAGGAGGGCCCGAGATTCGCCTGACCGACTTCGGATACGAAGTTGGTCCTCCTGATTGGGCACCCGATAGCCGGCGCTTGATCTTCGATTCCTGGGACAAGGCTGGTGTGCCGCGTTTCGCCAAACCTTGGATCATCACGATCGATCCGGCCACGGGGCGGTCACTTGACGTGAAGCGCATGCCGCTCCCCGCGGGCGTGGCCGGGATTGCCGGCGAGGCGTGGTCGCCGCGAGGTGAGGACATTGCGTTCATCGAGCGAATCGATGATTCCAGGCGTGCGCTCTGGCTGTCACGTCCCGACGGAAGCGGGACGCGCAGGCTCGTCGAATTCTCGAGCTACACGCTGGGCGGCTTGGCCTGGACGCCTGACGCCAACGAGCTGCTCTATTCGGGGCTCGCAGGCGATCGGATGCAAATCTTCGCCGTCGCCCCGACGGGCGGGGTGCCCCGGCAGCTGACGCACGGAGACGTGAACCTGATGCATCCCACCGTGTCCCCCGACGGACGCCTGGTCGCCGTATCGCGGATTCCGTGGCGCAAGGAGCTTCGGCGCATGAAGCTGCCCTGACGGTCCACGAATTTATCCAAGCGGTTCCGACGGATCACGAGTGTTACGATGAGGCGTGGTTTGAGGGGCAAAAGACAACGGTGAACAGGCGGAACGTCCTCAAAACCGGCGGCATGGCCCTTGTCGGACTTGGATTGGGCGGCTGCCGGACTGCGTCCTCGACGGGCCCGGCGCGAACCGTCCGCCGCGCGCCAGTCGTCCTTGCGCCAGTCCTCGCTTCATGGGACCGGGTCATCCGAACGACGGTAGGACTGCGGCCGCATCGCCCGTCGGGCTTCGTGCTTCGCGCCGAACGCCTCGACGACAAAACGCTCATCCACAACTACGGGCACTCGGGGGCGGGCATGTCGCTCGGGTGGGGCTGCGGCGTCCTTGTCTCCGAGTTTGCGCTCGACACGGGCGCGCGTCGGGCCGCAGTCATCGGCTGCGGGTCCCCCGGCCTCACGGCGGCTCGCCAGCTCCAGCGCCGCGGCTTCGATGTCACGATCTACGCGATGAGCGTTCCACCCGACACCACGTCGAACATGTCCTTCGCGGGCTTCACGCCCACGACCGCGCTGGTCGACAAAGATCATCGGACGCCCGAATGGGATCGGCAGTTCCTCCGCGCCGCCGAGCTCTCGTATCGCGAGCTCCAGTTGATGGTGAGCCGCCACTACGGCGTCTATTGGATGGACAGCTACAACGGCACCGACAGCGCGGACGCGGCGGCCGGCCGCGGCGGGGAAGGGCGCGGCGGTGAAGGCCGCGGGGGCGGTGAAGGGCGGGGCGGCGGGCGCGGCAACTATGCGACGGATGCCGATCTACTGCCGGATTCCCTCCGGCCCAACCGCACGCGCGAGCTGCTCGGTCCCGGTGAGCATCCCTTCCCGACCAAGTACGCGACGCGCACCGTCGCGCTGTCGATCGAGCCAAACGTCTATCTCGATGCCCTGGTGCGCGATTTCCTGGCGTTCGGCGGCAGGATCGTCATCAGAACGTTCGACGCGCCGCGCGACCTGATGTCGCTCACCGAGCCGATCATCGTCAACTGCACCGGCCTCGGGTCGTTCACGCTCTTCAACGACAAGGAGCTGGTGCCCATCAAGGGCCAGCTCACAGCGATGGTGCCGCAGCATGAGGTGGACTACCGCGCCGGCTGGCGGTCGCCGAGCGGCGTCAACGCCACGATGAACGCGAGAAGCGACGGCGTCATCATCGGCAATCTCCAGGATCCCGGAAACTGGTCGCTCGAGCCTGATGAGGAAGTGCGCCAGCGCAACGTGAACGCGGCCATTGAGTTCTTCGCGGGCATGCGCGCGCCGTTGCCCGGTGAACGGCTGACGCGGTCGGAGCCGCCATCCGTTGCTCCGCGCGTCGAAGACTTTTTCGACGCCGAGTCGTGATCGGCTGATCCCTCAGCCCGAGTATGCATACGCGTAGCCACGCTCCTGGGCGTGGCCCACGGCGACGATGCCGGAGGGCACCATGTGGGAGTTGCCGATCAGATTGGATGTGAGCTCCTGATACGTCGTCTCGGCCTTGCCGCCCGAGTTGCCGGCGAGGGCTGCGGCGTAGCCGTGCGTGGATTGAGCGCAGACGGCGAAATGCACTCCTTGCTTGATCAATGCGTCGAAGGTGGTCGCGCCGTTGGCCAACACGCCCCTGTAGTCGGTTGAGTTGTACACGTTCACGAGCGCGGGGCCGTGGCTCTTCGGGTCGTTGAACTTCGCGCGCGCCGACAACGGCGCGCTGTACTTCGCCCACATCGCATCGTTGTACGCGAACGCGGTGGCGCCGTGGCGCAGGCAGATGACGACAGCGAGGTCGGCGCCATCGAGACCGTATCCGCTCTTGCTGGTCGTGAAGATGTTCGACGCGAAATGCAGGGCGTCGCCTACGCCCTGGGCCGAGACCGCATCGAGGATCATCCGGTGCTTGCCGGGGATCCTTTCCAGCCAGTCGTCCTCGTCATGCCGCGCGGGTTGCCACGGTCCTTCGGACGGCCCGTGTGCCATCACGGTGGACGTGTCGGCGCCCGCCGCGGCGCCGAACGCGGCGAGCGCAGCGCCGGCCCGCGAGAGAAACGAGCGTCGCGCAAAAGGGAACGGAACGTTGGAGCCCAGCATCTCAACCCTCACTTTTGGCGATCCCCAAGCCGGCCGCCATCGACATGGCAATGGTAGGCGCCGGCGCCCGTCGGGTCAACGAGGGCGGGGACGCTGCCCATCGGGGGTCTGCGCCAGGAGCGACTTTGTCCCACCCGATGTCTGACTAGCTGCGCGCGAGAACGACAATCTCAGCCTGTGTACAGCGGATCAGTTGGCGTGGTCGTTGCCTCGTTCTGATGGCGATTGGACCCTGTCGCTTTCCGCATCATCGCCCTGGAGCCCGAACCCGAGCGTGGCCGACGATTGGAGGCGTTGATCCGTGCGAGGGTGGATGCCGATGTGATCGATGTGATCGTTGTCCATGCGGAGGATGAAGCCCGGGCCGCGCTGTCGTCGCGTCTTCCCGACGTGATCCTGATATCTTCGCTGTCGCCGCCGGCGGACGAGGCCAAGCTGCTGCAGCATTTGCGGGAGCTGGACACCGACTGGGATCCGGCCATCTTGTTCGTTCCGCCTGTCGTCGACGAGCAGGGCTCGGCGGCGGACAGCGGCTGGCGGTTCTCCCTCGCGCCCTGGCGGAATCGTGCGCGAGCGCACTGGCCGCCGTACGATATTGACGCGATCGGTTCCAGGATTAATGAGGCCCTCAGGCAACCGCGGTGCGTGCGTAGTGACAGAATCCGCTTCCTAAACGACACCGGAGGAAGCGACAGGCCGGCCTCGAGGCCGGTCCTGACCGCAGAGGCTGCCCTTCCCGCGCAGACCCGCAGATCCCAGGTTCGCCGTGCATGGCGCTGGATGCCTGCCGAGTTGCCCTGGGTGTGCAGCATTCACACGCGGTGGGGCATCGACGCCAGCGTCGTGAACGTCTCGAGGAGCGGCGTTCTCATCGAATCACGGTCAAGGCTGGCACCTGACAGCTCGATCGAGCTGCACGTGCGGGGGCCCGCAACGACCTTGGACGTCCCTGCGCGGGTGATTCGCTCGGAGGTGTCGGCAACCGACATCAGGGGTGTGAAATACCGGTCGGCGGCCATCTTCGACGCCGCCCTTCAGCTCCTGTCAGACGAACCGGGATCAGTGCCGCATCCGTCCCAGAGGGCACCGTTTCCTGTACCTGCGTCGACGAGTCTGGCCGTGATCGACGGCAGCGCTTGGAACCCTCACAACATCTGGTAACACACGGCACCGGTCGGTCAAGCCTGACGAAGGAAAGGCACAGCCGAACTCGACCGAGGCTGAGAAACCGGATCAACTGTGCGCCTCGTAGTCGTTCCAGGTCCAGATGGCATACGCCTTCGGCATGTGATCGAGCAGAAACATCGGCGCCTGCAAGATGGCACCTTTCTCGATTGCCATGACGATGTCGAGCAGTGTCCTGGGAGGCCCAATCAGATCAGCAAAGAAATGCGGCACGTCCGGACCTCCGTCGGAGATGAGACCGACGGGATCGATGAACCGGCGCGGGTCGACGTGCCGGTACAGCCACGGGAGCAGCACCGGCGGCGGCACGTGGGTGACGACGTCATGGTCGTTCACGTACCGTGCGCATCGATTGACGAACTTCGTCGTGAACGCGCTCGCAAACGCAGGATCGCCGACACGAGGCGATCCGAACGTGCAGACGCCGCGCGTGTCGTTGTATTGGTCGGCAGCCAGCGTCGCCAGGGCTCCGCCGAGGCTATGCCCGCAGAACCATACGGTTCGATTTGCTTTGAGCCTGTCGAGCACCGCGGTGAGCTTCGGCCAGATCCTCTGGATGGCTTTGGCGAAGCCCGAATGGACTCGACGCTGGCCGGTTTGGCCATGCGGGCCCCAGGCAATCTGCGCGACTCCGGCGTCGGTGAGGATGTCCGGCCATTCATCGACCTGTGTTCCGCGAAACGCCACAATGACCGCGTCGGGTCGCCATGCGACGTAGCATTCCGCGCTCCGTTCTTCGACGAGCTCCGCCTGGAGGCCGGCCGCGTTGAAGACCGGAATTGCCGGGCCCGGATCCCAATACGAGAGCAGCGCCCCTTCGGCGAGCCACCAGGCGTTGACGCGGGAGAGCGACCCGGGATTCGCCTCGAAGGGATGGGCGGTGGCGTTCTCGAAATGGACGTACGTTCCGTCCTGTTCCGGATGGAGCACAAACCTGGTGTCGTAGGTGGGTGCTGGCTTCGGCATGAACCTGGTTCCCGGAATTGTAAGACGCCCGGTACCACAGTCCGCCTCCGCGCGCGAAATCGCTGAGCCTCGCCCGTCTATGCGGGTGTGAAGACATTCGGATCATCTACCGCGCTGCGAGGAGCAGCCGTCCTTTCGCTTCTCCTTCTGAGCTGGTTCCCGACGAGGTTGGCGGGTGCGGCGGCCGACAACAGCGGGTCGTCCATCACGCACGATGCCGACCGCAAGGTCTGGACCCTGAGCAACGACACGGTTGAATGGCAGGTGTTCGGCGATCCCGGCACACAAGTTGCCGGTCTGGTGCAGGTTCGTGTCGGGGCGTCTCCCGGGTGGGCGATTGCTAGCGGAGTCGACGGTGTGCTCACAATCGAAGGCCGGCTTCGTCAGATCGGCTCGTTCAAGGATGGGTTCATGGTGGGTCGCGTGTCGCCGATGCGCGTCACGAACGGTGTGCAGCTCGATCTCGCCATGCAGGTCACGGATGTGCCGATCGTCGTGACACGCCACTACGCACTCTACGACGACTCACCCGTCCTGGAGCTCTGGACGACGGTCCAATCGTCCGATCCCCGCCCGCACGTCCTGTCGGATCTGAATGTTTTCACGGTCAGCGTGCCAACGGGCACCGCCCATTGGCTCAACGGGCTGCAGGGGGAAAACGCCGACGTCCCGCGGGACACCGCGTTTGCGATGCAAGCCCGGACGCTGAACGACGGGGAGTCCCTTCAGATCGGCTCTGCGCGCCGCTCATCCGAACAGCAGCTGCCCTGGATGACTGTGGCGAATGACTCCAGTACCTTCTTCGCGGGGGTCATGTGGTCGGGTGCCTGGACGCTGACGGCGACGCGTGCCGCCGGTAAGGTGTCGCTCAATGCCGGCCTGCCGAAGATGCAGACGACGGTAATGAGCGGAGCGCCTGTGGAAAGCCCTCATGGATTCATCGGGGCGACCCCAGGCGGGACATCGGGCGTGAGTCGCGCGATGGAACGGTTCACCACAAACGGGCTTCGAGCCGGTCACGTCCTGAAGCCCCTCGTTACCTACAACACGTGGTTCGCCTACGGCGTAGACATCAACGAGGATGCCATGCGCGGCGAGATGGATCGCGCCGCCGCGCTCGGCGTGGAACTTTTCGTCGTGGACGCGGGATGGTACACCGGGGCGGGCAGAGACAACTCGACCGACTTCGAGAGCGGCCTGGGCACGTGGGACGCCGACCCCTCACGATTCCCCAACGGGTTGCGGGCGCTGTCCGATTACGCGCACGGCCTCGGCATGCGCTTCGGCATCTGGGTCGAACCCGAACGGCTCGACCGCTCGACGATGGACGGCACCAGCCTCAACGAGCGGTGGCTCGCCACGAGCGGCGGCGCCTATCAATCCGCCCACACCGCCCAAATCTGCCTGGCCAGCTCAGTCGCGCGCGAATACCTCTTCGGCAGGCTCACCGCCCTCATCGATGCAGTGCAACCGGACTACCTGAAATGGGACAACAACTTCTGGATCAACTGCGATCGCGGGGGACATGGCCATAGTCCCTCGGAAGGCAACTTCGCGCACACGCGCGGGCTCTACGACCTGCTCGCGCGGCTACGCGGGAAATATCCGTGGCTTCTGATTGAGAATGTCTCGGGCGGCGGCAATCGCCTCGATCTAGGCATGCTTCGGTACACGGATGTGGCCTGGATGGATGATCGAACTGCCCCGTCGGCGCTCGTCCGCCACAATCTCGAAGGCTTGAGCTCGGCCCTGCCGCCGGCCTACCTCCTGTCGTTCCTGACGGAGCACGAAGGGGAATCTCTTCACCAGGCGGCCGATCTGGCGCTGTACGTCCGGAGCCGCATGCAAGGGGTCTTGGGCCTCTGCATCCGCACGGGGGGCTACTCCGCGTCGGACCTCGCCAACATCGCCGGACAAGTGGCGACCTACAAGAGCCTCCGCGACGCGCTGGCCGCCGGGAGCGCGACCCTCCTGACCGCGCAGGCCGCTGTGACCAATGGGCCGGCGTGGGATGCGCTCCAAGTTCGCGGGGCCGACGGGCAGAGCCTCGTGATCGGCGCGTTTCAGGCAGGCACCGGGACGAAGATAACCGTCGCGCCGGACGCCCTCGATCCGTCAGCGACCTACGACCTGCGTTCCCTGGATGCCGGTTCGCTCGGTGCCTTTACCGGCGCCGATCTGATGGCCGTCGGCATCGATCCGAGCACGTCGACCGATTCGGCCGCCCATTTTTTCATCCTGACCCGACGCGAGACGGCCGAATCTGTTCATCGAAGCCGCTAGCTGCTGGACGCCGGGAGGCTCGGCGAAAAGAGAGTCAAGGGGCACAGAGCTCGCGACCCTCACGAAGCCTTGCGACTCTGCGAGCGTCGATCAAAGGTGTCGCGCGCGGCTCTGATCGTCGGCCAGTTCAGCTGAAGCCATGCTACGAGCGCGCGCACCGGCTGCATGAACCGCTTGCCGAGCGGCGTGAGCTCGTACTCGACGCGAGGCGGCACTTCGGCATAGACGTCGCGCGTGAGCAGTCCATCCCGTTCGAGGCTTCGCAGCGTGGCGGTCAACATCCGCTGCGAGATGCCCGGGACGGCGCGCTTCAACTCCGAGAACCGGGCGCGTTGGGTCGGCTGCTCCTCGAGCATGGCGATGACGAGCAGGCTCCACTTGTCGCCGACGCGGTCCAGCATTTCCCGGAACTCGCAGTCGTGATGCGCGGTCAGCGTTGCAGGCTGTGGTCGAGCCATGGGTTCCTCAAACGTAACTTGCGCAGAAAAAGGTGCCGTCTTGCGCCACTGGAAATGGTATTCCAAAATACCTCTGTATACAACAGTAACTAAAGCGAGCAACAAGAAGAGCAAGAAGAAGAAGAAGAAAGAAGGAAGAGCAGGAGGAGGAAGAGCCCATGGTCATTGAACTCTTGGCAACGTGGATCCCAGCGCTCGTCGTGGCGCTGTCGGGTGCGATGAAGCTGGCGGGCAATCCAGCGATTCTTAAGGGTATGACGGCGCTCGGCGTCAGACGCTACGTGCCCATGCTCGGCGTGATGGAACTCGCCTTCGCGACGCTGTTTGTCATTCCGGCCACATTCAAGCTGGGATTCGTGCTCGCGTCGTGCTACTTCGCGGGTGCAATCGCGACGGAGCTGTCGCACGATGCCTTGACAGCCAATCCGTTCATCCCGCTCGCCCTCGTCTGGGTCGGCGCCTTCATGCGTAACCAGTCCATTTTTTTCTGAAGGCGCCATTGATGCAGGTCGGCATCGACAGCTTCGCAGCCGCGTTCGACGAGAACAGCCGGGCGGTGAATCCGGCGGAGCGTCTTCGGCAACTCGTCGAGCAAATCGTGCACGCCGACGAGATGGGGCTGGACACATTCGGCGTCGGCGAACACCATCGCCGGGAGTTCCTTGATTCCTCGCCGGCCGTGATTCTCGGCGCTGCGGCGGCTCGTACCGAGCGTATCCGCCTGACGAGCGCCGTCACCGTGCTGAGCGCCGAGGATCCGGTGCGGGTCTTTCAGAACTTCGCCACGCTGGATCTGCTGTCGAACGGGCGGGCGGAGATGATTGTCGGCCGCGGTTCATCCATCGAAGCATTTCCGCTCTTCGGATTCCACCTGCAGGACTACGACGCGCTCTTTGCCGAGAAGCTCGATCTGCTGCTCACGATTCGCGAGCACGAACACGTCCATTGGTCCGGCAAGTACCGGCCCGCGCTCACCGGGCAGGGTGTGTATCCGCGCCCCGTGCAGAATCCGCTGCCGATCTGGCTCGGCGTTGGCGGGACGCCGCAGTCCTTCGTGCGGGCAGGCGCGCTAGGGCTGCCGTTGATGGTCGCCATCATCGGCGGTGAACCGAGGCGTTTTCGCCCGCTCATCGATCTCTATCGAGAAACCGGCAAACAGCACGGGCACTCCACCGAGCAGCTCAAGGTCGGCGTGCACATGCTGGGCTACGTCAGCCAGACGACCGGGGAGGCGGCCGACACCTTCTTCCCCGGATACGCCAGGGCGATGACGGACGTTGGCAAGGAGCGCGGCTGGCCGCCCATGACGCGTGCAAGCTTCGACGCCCAGCGCGGCCGGGACGGCGCGCTGTTGGTCGGCAGCCCGGCCGAGGTGCTCGACAAGATCTCGAGGCACAGCGAGGCGCTCGGCGGCATCTCTCGACTGTCCTTCCAGATGAACGTCGCGTCGCTGCCGCAGGCGAAGATGATGCGTGCGATCGACGCGATCGGTGCGCAGATCGCACCGGCATTACATCAGGCGCACGCTCACAAGTAATCTAGCCCACGCTCGTCGCCGTTGACATCGGCCATAGCAACCGACCGAGGCGCAGCGCTCTCTCGATTTTAGAAAGGAGACAGCGTGGAGTTTTGCCCGATGGGCGCTGAAACAGTGCGGATAAAATTCGCGGAAGCAACCGGCACGATGATCCTCACGGTCCATGATCCGGACATCGTACTCACAGCATTAGCGCGAGAGCTTCCTGCCTATCCCGCAGATCCACCCGTTGGTGTCCTCCTCTATGATCCGAACTTCCACGTAACCCGCGTCGGTC
>DATKHR010000119.1:0-22154 GCA_035510155.1 Vicinamibacterales bacterium
CTTTCCTTGGAACTAGTTCGCAACCGGTTCCTTGTCCAGCTTCAATGCCAGCTGCAGGTACGTAGCCTCGTCGCGCGGTATCTCGACAGGGTAAACGCCGGTGTAACACGAGCTGCAGTACGAGCCCCGGGCCGATCCAACGGCCGTCAACAGACCTTCGAGGCTCAGGTACCCCACGCTGTCCGCTTCGAGAAACGCTCGGATCTCTTCGATGGTATGCGTCGCTGCGATCAGCTCGCCCTTGCTGGGTGTGTCGACACCGTAAAAGCACGGCGAGATGGTCGGCGGACAGCTGATCCGCACATGGACTTCCCTGGCGCCCGCGGCACGCACCATCCGAACGATCTTCCGGCTTGTCGTCCCCCGCACGATCGAATCATCGACCAGGATGACGCGCCTGCCGTCCAGTATGCTGCGGACAGGATTCAGTTTCACTTTCACGCCGAAGTGGCGGATGGATTGCTGCGGCTGAATGAACGTTCGCCCGACATAGTGGTTGCGAATCAGCCCCATGCGAAGCGGAACGCCGGACTCATCGGCAAAACCCATCGCGGCGCAGACACCCGAGTCGGGAACGGGCACGACCACGTCGGCCCTGACAGGCTGCTCGCGGGCAAGAATCCGGCCGAGCTCGGTGCGGACCTCGTTGACACTCTTGCCGAAGACGTAGCTGTCCGGCCGCGCGAAATACACGTGCTCGAAAATGCAGTGCGCGAGCGGCGCCGGCGGAAACGGCTTGATCGACCGGGTGCCATCGGCCGACACGATGAGCACCTCGCCCGGTTCGACGTCACGCACATAACTCGCCCCGATCAGATCCATCGCGCACGTCTCGGAGCAGACGACGTAGGCGTCACCGAGGCGGCCGAGGGCGAGCGGCCGGAAGCCATGCGGGTCCCGCACCGCCACGAGCCGGTCGCGCGTCAGCATCACAAGCGAGAACGCGCCCTGGACCTGAGCCACAGATTCGACGATCGCGTCCTCGATCTGGCGCGCCCTCGAGCGCGCATAGAGGTGCAGGATGACTTCCGTGTCGCTGCTCGATTGAAAGATCGAGCCCTGCCGGACCAGCTCGTCGCGCAGCTCACGCGCATTGACCAGGTTGCCGTTGTGGCAGATAGCGATCTGGCCGTGGGCGCAGTCGATCAGGATCGGCTGAGCGTTGGAAAGCTGGCTCTCACCGGCGGTCGAGTAGCGAACGTGGCCGATCGCCAGCGGGCCTCTGAGGTGCGAGAGCGTGTCGCTATCGAAGGTTTCCGCCACATACCCCATCGCCCGCGAGATGCGAACCTGCTCACCGTCGGATGCGGCAATGCCGGCGCTCTCCTGGCCTCGATGCTGCAGCGCGTAGAGGCCGAGATAGGTCAGGTTGGCCGCCTCCGGATGGCCAAAGATGCCGAAGACGCCGCATTCGTCCTTGAACGAGTCCTGAAGCTTGCCGCTTGTGTCAGTCACTAGGCTACCCGACGTGCAAAGTATTGTCCCACGGCCGTCGACCACATGCGCTCCGCATCGTCGACCGAGTGCTCGATCACCATCCGTCCGTCCACTGCCATTCGCAAGCGATTGCCGCCGGTCTGGCCGATCACGCGGGCTGGGACCTTCATCACGGCAGCGCGCTCGAGGACGCTCGCAAGCGCGTCCGGCGTCACGGAGACGACCACACGGGACGCAGATTCACCAAAGAGCGCCGCCGCGTCGTTGAGCCAGTCATGGTTCGAGACCCTCGTTCCGGCAATCGAGATTTCGGCGCCCATCCCGCCTCTGTCGAAGCAGCACTCCGCGACAGCCACGGCAAGTCCACCGTCCGAACAGTCGTGCGCCGACCGGATCAAGCTGTCGTCCGACAGCGCGACAATCAGATCCTGGAGCGCGCGCTCCGCGACAAGGTCCACCGATGGCGGCACGCCGCGAACGAGATTGCAGACAACCTTCAGGTATTCGCTCCCTCCGAGCTCGCCGTGTCCGTCACCAAAGAGCACGATGGCGTCGCCCGATCCCTGGAAGCGCCGGCTGACCACGCGATTCGCCTGCTCGAGCAGACCGACGACGCCGACAACGGGCGTCGGATAGATCGCTTTCCCGTCCGTTTCGTTGTACAGACTGACATTGCCCCCCGTAATTGGCACGCCAAGCGCGCGGCACGCCCGGCCGAGGCCCTCGACGGCGCTCGCAAACTGCCACATGATCTCCGGCCGTTCCGGGTTGCCGAAGTTGAGGCAGTTGGTCGCGCCAAGCGGTCTCGCCCCGGCGCAGGCCACGTTTCTGGCTGCCTCGGCGACCGCCAGCATGGCACCCCGACAAGGATCGAGATAGCAGTACCGTCCGTTGCCGTCCACCGACATCGCGAGCGCGCGCTCGGTTCCCTTGATGCGGATGACGCCGGCGCCGAGTCCGGGAAGGTTGATGGTGTTCGTTCGCACCATGTGGTCGTACTGGCGGTAGATCCAGCGCTTGCTGGCAACGGTCGGCGACGCGAGGAGCGCGAGGAGCGCTCGGTTCTGGTCGGTCGAGACACGCGGCAGGACCGGCGCGAGACCCGAGCCCAGCACATCGAGATCGAGATCGTGCGCCTCGCGCAGGTACTCGGGCTCGCTGAACGGACGCCGGTAGACCGGGGCGTCGTCCGTCAGAGCACGGTTCGGTATTTCGGCCACGACCCGCCCGCGATCCTTCACGCGCAGCATGCCGTCATGAGTGACTTCCCCGATCTTGACGGCGTGCAGATCCCACTTCTCGAACACGCGCTCGATCTCCGCTTCGCGTCCGCGCTTGGCAACGAGCAGCATCCGCTCTTGGGACTCCGACAGCATGATCTCGTACGGCGTCATGCCGGCCTCGCGCTGCGGCACGAGCGACACATCAATCTCGACCCCGGCCCCACCCCTCGACCCCATCTCGGTGGTCGAGCAGGTCAACCCGGCTGCCCCCATGTCCTGAAGGCCGATGAGCGCGCCGGTCTGCATGACCTCGAGGCACGCTTCCAGGAGCAGTTTCTCCATGAACGGATCGCCGACTTGGACGGCTGGTCGCTTCTCTGCCGACTTTTCGTCGAACTCCGCCGACGCCATCGTCGCGCCGTGAATGCCGTCCCGGCCCGTCTTCGCTCCGACGTAGTAGACGGCATTGCCAGCGCCCGAGGCAATGCCCTTGACGAGATCGGACTGTCTCGCGATGCCAAGACAGAATACGTTGACGAGCGGGTTGCCGGCGTAGCTCGGCTCGAACGCGATCTCTCCGCCGACAGTGGGGATGCCGATGCTGTTGCCGTAGCCGGCGATCCCCGCCACGACGCCTTCAACAAGACGTGCCGTACCGGGCGCCTCGAGCGGCCCGAATCGGAGCGAATTCAGGAGGGCAATCGGGCGCGCGCCCATGGTGAAGATGTCGCGAATGATGCCGCCGACACCGGTGGCCGCACCCTGATAGGGCTCGATGAACGAGGGATGATTGTGCGACTCGATCTTGAAAACGGCAGCGAGCCCTTCGCCGATATCGATGGCCCCCGCGTTCTCGCCCGGACCCTGCAGCACCTGGGGGCCATTGGTTGGGAGCGTTCTCAGATGCACCCGAGAGCTCTTGTAGCTGCAGTGCTCGGACCACATCACGGAAAAAATACCGAGCTCCGTCAGGTTCGGCTCGCGCCCGAGGAACGACACGATGCGCTCGTATTCGTCCGGCTTGAGGCCGTGGCGTTCGCGAATCTCGGGATCGATCCTCATCTCAGAGTCCTGCAACCGGCTCCCCCGCCGGCTCGGTGGCCTGCCCGACGGCAGGCGGCAGGGTCGATCTTTCGGCCGCGCGGAACCACTCGATGATCGACTCGAAGATCGCCCGGCCATCCTCTCCGCCCAGGAGCGGCTCGCACGCGCGCTCGGGGTGCGGCATCATGCCGACGACGTTGCGGGCGGCGTTGCACACAGCCGCGATCGCATGGACGGATCCATTGGGATTCCATTCATCGGTCGAGTCATCGCCGACTCGCCCGGTCGGATCCGTGTAGCGCAGTACGACCTGCCGATTGCTCTCCAGTCGCTCGAGCTCCTCGGGCGGCGCGTAGTAGTTGCCCTCGCCGTGGCCGATCGGGATGCGCAGCACCTGGCCGGCGCGGACCGCGCACGTGAACGGCGTGTCGGTCACTTCGACGCGAAGATGGACGTGCTCGCAGCGGTACTTGAGCGTTCGATTTCGAAGCATCGCGCCGCGCAGCATGCCGGCTTCAAGCAGAATCTGGAAGCCGTTACAGATCCCGAGGACGGGACCGCCACGGTCGGCAAACGCACGCACGGCGGCCATGATGGGAGAAAAACGCGCCATCGCCCCGACGCGCAGGTAGTCCCCATGCGCGAACCCGCCGGGCAGGATCACCACGTCCGCGCCCTTGAGATCGGGGTCCTTGTGCCAGAGGTAGTCGGCCTCCTGCGTGAAGACATGCCTCACGGCGTGCACAGCATCTTCGTCACAGTTGCTGCCCGGAAAGACGACGACGCCAAACCGCATTAGTCACCTACCTCGATGCGATAGCTCTCGATGACCGGATTGGCCAGGACCTTGTCGGCGACTTCAGCGGCCAGCTGCTTGGCCTGCGCCGCTTCGTCTGTCGCCAGGTCGAGCTCGAAGTACTTGCCTTGCCGGACGTCCGCCACATCCGTGTAGCCGAGGGAATGCAACGCATCGGCGATCGTCTGGCCCTGCGGATCGAAAACGGACGGTTTGAGCGTGACGAAGACGCGTGCGCGCATGAGATTAGCTCCCACCGGACGGCTCTCCGAGCGCCCGATCTCTCCGGTGGGTTGGTCGGGCGGCGACAGGCGAAAAGACGCGATCGAAGATGTCGTCGACGTGATTCAGCTGCTCGTCGAGATCGAATGCGCGTTCAATCTCGGCCGGCGTCAGGACGCGCGTCACATCCGGGTCGGCCAGCAGCAGCGTCTTGAAGTCCCGCTGCTCCCGGTACGATCGCAGGGCATTGCGCTGGACCCACTCGTACGCCTGTTCGCGCGAGACGCCTCGCTTCGCGAGCGCGAGCAGCACTGTGCCGGAGAAGACAACGCCACGCGACCGATCGAGGTTCTCCCGCATGCGGTCAGGGTAGACCGACATCCCTCGCACGATCCGCGCGAACCGCCGCAGCATGTGGTCGAGAGCCATGAAGCTGTCCGGCAGGATCACGCGCTCCACCGACGAGTGAGAAATGTCGCGCTCGTGCCATAGCGCGATGTTTTCCAGCGCCGCATGAGCGTTCCCCCGCATCAGCCGCGCCAGTCCCACGATCTGCTCGCTGCCGACCGGATTCCGCTTGTGGGGCATCGCCGACGAGCCCTTCTGCCCCGCCTCGAACGGCTCTTCGACTTCTCCGATCTCGGTCTTCTGCAGGCCGCGAATCTCGAGCGAGAACTGCTCGAGGGACGCCGCGGTGATCGCGAGCGTGCACATCAGCTCGGCGTGCCGATCCCGTTGGATCACCTGCGACGCCACTGGCGCCGGCTCGAGACCGAGGCGGCGGCACAGGTCGGCTTCGACGCGCGGCGGGAGGTGCGCAAACGTGCCGACCGCCCCTGACAGCTTGCCGACGCCGACAACGGCTTTCGCGCGCTCGACCCGTGTGACATCGCGCGCCAGCTCCGCATACCACAACGCCAGCTTGAGCCCGAACGTCATCGGCTCGGCGTGAACGCCGTGCGTGCGGCCGATCATTGCGGTGCGGCGATGCTCAAGGGCACGATCGCGCACGGCCTCCATCGAGGCGTCCAGGTCGCTCAGAATGAGGTCGCACGCCTCCCGCATCTGCAGCGCCTGTGCCGTGTCGATGACGTCCGACGAGGTCATGCCGAAGTGCAGCCAACGCGCCGACGGTCCGACCCTTTCCGCAACCGCCGTGGTGAACGCGATCACGTCATGGTGCGTGGTCCGCTCGATCTCCTCGATTCGCGCGATGTCGAACCCGCCGCGCTCCCGGATGTCGCGCGCAGCTTCCAGCGGGACGATGCCCGCCGCGGCCATCGCGTCGGCGGCAGCCGCCTCGACGAGCAACCACGTCTCGTATCGACGCTGGTCGCTCCAGATCCGCCCCATCTCGGGGTGTGTGTATCGTGGAATCACTGAACGACAAGACGCGGCACGGCTGCCGGCTCAGCACCAGTGCCGGTCGAACGACTAGTTGAGCTCGAGCCGCGCCGGTGAAATCTGCAATCCGTTCACATTACCGAGCACGGTCGCCGACAACGATCCGTCCTTGAACAGGTCGGCCGCCACGCGTTGAACATCGTTCGCGGTCACGCGCTCGATGCCCTGGAGGGTCTCGTCGAGCCCGAACTGCCGATCGAAGTAGATTTCCTGCCTGGCCAGATGGGACATCCGGCTTGCCGTGTTCTCCAGGCTCAACATCAGGCTGCCCTTGAGATGATCCTTCGACCGCTGAAGCTCGGCATCAGGCACTGCCGATGACTTTACCCCGCGAATCTCCTCGACGATGAGGTCGATCACTTCACCGACCGCCTCGTTCGCGCAGCCGGCGTACACGGTGAACGACCCCGCGTCACGGTACGCGCTCAGCCCGCTGAACACCGCGTAGGCCAACCCGCGCTTCTCTCGCACGTTCTGGAAGAGCCGCGAGCTCATCGACCCCCCAAGCAGCGTGTTCAACACGTAGCTCGTGTACCGGTCGCCGTGATTCTGCGGATAGCTGCTGACGCCGACGCACAAATGGCTCTGCTCGAGCTCCTTGCCGCGCACGAGAATCTTCGGCACGACGCGAGGGGCTTCGTCGTAGCAGGACTCACCCGGCTCGGTGAGCGAGCCGAATTTCTCCATGACCAGCTCGCGCACGCGATCATGCTCCAGATTGCCCACCGCGGACACGATGAGATTCCTCGCTGTGTACGCGTTCTTGAAGTAGCCCCGCAGCGATCCGGCGGTGAACGACTCCACGGTCTCGCGCGTCCCGAGAATCGGGCGGCCCAGCGGATGATTCTCCCAGAAACCTTGCGTGAACAGCTCGTGAACGAGATCGTCCGGCGTGTCTTCGACCATCTTGATCTCTTCGAGGACGACCTTCTTCTCGCGTTCGACATCTTCCGGCGAAAACGCGGGGTTGCGGACGATATCGGAGAGGATGTCCATCGCCAGCGGCAGGTGCTCGTCGAGCACTTTGATGTAGTAGCTGGCGTACTCCTTCGCGGTGAACGCATCGAGCTGGCCGCCAATCGAGTCAATCTGCTGGGCGATGTCCTCGGCAGTGCGCGTCGAGGTGCCTTTGAACAGCATGTGCTCGACGAAGTGCGCAATGCCGCTCCGCTCAGCCGTTTCATGCCGCGACCCGCGGGTCAACCAGACGCCGATGCTGATCGACCGCACCTGCGTCATCCGCTCCGTCAGAATGCGGAGTCCGTTATCGAGAACGTCTCGGACGATGAGTGAGTTGGACACGTTGTTGAGCGCGACCCCGTTCAACCGCCGACCGTTGCAACCTATTGAGCGAGAAGGAATTACAAGCTAGAATTCACATTATAGCATGGCAGACGCGCGCCCTCTGAACCTCTTTGAAATCGAGCGCGCCTCTCTCGAGGCGGCGCTCCGCGAGCGCGGCCATGAACCGTTCCGTGCACGCCAGATCTTCGCCTGGCTCTACAAGAAGGGCGTGACCGACCCCGACGCGATGACCGACCTCCCGCTCGCGCTTCGAGCCATGCTTGCCCGCGAATTCACCCTGACAACCCCGAGTGTCGAGCGGCGGGAAACGTCGATGGACGGCACGGTGAAGTTCCTGCTCCGGCTGCAGGACGGCCGGCACATCGAGTCGGTCTTCATCCCCGATACGCCTGCGATGACGCTCTGCCTCTCGACACAGGTCGGGTGCGGGATGGCATGCGCGTTTTGCCTCACGGGCAAGATGGGCCTGGTCCGCAATCTCACGGCCGGCGAAATCACGGGACAGGTTCAGGTGCTCGTGGACGCGCTCAACCTGCGCGACACCGTCTTCAATATCGTCCTGATGGGCATGGGGGAGCCGCTTCATAACTACGACGAGACGATGAAGGCGCTGCGAATCGTGTGCGACCGGGAGGGTCTTGGCCTGCCGCCGCGGCGGATCACGCTGTCCACGGTCGGGCTGCTGCCCCAGCTCGAGCGCCTCGGACGCGAGCCGATCATGCCGAATCTCGCCGTTTCCCTGCATGCGCCGACCGATCAGCAGCGGGGCGCGCTCGTGCCAATCAACCGGAAGTACGGTATCGCCGACATCATTGCGGCGTGCAAGCGCTTCCCTCTGAAGAAGCGCAGCCGTATTACGTTCGAGTACGTGCTATTGGCGGGAGTGAACGATCGGCCGGAGGACGCCCGTCAGCTGGCGAAACTCCTCGGCGGGCTCAGAGCCAAGGTCAATCTGATCCCGTTGAACCCGGCAGCCGGCATTCCCTTCGAGCGTCCGCCAGACGGGGCCATCGACCGCTTCGCGCGGATTCTGGCCGAGCGCGGTGTCACAGTCTCCGTGCGAAAGAGCCGTGGACGCGACATCCGCGCCGCGTGCGGCCAGCTGATCGTCGAAGGAGAGAAGCGATCAGCTGGCCAGCAGCTCGCCGTCATGTTGTGAGGTCAGCCGTAGTCGCACCCACTCGTTTCGTGCGCGACCGCGCGGTATCCGTACCTTTATGTAGTTCCCCGTCACGGCCACCGACCCGTCGTCCAGTGTCAACGCGCGATGCGTGGTGCCGACCTGCGACGCTTGGAATCGTTCGGTCAGCCGGCGCCCAGCCTCCCGTATGTGTCGCGCCCGTTCGCGAATCACCGCGCCCGGCACCTTTGGCGAAAGGGCCGTGGCTTCAGTGCCGGGGCGGTCCGAATACGGAAACACGTGAAGGTGCGTCAGCGGCGAGCGCTCCAGATACGCCGCGAGCCGATCGAAGTCTCCGTCGGTCTCACCTGGAAACCCGACGATGACATCGGATCCAATCGACGCGTGCGGCATGAGCCGGCGGACATCGTCTACGAGCGACGCGTAGTATTCGACAGTGTAGGGTCGGCGCATCGCCGCCAGCATGCGGTTGCTCGCGTGCTGGAGCGGCAGGTGGAAATGCGGCGCAAAATGACGAGTCGCCGCCACGAGATCCACGATGTCGCGCGTGCAGTCCATTGGCTCGAGCGAACTGATGCGGAACAGAATGTCACGCCCCGTCATCGCAGTTTCCAAGGCGTGCAGAAGATTGATGAGCGACGTCGCCGGCGACAGATCGCGGCCGTACGAGCCCAAGTGCACGCCGGTCAGCGCGATCTCCTTGAACCCCGCCGCTGCCACGCGCTCGACCTCTTGCAGAAGATCGCCGGCCGGGACGCTCCGCGGTCTTCCACGCGTCGCGGGAATGATGCAGTAAGCGCACGGTTCGTCGCACCCGGTCTGCGCGCGCAGCGAGAAAGCCGTTCGGCCCGCCAGGCCCGGTTCGATCACCGCTCCGCACGCGCCTTCGCCGTCGCTGAACCGTGCCGCCGTTGAACACTCGTGGGTCTCCCCGCGTGGCGTCACCAGCTGCAACACATGACCGACCTGCGGCTTCTCGTCGTTGGACATCACGCGAACGACGTTCGGCAGTGTGCCGACCTCGTCCGGACAACGGGTCGCATAACACCCGGTCACGACGATGCGCGCGGACGGATTCTCGCGAGCGACGCGCCGAATCGTCTGCCGCGCCCCCTGGTCGGCGGTCGCCGTCACCGAGCATGTGTTCACCACGACGAGATCGGCGTCTTCAGGCGACGCCGCGCGGGCGCCCTCCGCGAGCAGGTCTTCTTCGAATCGGAGCGAATCCGCCTGATTCACGCGGCAGCCGAACGTGATGATCGCGTATTTCACGTGAGCCATCAGCCGTTCGCCATTGTCATGAGCCATTAGCCATTGCGAGAGCCTTCCTCCCGATATCGTGCCGGTATTGCATGCCGTCGAACGAAATCCGAAGCGCTCCCGAATACGCGCGTACGATGGACTCGGCGAAATGGTCGCCTCGGCCGACCACCGTCAGCACGCGGCCACCCGCCGTGACGATGCAGTTGTTTTTGCGTGCCGTGCCGGCGTGATACACCACGACGTCGGGAATCGCCTCTGCGCCTTCGATGCCCGAAATAGTCTGACCCGACTCGGACGACTCAGGGTATCCCCGGGAGGCCAGCACGATCCCAGTGAGGCATCCTCGACCGGTCTTCACGCCCGTCTGGGCGAACGCCCCGGCCGCGGCCGTGGCGAGCAGCGGCGCGAGCGGTTCGTCGATGAGCGGCAGAATCACCTGCGCTTCCGGATCGCCCAGTCGCACGTTGAACTCGATGACGGCGGGTCCAGAGCGGGTGAGCATGAGCCCGACGTACAGGAAGCCTCGGAACGGGTGGCCCTCCTCAGCCATGCCCGCGATGACAGGATCGACGATCTCTCCCATGATACGAGCGCTGAGGGCGGCGTCGACAAGAGGGCTCGGCGCAACCGCGCCCATGCCCCCCGTATTGGGCCCCCGATCTTCGTCGAACACACGTTTGTGATCCTGGGCGGCGCCAATAGGCAAGGCTCGCGAACCGTCGCTCACGGTGAAGAACGACACTTCGGATCCGTGCAGGCACTCTTCGATCACTAGGCGATCGCCGGCGGCTCCGAACTTCCTCTGCGACATCGCGGCTCGTGCCGTGGCTTCGGCCGTCTGGAGATCGTCGGCGATCACAACGCCTTTGCCCGCCGCGAGGCCATCGGCTTTGAGCACGACCGGAAACCCGAACGCGCCGCCGCGCACCACGCGCAACGCGTCGGCGAGCGACTCGGCAATGTGGAAGCGCGCCGTAGGCACGCCCTGCTGCGCCATGAACGTCTTCGCGAACGCCTTGCTCGATTCGAGACGGGCGGCCGCAGCCGTGGGACCAAAGATCAGGCGATCGGACTCGAGGAAGCGATCGACAATGCCGAGACTCAGCGGCAACTCAGGCCCGACCACTGTGAGGTCGATCCGCTCACGCTCGGCCAGCACGAGCAGCGCGTCGATGTCAGATGAATCGAGCGAAACGGTCCGGGCGAGCCGGGCGATGCCCGGATTGCCAGGGGCACAGACGAGCTGGCCGGGAGTCAGGTCGCGTGCGAGCCGGGTCACCAGCGCGTGCTCGCGCGCGCCGCTGCCGATGACCAGAACTCTCATAGATAGAATGGCTTAGGGATTTCGTTGACCTCGAGGTTGAATTGCGCCTAGAATCCGCGGTTGCTCATGTTAGCCTAGCATATTTGGTTGTCTGCACATTTGAGCTAACTGTGACACAGCCACCCGAAAAGGGGGTGTTGAGGCGTGGCGGAAGTAAAAATTCAGGAGGGCGAGTCGATTGAGAGCGCTCTCCGCCGGTTCAAGAGGAAGGTTCAGCAGGAAGACATCATCAAAGATATCAAGAAGCACTCCTTCTATTTGAAGCCTGGCGACAAGCGGCGTGCGAAGCAGGCGTTGGCGCGCAAGCGCAATCGCAAGAAGCTCCGGCGGGAGCTGGAGTAGCGGGAACGACGAGAA
Source organism: Vicinamibacterales bacterium (assembly GCA_035510155.1). Taxonomy (GTDB): domain Bacteria; phylum Acidobacteriota; class Vicinamibacteria; order Vicinamibacterales; family CAVVIG01; genus DATKHR01. Next base: position 11,517 of record DATKHR010000119.1, read on the forward strand.
CGACGCCGACGAGGTAGCGACCGATGGAGTTCCAAGACCGGATCCTCAGGTGCGTGGATTGTGGCGCGGAATTCGTCTGGACGGCGGGAGAGCAGCAGTTTTTCGCCGACAAGAACTTCAAGAACGAGCCAAAACGCTGCAAGGGCTGCAAGGCCAAGCGGGCCGCGCGCCCTGCCGGCGGTCCAGCCGTGGGACGCGAGCGCGTCGAAACAGTCACAACGTGCTCGAACTGCGGCAAGGAAACGACGGTACCGTTCAGGCCGACGCAGGGGCGTCCGGTGTTCTGCAAGGACTGCTTTCAGTCCCGGAAATTCGCGGGCGCTGGCGGCGTCTGAGTCACCGGGCCGCCTCCCTCGTTTTTTGTCCAACCGAGCAGATACCCGTTCGGCGCGTGAGCCGTCCGGGGGGACGAGCCCCGAGCGAGCTCGCCGGGCGGGAGTCCGCCTCCGCGCCCGGGGGGCGCACGGCGGGCCCGCTCGAGCCCGCTGCGTTGCGCCGGGGCGAAGGCGGATGTTAAGCTTCACACTCGCATTCTTTGGGGAGCCATTTCATGCAGATAGAGCAACGAACCGTCAGTGACGTGGTAGTGCTCGACGTGAAGGGAAAGATTACCCTGGGCGAAGGCGATGAGCTCCTCAAAGACAAGGTCAACAGCCTTCTCAATCAGGGCTACAAGAAGATCGTCCTGAACCTGGCGGACGTTCCCTACATCGACAGCGCCGGCCTCGGAGAGATCGTGCGGACCTACACAACGGTGAGCCGGCAGGGCGGCAGCTTGAAGCTGCTGAACCTCACCAAGCGCATCACGGATCTCTTGTCCATCACGAAGCTCCTGACCGTGTTCGAGACCTTCGAATCAGAGAGCGAAGCGGTCGGAAGTTTTTCGGCAGCCAAGGTCTGATCGGCCGCGCTGGATGGCGCGCAGCAAGTCTTCTCACGTGCCTTCCCCCGTTGCGGTCCCCGGCTCTGCCACGGCTCCGGGGGCCCCTTCTCCCCGGACCTCTGTCGTGGTGCCGGGACACTCCGTTGCCATCAACCTGATCATCTCGCTGCGTCCGTCGCAGTGGACCAAGAACCTGCTGGTGTTCGCGGGTCTGCTCTTCGGGCGGCGGTTGTTCGATCCGGCGGCCGTCGGCAAGGCCGCGATCGCGTTCACGATCTTCTGCGCCCTCTCCGGCGTCGTGTATCTCATCAACGACATCTCCGATCGCGACACCGATCGCAACCATCCGCTCAAAGCTCGGCGTCCGATCGCGTCGGGCGCGCTGCCCGTTCCCGTCGCCGTTGCCGGCGCTGCGGTCCTGGGCCTCACCGCGCTCACGGCCTCCACAACACTTGGCTGGTCATTTACGGCCGTCGCCATCGTCTACGTGACGCTGCAGGCGCTCTATTCCGGTCCGCTGAAGCAAATCGTCATCATCGACGTGCTGACGCTGGCAATTGGCTTCGTGCTTCGCGCCGTCGCGGGCGCCGTCGCCATCCACGTCGAGATCAGCCACTGGCTGCTCGTGTGCACCGTGCTGCTGGCACTGTTCATGGGGCTGGCGAAACGGCGCCATGAAATCACGCTCCTCGCCGGCGACGCCCGGATGCACCGTCCGATTCTCGGCGAGTACAGCCCGTATCTCCTCGATCAGATGATCGCCGTCGTGACAGCGTCGACGCTGATTACGTACATTTTCTACACCGTCAGTCCCGAGACGCAGGCGAAATTCGAGACGCCATTGCTCGGCCTGACCATCCCGTTTCCGCTCTACGGGATTTTTCGGTATCTCTATCTCGTCCACCGGCGGGAGGGCGGCGGCAGTCCGTCCGACCTGCTGCTCACCGATCGCCCGCTGCTCGTCTGCGTGGCGCTGTGGGCTATCGCCGTGGGCGTGATCATTTACCGGCCAATGTGAGGCGTCGCCAGGTGGCCGACTTCAATGTTCGCTCCGATTCCGTCAATGTCGAGCAGATCATGGAGCAGATTCGGTCTCGCATTCGCGAGAAGCGAGGCGTTGACTACACGGAAGAGCAGATTCGCGAGCTCGCCACGGTCAAGCTCCAGAAATTCCTTGATCCTCGCGGCGTCCGCTCCGATCTGCTCGACCAGTTCCGGCGGGCGCAGCCGTTGCAACAGCCGCCGGCGCTGCCGAATTACGCCTTCGAGGACAGCACGCTCTTCGATTCCCACCGTGGCGCCTTGCGGTTCATCCGCCGGCTCCTGAAGCCGGTTCTCAAGCTGTTCTTCAACCCCAACCCGCTCATTCAGGCGCTCCACATTCAGTCCCGCGTGAACACGATGCTCAACGAGCGCGAAGCACGACTCGAGGCTACGGAGTCGCTCTATTACGAGCTGATCCACAACCTTGTGGTCGAAACCACCCGCCTTGGCATCGAGGTCAAGAATCTGACGATGCGCATCGAATCGATGTCGAGCAGGATGGAATTCAGCGAGCGCCGCGCACGCGCCCTGGAGAGCGCTGTCAGCGACGTCATCTACCAGCCTGCGCCCGGCGACATCGTCGGCACGGCCCAGCCAGCCGCCGGCGGAGCGCCGCCAGCCGCCGCGCGAGACGCTCGCGGCTCATCGGCACATCAATCTCAACGGACCGAGCAGGCGTACATCGGGGCGCCGGGGCAGAGTCAGCCACGAGAGGGTGCCGCCACGGGCGAAGGGCCGGGTCAGCGGAGCCGGCGCCGGCGCCGGCGGCGCGGACGCCGCGGCGCCATTCCGGCAGCCGTTGTCATGCGCGAAGGGCCGCCGGCCCCCTCTGCAGGGTTCGCCAGGCCAGCTGCGACGCCGGAGGGCGCCACACCTGGTGGTGCCGAACCCGGTGAGCTCTCACCCCACGCGGAATCCGCCACGCGCGAGCGGGCACCCGCCCTCCCTGAGCCGCCGGCCGTTCCGCCCGCGCCGCCCTCGGAGCGCCCGGCGCCGGCCGAGCGCGCGGAGGCCCCACCCCCTTCGATGCCCGCCGTACCTCGGTCCGAGTCCGAGCCGCAGTGAAGGTCGCGATCGTCGTCCAGCGATACGGCAGCGGGATCAACGGTGGCGCCGAATTGCACGCGCGGTACATCGCCGAGCACCTGGCGCGGCATGCGGAGGTCGAGGTGCTCACGACCTGCGCCTCGGACTACGTCACGTGGCGGAATGAACTGCAGGCGGGCGCCGACACGGTAAACGGCATCGCCGTTCGACGTTTTCCGGTCAAGCACGAGCGCGACCCGAAGACGTTCGCCCGCTGGCAGGATCTGGTGTTCGAGCAGCCGCATTCCCTCAACGATGAGCTGGGGTGGCTCGATGCTGAAGGGCCCGCCTGCCCTGCGCTCGTCAACCATGTCTCGAAGCGCGCCGCCGAGTACGACTTCTTCCTTTTTTTCAGCTATCGCTACTATCACGCGTACCACGGCGCCCTCGCCGTGCCATCTCGGGCGGTCCTGGTGCCGACGGCCGAGCGTGATGAAACCATCGGCTTGTCGATGTTTCGGCCGCTCTTCCGCTCGGTGCGCGCGGTCATGTACAACTCGCCGGAAGAACGCATGATGATTCAGACCGTCGCGCGAAACGAGGGCGTGCCCGGGGTGGTGGTTGGCGTCGGCTCCGACGTGCCGGCAAACCCTCAGCCCGGCCGGTTTCGAGCCAAATACGGCATCCGCGGACCCTTTGTCATCTACGTTGGGCGCATCGACAGTAATAAAGGTTGCCCGGAGCTCTTCGACTTCTTTCAGGGGTACATCAAAGGCTGTTACGGCAAATTGACGCTCATCCTCATCGGCAACTCTCTGCTGGAGATTCCTGCGCAGCCCCGCATTCGTCACCTGGGCTTTCTCGACGACGCGGACAAGTTCGACGCCATGGCGGCCGCGGAATTGCTCGTCATGCCTTCGTATTACGAAAGTCTGTCGATGGTGGCGCTCGAAGCGTGGGCGCTCGGCAAGCCGGTCCTGGCCAACGGCAAATGCGACGTGCTGAAGGGACAGTGCCTTCGCAGCAACGCCGGACTCTTCTACGAGACGTTCGCGGAATTCGTCGAGACGTTGTCGGCGATCGAGAAGCACCGCTGGCTCAGCGCGTCACTCGGCCGGAACGGCCGGCAGTTCTTTCGGGATCACTACGACTGGAGCGTCATCGAACGAAAATACCTCGACATGTTCGAGCGGCTCCGGACGGAGCCGCAGGCGGGCACCGAGGGACACCAGGGGGGCTGGCTGGATCGTCGTCGTGTCGAGGTGCCGGCCGCGCGGGACGTCCTCGCGCGGCTTCCCCAAGGTCCCGCGCTTGGCTTGCCGGCGCCGGCCGCCAGGCGGCCGGCGTGATCAGCATTCATCAAGTTCTGGCGACGCTCGGCTACGGCGACGCCATCGGGCACGAAGTGCTGGGCATTCAGCGCGTCCTGCGCGGCGCCGGTTACGCCTCGGAGATCTTCGTCGAGACCGCCGATCATCGCCTCGAGGCGTGCACGCGCGATTACCGCGAGCTCGTGGACTTCAGCCGCCCCGACAATCTGCTGTTCCACCATTTTTCTCTGGGCTCCCGGGCGTCGCGGACAGCCTATGCACTGCCCGATCGCATGGCGCTCATCTACCACAACATCACGCCGCCCGAGTACTTCGTCGGCGTCCATCGAACGCTCGCGCGCCAGTGCTTCAGAGGCCGACGTGAGCTCCGCGCCTACTCCGATCGCTCCGATCTCGCGCTGGGCGACTCCGAGTTCAACCGTCAAGATCTCGAGGCGCTCGGCTTTTCACGTACCGCCGTGCTGCCGGTCGTTCCTGACTTCTCGCACCTCGATCGCGCCCCCAACTGGATGGTGGCGCGCGACTTCGATGACGATTGGACCAACATTCTGTTTGTCGGGCGCGTGATTGCGAACAAGAAGATTGAAGATGTGATCCGGTTCTTCCACGCGTACCACACGTTCTACAACCTCCGCTCGCGTCTCCTCATCGTCGGCTCGCACAGCGGGTTCGAGCGATATCTGGCGTCGTTGCACCAGCTGGCGGCGGCGCTTGACGCCAGTCATGTGCACTTCATCGGACATGTCTCGGATGAAGAGCTCGTCGCGTTCTACGAGGTCGCCGACCTGTTCCTGTGCGCCAGCGAACACGAGGGCTTCTGCGTACCGTTGGTCGAGGCCTTCTACAAGCAGGTGCCGGTCGTCGCGTTCGCAGCCACTGCCGTCCCGGACACGATGGACGGTGCGGGCGTCCTCTACTACGACAAGGACCCGATCCACGTGGCGACCTTGATCGAAGCCATCGTCTCGAACACGGCCCTCCAGGACCAGATCGTCGACGCTCAGCTCGCCGCGATCGGCCGGCTGCGGTCGAAGGACTTCGCAGGCACGCTGCTCGCGTACGTGAGGACGATCCTCTCCCGCCCGCGCGCGCCGCGACCAGCCGTCACGTTCGACTTCTGGCATCAGTTCGACGCGGCCCAGGAGCTGGAGGAGTTGAGGTTTTACCGGCCGGCTATTTACCAGGCACTGCCGACGAGCCGGGAATAGCGAAACGCGCAGCGAGCGACGAGTAACGAGAATGATCGTCAACCAATGGGTTCCCGCGGCGCACAGGGGCGACGCCATCGGCGACAGCGCGCGCCGGGTGCGCGACCTCATCCGTGGGCTGGGCCACGACGCGGAGATCTACGCCCTGACGATTGACGACGTGCTCAGAGACGACGTGCGCGCCTTTGCCGACCCCTCGTCGAGGCGGGGCGACCTGACGATTTTTCATTACGCGCTTCCGTCGCCGATGACCGCGGCATTCGCGTCACTGGAGCGCGGCAGGATTCTCCAGTACCACAACGTGACCCCGGCGGGGTACTTCGCTCCCTATGATCCCGGCCTCTTTCGACTCGCGTCGCTGGGCCGGCAGGAACTGGCCACGCTCGTCGGTCACGCCGATCTCGCCCTTGGCGACTCCGAGTTCAACCGGCGAGAGCTGGAGGAATTGGGCTTCCCGCACACGGGCGTCTTTCCAATCGCCGTCGACACGGCACGTGTCACACGGAGGGTCCATCTTCCCGCGCTCGAGGAGATCCTCGACGATGGTCTTGTGAACTTTCTCTTCGTTGGTCGAATCGCGCCGAACAAGAAGATCGAGGACCATATCAAGCTCGCCGAGGTCTACAAGCGCTACGTCGACGCATACTACCGTTTCATCTTCGTCGGACGCTACGATGTCGTGCCGCGGTACTATTCGATGATTCGCGCGCTGATGGCCGACTACCGCCTCCTGCACGATCGATTCATCTTCACCGGCCCGGTTCCTGACGACGAGCTTGCAGTGTACTACCAGCACACGGCCGTCTATGTATCTCTCAGTGAGCACGAGGGCTTCTGCGTGCCGCTCGTCGAGGCCATGGCGACCGGGGTTCCGGTGCTTGCCTATTCGGCGGCCGCCGTACCGGATACGCTCGGCGGATCGGGCGTGCAGTTCGCGCCGAAGGATCTCGAGGTGGCCGCCGAGCTGCTTGGCGAGCTGGCCTTCAACGACGATCTTCGCGCGCAGGTGATTGCGGGTCAACGGCAGCGGCTCGCCGACTTCGGTGACGAGCGTGTCGCCCGCGAGCTGTCCACGCTCGTCCAGTCCGCCGGAAACGGGTGACGGCCAACGAGCCCTTGAGTCATGAATAACGAGCCACGAGTACCGAGCCACGTGTAAATGCGTCTCGCCTTCGTCATCCAACGCTACGGCGGCGAGGTGCTCGGCGGATCCGAGCAACTGTGCCGCCTCGTCGCCGAGCGCCTCGCGAGCAATCACGACATCGACGTCTTGACGACCTGCGCGCGCGATTATGTGACGTGGAAGAACGAGTATCCGGAAGGCGCAGACCGGGTCAAAGGGGTGACCGTCCGACGGTTCGCCAACGCGCGGACGAGAGACATCGACGCGTTCAACAGGTATTCGGATTGGATCCTCAACAGCGCGCACACCCGCCAGGACGAGATGGAGTGGCTGGCCGAGCAGGGGCCCTGGTGCCCGAATCTCATCGAGTATCTCAAGCGACACCAGCAACAGTACGACGTCCTGGTGTTCTTCACGTATCTGTATGCGCCAACGGTCCTCGGGCTCGACGTCGCGCCCCAGCGAGCGGTCCTCGTCCCCACCGCGCATGATGAGCCGGCCATCCGGCTCCAGATCTTCAAGGACGTGTTCAGCAAGCCGGCGGCGCTCTGCTATCTGACCGAAAGCGAGCGCTGCTTCGTCCACGAGTTCTTCGTCGATCGCCCGCTCATCGAAGACGTCGTCGGCGTCGGCGTCGACATCCCGCAGGGCCAGCCTTATCCGCGAATGCCGCCGGCCCCGCCGGTCGAAGACGAGCTGCCCGTACCGGAAGGAACCGCCCCGGCGGCCGCCGAAGACAATCCGCAGCCACGCGAGCTCCCGTCGCACCTGACGGAACGCGGCTCGGCGTTCCGCCGCCGTCATCGCCTTTACGGGCCAGTCGTGCTCTACGGGGGTCGCATCGATCCGGGCAAGGGCTGCGAGGAACTGCTGCAGTACTTCGGCGAGTACGTCAGGGAGGGCGGCGACGCCACGCTCGCGTTGATGGGCGTCAAGCTGATGCCTCTCCCAGAGGACCCGTCGGTCATATTCGCCGGGCTGCTGTCGGATCGCGAGCGCGTCCAGGCGCTCGAGGCGGCAACAGTCGTCGTGTGTCCGTCCCCCTTCGAGAGCTTGTCTCTGCTCGCGCTCGAATCGCTCGCGGTTGGCACCCCGATTCTGGCGAATGCGCGCAGCGCAGTGCTGGTGGAGCACTGCGTGCGCAGCAACGGCGGGTTGTATTACGCCGACCGCGACGAGTTCGTCGAGTGCCTCAAACTGCTCCTGTCGGACCCGCGCCTGCGCCAGAGACTCGGACAGAACGGCCGCGACTACGTGCGTCGCAACTACCGGTGGGACGTCGTGCTCGGCAAGTACGAGCGAATCTTCGCCAAGGTCCGCAGCGCGCGTTAATCGATCGCGGGATTACGGGACGGCGAAGGTGCGGGCGGCACGGGCGGCGCCGGTTCGTCTGTATTCGGATCGTCCTGGCCGCCGCCCCCATTCCCCCCGAGGACCCGCTTGCGTCGCGGACGGATCTCGTACCGCTTGATCATCTCGTTGAGCGTCGTCGGCTTGATGTGCAGCAGTTCCGCCGCGCGCTTCTGAACGCCACCGGCCGCCGCGAGCGTGGACTCGATCAGACGCTTCTCGAAGTCCGTGATGACGTCCTTGAACGAGATGCCCTCCGGCGGCACGACGAACTGCGGCATCTGGAAGTTCGGCGCCTTTCGCACGTGATCCGGAATGAGCTCGACGCCGATCCGCGGGCCGGGCGCCAGGACGACCGCGCGCTCGATGACGTTCTCGAGCTCTCGCACGTTGCCGGGCCAGTCGTACTCCGTCAGGAGGTCGAGCGCATCAGGCGTCAGCTCCAGCGCCAGCTTCTTGTTCTCGTTGCCATATTTTTCGAGGAAGTGGTGAACGAGCAGCGGAATGTCGTCCTTGCGGTCGCCGAGCGGCGGGAGCTGAATCGAGATGACATGGAGCCGGTAGAACAGATCCTCGCGGAACTTCCCCTCCTCCATCATCTGACGGAGATCGACATTGGTCGCCGCGATGATCCGGACGTCGACCTTGATGGTCTCCATGCCGCCGAGGCGCATGAAGTCCCGCTCCTGAATGACGCGGAGCAGCTTGGCCTGCGTTTCGAGCGGGACGTTTCCGATCTCATCGAAGAAGATACTCCCCTTGTCGGCGAGGTCGAACAGGCCCTTCTTCGGGTACACCGCGCCGGTGAACGCGCCCTTGACGTGGCCGAAGAGCGTGGACTCGAGCAGGTCGGGCGGCAGGTTGCCGGAATTGACCGTCACGAACGATCGCTCCGCCCGCGACGAATTCGCGTGGATCGCGCGCGCGACCAGCTCCTTGCCCGTGCCGCTCTCGCCCTGAATCAGAATCGTCGACCGGCTCGGCGCCGCCTGGATGATGAGATCGAAGACCTGCCGCATCCGCGGGCTCTTGCCGATGATGTTGGCGAACTTGTGGTAGCGCTCCTGGATGTTCTGCCGAAGGTTCCGGTTCTCACTGACGAGTCGCCGTCGCTCCATCGCGTTGCGGACGACGACCAGGACCTCGTCGTTCTTGAACGGCTTGGTGACGTAGTCGAACGCGCCGGCCTTCATCGCCGAAATGGCGCTCTCAACCGACGCAAACGCGGTGATAATGATGACCGCCAGGTCGTCGTCGATGCGCTTCATCTCGTCGAGCGTCGCGATGCCGTCGAGTCCAGGCATCATGATATCGACGATGGCTGCATCGAACGGCAGCGCACGCGCCAGCTCCAGCCCCTCTGCGCCCGACGAGGCAAGGCGGACCTCATAGCCCTCCCGCGTCAGCAGCGTCTCCAGAATCTCGCGCATGATCTCTTCGTCGTCTACGACGAGGATCGTGCCTTGTCGGGAAGTGGGCATACGTCTTTTTCAAGTCCGGCGGTAGCCGGAAGCCGCCGGGGCGGTGGGCGCCGCGGACACGGCCGACGCAGCAGACCGTGGTGTCTCAGCCGCCCCAGGCTGCGCCAGCGGCAGTGTCAGGGTGAACCGCGTCCCCTGCCCGACCGCGCTGCTGCAGTGAATCGTCCCCTCGTGCTCCCGCACGATGCCGTAGGTGATAGACAACCCGAGCCCGGTGCCGCGGCCGATGGACTTCGTCGTAAAGAACGGATCGTAGATTCGAGCCAGCTGCTCCGACGGAATGCCGGAGCCGGTGTCGGCAATTTCCACCACGACCAGCGAGCCGTCAATGCGCGTCCCGACCGACAGCCACCCGCCCCGCGGCATCGCGTCCTTCGCATTCAGGAACAGGTTCAGGAACACTTGCTGCAGTTGATGCTCCATCCCCAGCACCAGCGCGCCCGAGGCCGCCAGCTCTTTCCGAACCCTGATCCTGGCCACCTCGAACTGATGCTCGAGCAGGGAGAAGACGTCCATGATCACCGCGTTGAGATCGACGTCGATCCGCTCGGTCCCCGATGTGCCCGGCCGCGACAGGTTGAGGAGGCCGTTGACGATCTTCGCGGCCCTGAATGTCTGCCGCTCGATCTTCTCGAGCAGCACTGTCTTGGGATCGGCCGGGTCCGCGCCTTCGAGCAGCATCTGCGTGAAGCTCGAGATGCCCGTGAGCGGGGTGTTCACCTCGTGGGCCACGCCGGCTGCCAACAGCCCGATCGACGCCATCTTCTCGGAGATCTGCAGCTGCTCCTCGAGGCGCACGCGGTCCGTGATGTCTTCTATCAGTAGAATCATCCCGGCGATCGCAGTGCCGCCACCCGGGTTCTGCAGCGGTACTTGGGTGGCATTGACCAGCCGCTTCACGCCGTCGCCGCCCGCCGGCGACAGCGGCACGCGGTACAACGTCGCGCCATAGGGATGCTCCGCGCGCGCCGCGCGCAACGCTTCGACGAAGTGCGCATCGAAGAGCTCGCCCAGCCGCAGGCCCACCGCGGCCTCACGCTCGATGCCGGAGAAGCTCTCGAGCGCCCGATTCCAGCGGACAATCCGCTCGTCGACGTCGAACACCACCAGTCCGTTGTCGAGCGACTCGAGGATATTGTCGTTGAACTCACGCATGCGGCCCAGTTCCTGGGCCTTCAGGTGCAGCTGGCGG
>DATKHR010000120.1:0-3242 GCA_035510155.1 Vicinamibacterales bacterium
ACGTAGCCTGGCATCCGGGCGAGGAAGCGGACGAGATTGGGCGGGCAGCACTCGAGCGACGCGCGCTCCCACCGGAGATCACGACCGTCGCCTGCGCTCGCCAGCCGGTTGACATAGAAGAACCGGTTGCCGGCTATGGACACGCCGTCGAGCGCGTTGTTGTACATCCCTCGTTCCATCACGTCGATATACTTGCAGTCACCGGTCGCCATGAATAGCCGATGGTTCAGCGTGATGAACATCAGCACGGCGCAGGTCTCGGAGTACGCGGTCAGGTTCGGCAGCGAGTACGGCTCGCCGAAGCCTTCGTTGCCGGTCGTCCCCACGCCGCCCGTGATGTACAGCTTGCGCTCGACGATGTCTGTCCACATTCGGTGCGCCGAATCGAAATAGGGACGAAGCCCGCACAGGACGCCAACGTCGACGAGCGACACCATCAGCGAGACGCAATTGACCGCATGGCCGACCGCCTCGCCCTGTTCGAGCACCGGTTTGTAGGACTGGTTGTGCCGGCTCCGGTTGACCGAGGTGTTGAGGCCGCGGATGTCAAGGTAGTGCTTCGCGAGATCCAGATACTTCTTCGCGTGCGTGGCCCGATAGAGCTCAATGCAATTAATCGCGTCGCGCTCGCCTCCGTCGAACGGTGGGTTGCGGACAACGAAGTCCTCGTAGAGACGATCGGCCGAAGCTTTCGCGTTCTCGAGGAGGTCGTTCGGTCCGGTCGTGAAGTAATAGGTCGCGGCGACCTCGAACGCGCCGTTGCCGTTCCAGCGCTCCTTTTTCAACTGCTCGACGCGCTCATCCACGGTCGCCTGCAGCTGCGGATTTGGATGTGTTCTCAGCGAGAGGATCGCCGCTTCCAGAACGTTACCGTTGAGGCCGTGCGGCGCTTCAATCAGCTTCTGGACCTCCAACGGAATTGTGACGGTCGCGTTGGTGTCGGCCTTGGGTTTCCAGAAGCGGTCGGTCAGAGTCACGTCGAAGTATGGCTGCGGCCGGATCGGGTAGTCCGCGAGAGGGGTGTACGCCGCGTCCGTGATGCGCGGACTCTCTCTTTCCATCTGGCTCTGCGAATCTGCGCTGGCAAGTACTCTGGTCTTCGCCACCGCACTACAGGTGATCGCCCCGGCAGCTTTGAGGAAGTCTCTGCGAGGTATCATCACTGCCTCCTGCATCCCGGCAACCGGAACGCGCCGATCTTCGTGGAATACGCGTCGAAGCCCCTCTTAACGTAATCACCGACGTGCCAGATCGTGCAGTCGTCGCTCGGGTCCATCGCGGTCTGCGTGTAGTCTTCCCATCGCATCACGGTCTGAGAGGCTTCTCCTTCGGCGAGAATCGCTTCGCGGAGCGTCAAGACGCCCAGCGGGTCGTTCGCCAGTCGGCCGGCGAAGCGCTGCCCGGGAAAATTCGGCGTCCCGCCCCACGAGTACCCGATGCCGATATTGCCCGCCCGATCGATTGCGGGACTCGCCATCCATCGAAAAAACCTATCCGGCGTATACGTGCCCTGTTGATACAGCGAGATGCTGCGCCGGTCGTCGATCCGGAATTCGTACCACCGCACACCCCCGCCCCCCAACGTGGTGTTCACGGAGTGCACCGCGACGATCGACTCGCGAGGGCCGATGCGGCGGTAAACCAGGCGCGCCATGATCTTGTCGCCCTGCGAATCCAGCCGGCGCTCGCTGCCTGGCTGCGGCACGCAGTTCGACAGCTGGCCGTCGCAGAGGTAGTGGTACGGCGCGACATGGATCTTTTGCGGTCCGATCACGCGTGTGTTCGTGGGAGTCTTCCAGTCGACATGGAACTGCCACACATCGATCGTGTCGGCTTCCAGGATGCGGTCGAGCTGTCTCCCGCCGGCCGCCATCATGACGTTGGGGGCACCGGCGGGCGGGAGCGACCGCCCATCGATGTCGGCATTGTTCAGAAAGTTCACGTTCTCGATGATGACGCATTGCTCAGTTGCTGGCTCGCCCTTCAGCATCTTCGCGCGCTCGGCGGCGCAGGCGTGCTTCTGTGTGGCAACGGTCTGGGAGATTCGGTTGTCGCTGGTGCTCGTCGGCACGTAGTAGCCGTCGGACCAGATGGCCGGGCGTGGATAGTCGGGAAACAGCGGTCGCAGAAACTCGTAGCGATAGTACGAGCCCAGTGGATCGGCACTCGTGCTGACGGCGTAACACATAGAGTACGGCCCCTGCGCCTCGTTGCCTCCGCGCTGACCGAGGCGACCGGTCGGCGGCGAGGCGTTCGGCGCCGCATCCGCCGATGCGGGCGGCGGCTGAAACAACGGGACGGCGGAACCTGGCTGATCGGCTCGGCCAGGCGGGCTGAGGTGCGCGGGCTCGCCACCTTTCCACGGGCCTGGCTGATCGGGTCGGAGCGTGCCGCGCGCGAAGACCGGCATCACGATGAGCCACCGATCCGCGATCTGATCGTAGCGCACGACCGCATCGCCGTTGTTACGTGCCTCGCACTGGCCGCCAAAACCCTTGAACACGTTATTGGTTGGGACCGGTCCGTAGAGCACCTTGCCGCTCGTGTTGAACTGTTTCCCCTCTTTGGTGAACACCGCCATTCGCGAGTTGACGGTCTGCACGATGTGGTTGGGACCCACGGCGAGGCTGTTGTCCGACGGGTTGCGTAGAACGGCTGTGCCTTGCGGACCTGTGAAGCCGGCCCCGAGGCCGTCAAAGCCGATGACGAGCGTCGCCGCCGCGTCCGTACCGGGCGTGGTCTGTTCGACGGCAGCCGACCCCGATGGTGTCGTTATCGTCGGAACGACCTCGCGCGGCGGCTGTCCCGGGGCGCACGCCGATATCGTCAATGCTGCGGAAGCTCCGAGCGCAGCTGTCTTGAACAGATCCATCGAGGATGTCTGCATGCGCTGCTGCATGATGGCAATCAGAAGAGTAGCGTAAGGTGCCCCCAGTCGTATCAACTTGACCGGTCGCGCCGTTCTACCTATCGTGGGCCGTTTGCCGGTCAGAAACTCGACATGTAGGTGACAAATGGCGGAACGAAAAGACCTGTCACGCCGACAGCTGCTGGGTGCGAGCGCTGGCGCGGGCGTGGTGGCGGCGCTCGGATTGCCAATACCTCCTGCCGACGCTGAGCAAGGCGCCGCCGGCGCGGCGGTTCGGACGACAGAGGAACTCGTCTTGGTCAACGGCAGGATCCACACAATGGACGGCAACAACACCATCGTGGACACCGTGTCGATCCGGAACGGTCGCTTC
>DATKHR010000121.1:0-2052 GCA_035510155.1 Vicinamibacterales bacterium
GCTACCTCGCCGGGGTGCCTTTCGACCGGCGAGCGTGGGCGTCAGTCAGGAACGGCTCGGCTTTCACCGGCTCAAGTCCGGCATCACGCAGCTTGAGCATCGCCTCTTCCGGGCTATCAGCGTCGATCACGACGTAGTCTCCGCCGGTCATGAACACCCGGTAAATCACTGACCGTCCCCTTCCGTGCAGGGCCCGGCCGCAGGCCGTGGTCCCGCCTCCCGCTAATAACTGCGGGCGCTCCAAGTTCGATTGGCAGCGCCCGCTCCGTCGCACCCTATGCCGGTGAGTATGTCGGGCCCTGGGTTCTTCAACCACCTGGAGCCCTGCGCTTACTCCGAACCTACGCTGCACCATATGCAATCAAAGTAGGCGCGCCCCTTGAGTAATCGGCACGGGGCCGTCTGACTTGTTGGGTTCGGCCAAAGATTTGTTCCTCGAAGCCACGGACGGAAAAGGCCCCAGCCATTCACGAAGCCATCATTGGCCGCGACGAACAAATGGCCCAGGGGCACGCCCTGCGCGCATGAAAGCAGAGGCACTCCGCAGCAGGTGAACCGAACGACCAGGGCTTGCGACGAAGGAGTATTGCAGACACCTAATCGGCCAGCCAGGACCGAGTGCGTCCTGGCTGGCAATTATCTTGAGAGGCCCATGTCATTACAAGTTGAGCTGTGCGCGCAGCTCGCCCAGGACTGTCTTCAAGCCGCTGAACGAACGAAGGACTCCCAGACCCGCGAGTTACTTCTCAGGCACGCGGTTCAGTGGACGCAGGATGCGCTTGCAGCATTGAAGCAATCGAGAGCGGCGAGGCGCACGCGCCCGAGCTTAGCTCACGTTAATTCACGCTAGGCAGGTGAAGATTGAACCGGTAACGCAGCGCGATAGGAGTGCCGTTCTAGTTTGACAGCGGAGCGCCCGCTTCACTTTCGTCTCGGAGCCGTGAGACGATGTGTGGGCGCGCGGTTTTCTCTGAGGGCTAAGCGGCCCACCCAATAACGACAAGCCAACCTCCGGGGCGCGCAGATTAGCTAGCATTACCGGTCAAGGTGGTGAGGCCGCGCCTCTTTAGGGCGTGTGAGTCAGAAATTGGCGATTGTCCGGCAATCGCCGGCTGATCTTTGCTTTATCCTTCGACGTCGACGCGTCGGTCGTTCTGGTCGGACGCGACCTCGATCGCGGACCACAGGAACTTCGCGCTCCCATTGAGGGACCTGCGCGCGACGTAGATCACGCCGTCCACGGGCTGGCTCACGAACACGTTGCTCTCCTCGAGTTGAACAAGTCGAACCGCGGCTCGCCGTGGACGGCGATCAGCCGCTTCAACAGGCGGTCGTGCGTCTTGATGGTCGGCCGGCCGTCGGCGCCGTCGATGGACTCGTCCACGCGCCTCTCGCTGGCGTTGCGCCGTCGGTCCGTGGGGAGCCTGTCCTGCTCCCGGAGGCGGCGCCACTGGAGCGTCAGCCACGTCTGGCTCACGCCGAGGCGGCGGGCGATGGCGGGGCACGTCTCGGGGTCGTGCCACAGGGCGACGAGTTGCGCGTCATCGGGTTGGTTCACGAACATGTCACGGCCTCCGGACTAATCAGATCGAGGACAGTTGCGGGGTGATAGGGGTCTCACGAGGTCGAATAATTCCGCCTCTCTCTGGAAGTTCTGCGCCGACGCTTTGGTCGGCCGGACCGCCATGAACACGATGAACACGACGACGCAGATCAGCGTCATCAAGATCAGGTTACCGATGGTTCGGCCGTTCATCGTGAGCTCCCGAAGTTGAACGCGCGGTCGATCGGCGACCCAGCCGACCCGGTGAAGTTGCCGTTGCGGCCGAAGAACGACGTCATGCCGTCGCCGTTGTTGACGGCGGACTGCACCTCCACCGCGCGTCGCGCCGCGCGCTTGGCGAGGATGCGCTTGCGGTTCTTGCGGTAGTGGTTGCGGTGGTACTCGAGCATCTCGTCGCGAAACGTCCGGTAGTGCCAGCGCGAGTAGTCGAGCGCCTCCGCCTTAGCGCACGGGTCGCATCGCCGCGGCTTCGGCCTCTTGGTCGGGGT